>NZ_JAJSLU010000013.1:66131-174233 GCF_023063025.1 Pseudomonas sp. YL2 | reverse complement strand
ATGTGAGAGTAGGTCATCGTCAAGATTAAATTCCGAAACCCCAATTGCGAAAGCAGTTGGGGTTTTGTTTTGCCCGCAGGAAAGTGGTGCGCTTGATTTCTATGCAATCGCCCGGCTCATGGCTATTATTCGGACCTCATTGTGAGGCGAGACCTGCATGCTGACGTTGTTGAATCTATTAAAGGATGGTCGATTCCATTCCGGCGAGGCTCTGGGGGTTACCCTGGGAATCAGTCGAAGTGCGGTGTGGAAGCAGCTTCAGCATCTTGAGGCTGAGCTCGGGTTGTCCATAAACAAAGTCCGGGGCAGAGGCTATCAACTGGCTGCACCCTTGACGCTCCTCGACCCCCTGAAGATTAGTGCCTTAGCAGCGGTTTGGCCGATTACAGTCTTTGATTCCATCGATTCCACTAACGCAGAGGCGCTTCGCGCGATCAATCAGGGTCGAGCGGCGCCGTTTCTGGTATTGGCCGAACGACAGATTTCCGGTCGCGGTCGCAGAGGCCGCAAATGGGTAAGCCCTTTTGCTGAAAATCTCTACTACAGCCTGGTCCTGCGCATTGAAGGTGGCATGCGCCAGCTTGAGGGCTTGAGTCTGGTGGTCGGTTTGGCTGTTATGCATGCCCTGCGAAAGCTGGGGGTGGCGGGCGCAGGATTGAAGTGGCCCAACGATGTGCTGGTCGGGAACAAGAAAATCGCCGGTATTCTTCTTGAGCTAGTAGGGGATCCGGCAGATGTTTGCCATGTGGTGCTGGGTATAGGCATTAATGTGAACATGCAGGTTGCTGAGGAAGTTGACCAGCAATGGACGTCAATTCGACTCGAGACGGGTCAAACCTGCGATCGCAACGTCTTGGTGGCTGAGCTGAGCGACCAACTGCACGATTATATCCAGCGTCATCAGGTCCATGGTTTCTCTGCGTTCCAGGAGGAATGGGAAAAGGATCACATGTGGCAAGGTCGCCCGGTTTCTTTGGTTGCGGGCGTTAGTCATATAGAAGGCGTAGTGCTTGGTATTGATAGCCAGGGTGCGCTGCGCTTGAAGGTGGACGGCGTGGAAAAAGTATTTAGTGGTGGTGAGCTCAGTCTGAGGTTGCGTGATGATTCTTGAGCTCGACTGTGGGAATAGCTTTATCAAGTGGCGCGTATTGAATACGGCTGCTGGCGGTCTTTTCGCGGAAGGTGTTGTCGACTCGGATCAAGCTCTGGTGGATAGCTTGTTTGCATTTGAGAGCCTGTCGTTGCGCAAATGTCGGTTGGTCAGCGTAAGAACCAGCGAAGAAACTGCTGCGCTCACCCGAATTCTCGAGCAGACGTTCGGCATCTCGGTCGTTTGCGCAAAGTCGGCCAGTGAAATGTCTGGTGTCAGGAATGGCTATGACGACTATGAACGCTTGGGACTGGATCGCTGGTTGGCGATGCTCGGTGGCTTTCATCTGGCTGCCGGCGCCTGTCTGATTCTGGATTTTGGCACTGCTGTGACGGCTGACTTTATTAATGCCGAAGGTGAGCACCTGGGGGGATTCATTTGCCCAGGGATGCCCTTGATGCGTAACCAGTTACGTACGCATACCCGGAAAATCCGTTATGGGGACTTGGCTGCCGAAAAAGCGTTGACGAGCCATGCTCCGGGGCGCAGTACCGTCGAGGCGGTGGAGCGAGGGTGCTCATTAATGTTGAGAGGTTTCGTTCTGACCCAGATGGAAATGGCTCGATCCTATTGGGGGGGGCGCTTTGCTGTCTTTATTACCGGTGGCGATGCTGGATTGGTGGCGGACGTCGTGCCTGATGCTCGGATCGTCCCTGACCTGGTATTTGTAGGGTTGGCGATGGCGTGTCCTTTAACTTGAGGTTTGTATGCGTTGGTTGTTCCTGCTGCTCGTTGTTCTCAATGTGTTCTATTGCGTCTGGCATCAGCAGGAGGCGCCCTTCCGTGCAAAAGATGTCACTCCTCTCAGCATGTACCGCGGGTCCCAGCAAGATATTCGCTTATTGAGTGAGGCGACTGGTGACTCGGCGGGAGTGCAAGGCGCGCGCCATGCCGGACAGGAGTGTCTGTTTTTGGGTGGTTTGACTCAAGAAAGCAGCCTTTCCGCGCTACAGATGCGTCTAGCGGGCATGAGTGTGAAGGTTCAGGCATCGCAAAAGGATCTTCCCGAGCCTGGATATTGGTTGCGCATTGCGCCCGAGAGCCAGCGTTTATTGGGGGATGTGCAGTTGCAGAACCTTTCCAAGGAATTCAATGAGTTAAAACATAAAATAATGCTGTGTGAGGGGGTTGCACCGCTGGAATAGTTTGCATAGAATGGCGCCCGCTCCACAGCGAACACCTAAACAGGTTGTCAAAGCGGAGCGGTGTCAACGCAGCTAACCTCAGGTTTTTAATGAGAAAATGCTTGACAGAGGGTCGGCATAGTATAGAATGCCGGCTCGCTTAGGAGGGGTTCCCGAGCGGCCAAAGGGATCAGACTGTAAATCTGACGTCTACGACTTCGAAGGTTCGAATCCTTCCCCCTCCACCATTTTTAGCGTGAGCTGCAAGCTCCGCGGGTATAGTTTAGTGGTAGAACCTCAGCCTTCCAAGCTGATGATGCGGGTTCGATTCCCGCTACCCGCTCCAAGTTTGCAGGTTGTGCAAAGTGTTACGCTCTTGTAGCTCAGTTGGTAGAGCACACCCTTGGTAAGGGTGAGGTCAGCGGTTCAAATCCGCTCAAGAGCTCCATATAACAAGGCAGATATGAAAATATCTGCCTTTGTTTTAATGGTAGATATCGTTCGTCTAATTCTTCTGTTGAGGGTGTTATCGATGGCTAAGGAAAAATTTGATCGTTCCCTGCCCCACGTCAACGTAGGGACCATTGGTCACGTTGACCACGGTAAAACCACTCTGACCGCTGCTCTGACTCGCGTCTGCTCCGAAGTTTTCGGTTCGGCCGTAGTTGAATTCGACAAGATCGACAGCGCTCCAGAAGAAAAAGCTCGCGGTATCACCATCAACACCGCTCACGTTGAGTACAACTCGACTATTCGTCACTACGCTCACGTTGACTGCCCAGGTCACGCTGACTACGTGAAGAACATGATCACCGGTGCTGCCCAGATGGACGGCGCGATCCTGGTTTGCTCGGCCGCTGATGGTCCGATGCCACAAACCCGTGAGCACATCCTGCTGTCCCGTCAGGTAGGCGTTCCGTACATCGTGGTTTTCCTGAACAAGGCTGACCTGGTAGACGACGCTGAGCTGCTGGAACTGGTTGAGATGGAAGTTCGCGACCTGCTGTCCACTTATGACTTCCCAGGCGACGACACTCCGATCATCATCGGTTCGGCTCGTATGGCGCTGGAAGGCAAAGACGACAACGAAATGGGCACCACTGCCGTTCGTAAACTGGTTGAAACTCTGGATACCTACATCCCAGAACCAGTTCGTATGATCGACAAGCCATTCCTGATGCCAATCGAAGACGTATTCTCGATCTCGGGTCGCGGTACTGTTGTGACTGGTCGTATCGAGCGCGGTATCGTTCGCGTTCAAGATGCACTGGAAATCGTTGGTCTGCGTGACACTACCACCACCACCTGCACCGGTGTTGAGATGTTCCGCAAGCTGCTCGACGAAGGTCGTGCTGGCGAGAACTGCGGCGTTCTGCTGCGTGGTACCAAGCGTGACGACGTTGAACGTGGTCAGGTTCTGGTTAAGCCGGGTTCGGTTAAGCCGCACACCAAGTTCACCGCAGAAGTTTACGTTCTGAGCAAGGAAGAAGGCGGTCGTCACACTCCGTTCTTCAAAGGCTACCGTCCACAGTTCTACTTCCGTACTACTGACGTGACTGGTAACTGCGAGCTGCCAGAAGGCGTTGAAATGGTAATGCCAGGTGACAACATTCAGATGACTGTTACCCTGATCAAAACCATCGCGATGGAAGATGGTCTGCGTTTCGCTATCCGTGAAGGCGGTCGTACCGTCGGCGCTGGCGTCGTAGCTAAAATCATCGAATAAGCGGTTGTAATGTATTTTTCGGGCCGGCATAATGGTCGGCCTGATTTTGTTTTAGGTCAGTAGCTCAATTGGCAGAGCGACGGTCTCCAAAACCGTAGGTTGGGGGTTCGATTCCCTCCTGACCTGCCAGATTCACTTGGTGTGTCTGGCTTTCTTTTCACAGGATCTTCATAGATGACTCCTAAGGCTGAAGCTCAAGGCTCTCGCTTCGATCTGCTCAAGTGGCTTGTGGTAGCTGCTTTGGTGGTTGTGGGTGTAGTTGGCAATCAGTATTACGCTGCTTCGCCGATCCTGTACCGTGTACTCGCTTTGCTTGTAATTGCTGCTGTAGCTGCCTTTGTAGGCCTGCAGACTGCAAAGGGCAAGTCGTTCTTTGTACTGGTTAAGGAAGCGCGCACCGAGATTCGTAAAGTCGTATGGCCAACTCGCCAGGAAACCACGCAGACTACGTTGATCGTTGTTGCTGTGGTTATCGTTATGGCGTTGCTGTTGTGGGGTGTTGATTCCCTGCTCGGTTGGCTTGTTTCCTTGATTGTCGGCTAAGGGTGTCCCGTGGCTAAGCGTTGGTACGTTGTGCATGCTTACTCGGGTTACGAGAAGCATGTCATGCGCTCGCTGATTGAGCGCGTTAAGCTGGCTGGCATGGAAGATGGCTTCGGCGAAATTCTGGTTCCCACTGAAGAAGTGGTTGAAATGCGTAATGGCCAGAAGCGCAAAAGCGAACGCAAGTTCTTCCCAGGCTATGTGCTGGTACAGATGGATATGAATGAGGGTACTTGGCACTTGGTCAAGGATACTCCTCGGGTGATGGGCTTCATTGGCGGTACCGCCGACAAGCCTGCTCCAATCACCGATAAAGAGGCGGAAGCCATTCTGCGTCGCGTGGCTGATGGTAGCGATAAGCCGAAGCCGAAGACTCTGTTTGAGCCGGGTGAGGTAGTTCGCGTTACTGACGGTCCATTCGCTGACTTTAACGGCACCGTCGAAGAAGTTAACTACGAAAAGAGCCGTGTCCAGGTGGCGGTGCTTATTTTCGGTCGCTCTACTCCGGTAGAGTTGGAGTTCAGTCAGGTCGAAAAGGTCTAGCTGAACAAGCATCCCAACCCCGCAGCCCTAGGCTGTGGGGTTTTGTCGTCACTGGGATAAACGCGCAAGTAACCGGGGAGCCTTTCGAGGCGTTCGAACCCGTAATTGGAGTGCCTCATGGCCAAGAAGATTACCGCTTACATCAAGCTGCAAGTGAAGGCCGCTCAGGCTAACCCAAGCCCACCTGTTGGTCCTGCTCTGGGTCAGCACGGCGTGAACATCATGGAATTCTGCAAGGCTTTCAACGCCCGTACTCAGGGTCTTGAAGCAGGTCTGCCGACTCCAGTGATCATCACTGTTTACAGCGACCGTAGCTTCACTTTCGAAACCAAATCCACCCCTGCTTCGGTTCTGCTGAAGAAGGCGGCCGGTCTGACCAGCGGTTCCGCTCGTCCGAACACCGTTAAGGTTGGCACTGTTACCCGTGCTCAGCTGGAAGAAATCGCGAAAACCAAAAACGCGGATCTGACTGCAGCTGATATGGATGCAGCCGTGCGTACTATCGCCGGTTCTGCTCGTAGCATGGGCCTTAACGTGGAGGGTGTGTAATGGCTAAGCTGACCAAGCGTCAAAAGGCTATCGCCGGCAAAATCGAAGCAGGCAAGGCCTACAACATTGTAGACGCTGCTGCTCTGCTGGCTGAGCTGTCGACTGTCAAGTTCAGCGAGTCGTTCGACGTTGCTGTAAACCTGGGTGTAGACCCGCGTAAATCCGACCAGGTTGTTCGTAGCGCTACTGTGCTGCCACACGGCACTGGCAAGACCGTTCGCGTTGCCGTGTTCACCCAGGGTCCAGCTGCTGAGGCCGCTCTGGCTGCCGGCGCTGACCGTGTAGGTATGGACGACCTGGCTGCCGAAATGAAAGGCGGCGACCTGAACTACGACGTAGTGATCGCATCCCCGGATGCCATGCGCGTTGTAGGTCAACTGGGTCAGATCCTCGGTCCACGTGGCCTGATGCCTAACCCGAAAGTCGGCACCGTAACTCCAGACGTAGCTACCGCGGTTAAAAACGCCAAGGCTGGTCAGGTTCGTTACCGCACCGACAAAAACGGCATCATCCACACCTCCGTTGGCAAGATCGGTTTCGATGCCGTCAAGCTGAAGGAAAACGTTGAGGCCCTGATCGCTGATCTGAAGCGTATCAAGCCAGCTTCCTCGAAAGGTATTTACGTCAAGCGCGTTACCCTGAGCACCACTATGGGCCCAGGTCTGGTTATCGACCAGAGCTCGCTGGACGCGTAAGACAAAGGTTGGCGCGATTATTCGCGCCAATTGAAAGATTGGGGTCCCTGCCTGGCGGGGGCTATCCAAGACCGTAGGCGGCGCAAGCCTTAAACCACAAGCCTACGCAGATGGTGCTCCCGGTTCCTTACCGAATCAGACACCAAAACGACATTCGGTTTCGACCGAGTGAAACGGTAACAAGCAGGAGTTAAACCCGTGGCAATTAATCTCGAAGACAAGAAGGCCATCGTCGCTGAAGTCAACGAGGCTGCCAAAGTCGCTCTGTCCGCTGTCGTGGTTGATGCCCGTGGCGTAACAGTAGGCGCAATGACCGGACTCCGTAAAGAGGCTCGTGAAGCTGGCGTTTACGTACGTGTTGTACGTAACACCCTGCTCAAGCGCGCAGTTGCTGACACTGAATACAGTGTCCTCAACGACGTGTTCACCGGCCCGACCCTGATTGCATTCTCGAACGAACATCCGGGCGCTGCTGCTCGTATCTTCAAAGAGTTTGCCAAGGGTCAGGACAAGTTCGAGATCAAGGCAGCTGCGTTCGAGGGCAAGTTCCTCGCAGCTAATCAGATCGACGTACTGGCAACTCTGCCGACCCGTGACGAAGCAATTTCTCAGCTGATGAGCGTGATTCAAGGCGCTACCAGCAAGTTGGCTCGTACTCTGGCGGCAATTCGCGACCAGAAAGAAGCTGCCGCAGCCTAAGGCTCGTCAACTTCTCGCGTTTTTTGTTTATTTCGATGGTCGCGTAGGCCGTCCCCCAATTCAGGAATTGAGTCATGTCTCTGACTAACGAACAAATCATCGAAGCAATCGGCCAGAAATCCGTAGTGGAAATCGTTGAGCTGATCAAAGCGATGGAAGAAACCTTCGGTGTTACCGCTGCTGCTGCTTCGGCTGGCCCAGCTGTAGCTGCTGCTGCTGTTGAAGAGCAAACCGAGTTCAACGTTGTTCTGCTGGAAGCTGGCGAGAAGAAGGTTAACGTGATCAAGGCAGTTCGTGAACTGACCGGTCTGGGCCTGAAAGAAGCCAAAGAGAAAGTAGACGGCGCTCCTCAGGTTGTAGCTGAAGGCGTTTCGAAAGAAGCTGCTGAAGACGCCAAGAAGAAGCTGGAAGAAGCAGGCGCTAAAGTCGAGCTGAAATAAGTATCGACTTTGCTCCTCCAGCCCGAGCGTCAAGCGACAGGCTGATGGCTGGTGGCTCTTGCCACCGGCCTTTTTCCGTTATTGGCAGCCGACTGGGTCGGTGCTGATAAAGGCGCTGTAACCACCCGATGCGGTGGCGCAAACCATGGGGTTTGCACGATTTTCTGGCTGCTCCCGTCGGGAGGGGCCAAACAAGCAGGTGACCAAGCTGGGGAACGCTGATGGCTTACTCATATACTGAGAAAAAACGTATCCGCAAGGACTTTAGCAAGTTGCCGGACGTCATGGATGTGCCGTACCTCCTGGCCATCCAGCTGGATTCGTATCGTGAATTCTTGCAAGCGGGAGCGACTAAAGATCAGTTCCGCGACGTGGGCCTGCATGCGGCCTTCAAATCCGTTTTCCCGATCATCAGCTACTCCGGCAATGCTGCGCTGGAGTACGTCGGTTATCGCCTGGGCGAACCGGCATTTGATGTCAAAGAATGCGTATTGCGCGGTGTAACTTTCGCCGTACCTTTGCGGGTAAAAGTGCGCCTGATCATTTTCGACAAAGAATCGTCGAACAAAGCGATCAAGGACATCAAAGAGCAAGAAGTCTACATGGGCGAAATCCCATTGATGACTGAGAACGGTACCTTCGTAATCAACGGTACCGAGCGTGTTATCGTTTCCCAGCTGCACCGTTCCCCGGGCGTGTTCTTCGACCACGACCGCGGCAAGACGCACAGTTCCGGTAAACTGCTGTACTCCGCGCGCATCATCCCTTACCGCGGTTCGTGGCTGGACTTCGAGTTCGACCCGAAAGACTGCGTATTTGTGCGTATCGACCGTCGTCGCAAGCTGCCGGCCTCGGTGCTGCTGCGCGCGCTCGGCTACACCACCGAAGAAGTGCTGGACGCTTTCTACACCACCAACGTATTCCACGTTAAAGGCGAAGGCCTGAGCCTGGAACTGGTGCCTCAGCGTCTGCGCGGTGAAGTGGCTGTTCTCGATATCCAGGACGATAAAGGCAAGGTTATTGTCGAGCAGGGCCGTCGTATTACTGCCCGCCACATCAACCAGCTGGAAAAGGCCGGGATCAAAGAGCTGGACGTGCCTCTGGACTACGTCCTGGGTCGTACCACCGCCAAGGTCATCGTGCATCCAGCTACCGGCGAAATCCTGGCAGAGTGCAACACCGAGCTGTCGACCGAAGTCCTGGCGAAAATCGCCAAGGCCGGCGTTGTTCGCATCGAAACTCTGTACACCAACGACATCGACTGCGGTCCGTTCATCTCCGACACGCTGAAGATCGACTCCACCAGCAACCAATTGGAAGCGCTGGTCGAGATCTATCGCATGATGCGTCCAGGCGAGCCGCCGACCAAAGACGCTGCCGAGACCCTGTTCAACAACCTGTTCTTCAGCCCTGAGCGCTATGACCTGTCTGCGGTCGGCCGGATGAAGTTCAACCGTCGTATCGGTCGTACCGAGATCGAAGGTTCGGGCGTGTTGTGCAAGGAAGACATCGTCGCGGTCCTGAAGACTCTGGTCGACATCCGTAACGGTAAAGGCATCGTCGATGACATCGACCACCTGGGTAACCGTCGTGTTCGCTGCGTAGGCGAAATGGCCGAGAACCAGTTCCGCGTTGGCCTGGTACGTGTTGAGCGTGCGGTCAAAGAGCGTCTGTCGATGGCTGAAAGCGAAGGCCTGATGCCGCAAGACCTGATCAACGCCAAGCCAGTGGCTGCGGCGGTGAAGGAGTTCTTCGGTTCCAGCCAGCTCTCGCAGTTCATGGACCAGAACAACCCGCTGTCCGAGATCACCCACAAGCGTCGTGTCTCTGCACTCGGCCCTGGCGGTCTGACTCGTGAGCGCGCAGGCTTTGAAGTCCGTGACGTACACCCGACTCACTACGGTCGTGTCTGCCCGATTGAAACGCCGGAAGGTCCGAACATCGGTCTGATCAACTCCCTGGCTGCTTATGCCCGCACCAACCAGTACGGCTTCCTGGAAAGCCCGTACCGTGTGGTGAAAGAGGGTGTAGTCACCGACGAGATCGTGTTCCTGTCCGCCATTGAAGAAGCCGATCATGTGATCGCGCAGGCTTCGGCGACCATGAACGAGCAGAAAGTCCTGATTGACGAACTGGTAGCCGTACGTCACCTGAACGAATTCACCGTCAAGGCGCCGGAAGACGTCACCCTGATGGACGTTTCGCCGAAGCAGGTAGTTTCGGTTGCAGCGTCGCTGATTCCGTTCCTCGAGCACGACGACGCCAACCGTGCGTTGATGGGTTCGAACATGCAGCGTCAAGCTGTACCAACCCTGCGCGCTGACAAGCCGCTGGTAGGTACGGGCATGGAGCGTAACGTGGCTCGCGACTCCGGCGTTTGCGTCGTGGCTCGTCGTGGCGGCGTGATCGACTCCGTTGATGCCAGCCGTATCGTGGTTCGTGTTGCTGATGACGAAGTTGAAACCGGTGAAGCCGGTGTCGACATCTACAACCTGACCAAATACACCCGCTCGAACCAGAACACCTGCATCAACCAGCGTCCGCTGGTGAGCAAGGGTGATCGCGTTCAGCGTAGCGACATCATGGCCGACGGCCCGTCCACCGACATGGGTGAGCTGGCACTGGGTCAGAACATGCGCATCGCGTTCATGGCATGGAACGGCTTCAACTTCGAAGACTCCATCTGCCTGTCCGAGCGTGTGGTTCAGGAAGACCGCTTCACCACGATCCACATTCAGGAACTGACCTGTGTGGCCCGTGACACCAAGCTTGGCCCAGAGGAAATCACTGCGGACATCCCGAACGTGGGTGAAGCTGCACTGAACAAGCTGGACGAAGCCGGTATCGTTTATGTAGGTGCTGAAGTAGGCGCAGGCGACATCCTGGTGGGCAAGGTCACTCCGAAAGGCGAGACCCAACTGACTCCGGAAGAAAAACTGCTGCGTGCGATCTTCGGTGAAAAAGCCAGCGACGTTAAAGACACCTCCCTGCGTGTACCTACCGGTACCAAAGGTACTGTCATCGACGTACAGGTCTTCACCCGCGACGGCGTTGAGCGTGATGCTCGTGCTCTGTCGATCGAGAAGTCCCAGCTGGACGAGATCCGCAAGGATTTGAACGAAGAGTTCCGTATCGTAGAAGGCGCGACCTTCGAACGTCTGCGCTCCGCTCTGGTAGGCCACAAGGCTGAAGGCGGCGCCGGTCTGAAGAAAGGTCAGGACATCACCGACGAAGTTCTCGACGGTCTTGAGCATGGTCAGTGGTTCAAACTGCGCATGGCTGAAGATGCTCTGAACGAGCAGCTCGAGAAGGCTCAGGCCTACATCGTTGATCGTCGCCGTCTGCTGGACGACAAGTTCGAAGACAAGAAGCGCAAACTGCAGCAGGGCGATGACCTGGCTCCAGGCGTGCTGAAAATCGTCAAGGTTTACCTGGCAATCCGTCGTCGCATCCAGCCGGGCGACAAGATGGCCGGTCGTCACGGTAACAAAGGTGTGGTCTCCGTGATCATGCCGGTTGAAGACATGCCGCACGATGCCAATGGCACCCCGGTCGACGTCGTCCTCAACCCGTTGGGCGTACCTTCGCGTATGAACGTTGGTCAGATCCTTGAAACCCACCTGGGCCTCGCGGCCAAAGGTCTGGGCGAGAAGATCAACCGGATGGTCGAAGAGCAGCGTAAAGTCGCTGAACTGCGTACCTTCCTGGACGAGATCTACAACCAGATCGGCGGTCGTAACGAAGATCTGGACAGCTTCTCCGATCAGGAAATCCTGGATCTGGCGAAGAACCTGCGTGGCGGCGTTCCAATGGCCACTCCAGTGTTCGACGGCGCCAAGGAAAGCGAAATCAAGGCCATGCTGAAACTGGCAGACCTGCCGGAAAGCGGCCAGATGCAGCTGACTGACGGCCGTACCGGCAACAAGTTCGAGCGTCCAGTTACCGTTGGCTACATGTACATGCTGAAGCTGAACCACTTGGTAGACGACAAGATGCACGCGCGTTCTACCGGTTCGTACAGCCTGGTTACCCAGCAGCCGCTGGGTGGTAAGGCACAGTTCGGTGGTCAGCGTTTCGGGGAGATGGAGGTCTGGGCACTGGAAGCATACGGTGCCGCTTACACTCTGCAAGAAATGCTCACAGTGAAGTCGGACGATGTGAACGGCCGTACCAAGATGTACAAAAACATCGTGGATGGCGATCACCGTATGGAGCCGGGCATGCCCGAGTCCTTCAACGTGTTGATCAAGGAAATTCGTTCCCTCGGCATCGATATCGATCTGGAAACCGAATAACACGTGACGCGATCGAGAGCGGGGCAGGACTGCCCGCTCTCTGCTCCGCCAGGAGGAAAGGCCTTGAAAGACCTACTGAATTTGCTGAAAAACCAGGGTCAAGTCGAAGAGTTCGACGCCATCCGTATCGGATTGGCCTCGCCTGAGATGATCCGCTCGTGGTCGTTCGGCGAAGTTAAAAAGCCGGAAACCATCAACTACCGTACGTTCAAACCTGAGCGTGACGGTCTGTTCTGCGCCAAGATCTTTGGCCCGGTAAAGGATTACGAGTGCCTGTGCGGTAAGTACAAGCGCTTGAAGCACCGTGGTGTGATCTGCGAGAAGTGCGGCGTTGAAGTTGCACTGGCCAAGGTTCGTCGTGAGCGCATGGCGCACATCGAACTGGCTTCGCCGGTTGCCCACATCTGGTTCCTGAAATCGCTGCCGTCCCGTATCGGCCTGCTGATGGACATGACCCTGCGTGATATCGAACGCGTTCTCTACTTCGAGAGCTACGTCGTTATCGATCCAGGCATGACCACCCTTGAAAAGGGTCAGCTGCTGAACGACGAGCAGTACTTCGAAGCGCTGGAAGAGTTTGGTGATGACTTCGACGCCCGCATGGGTGCAGAAGCTGTCCGTGAACTGCTGCACGCTATCGACCTGGAGCACGAGATTGGCCGTCTGCGCGAAGAAATTCCGCAAACCAACTCGGAAACCAAGATCAAGAAGCTGTCCAAGCGTCTGAAGTTGATGGAAGCCTTCCAGGGTTCCGGCAACCTGCCAGAGTGGATGGTGCTGACCGTTCTGCCGGTTCTGCCGCCAGATCTGCGTCCACTGGTCCCGCTGGATGGCGGTCGTTTCGCGACTTCCGACCTCAACGATCTGTATCGTCGAGTGATCAACCGTAACAACCGTTTGAAGCGCCTGCTGGATCTGTCCGCTCCGGACATCATCGTGCGCAACGAAAAGCGTATGTTGCAGGAAGCTGTCGATGCACTGCTCGACAACGGTCGTCGTGGCCGCGCTATCACCGGTTCGAACAAGCGTCCTCTGAAATCCCTGGCTGACATGATCAAGGGTAAGCAGGGTCGTTTCCGTCAGAACTTGCTCGGTAAGCGTGTTGACTACTCCGGTCGTTCGGTAATTACCGTAGGTCCGACCCTGCGTCTGCACCAGTGCGGTCTGCCGAAGAAGATGGCTCTCGAGCTGTTCAAACCATTCATTTTCGGCAAGCTGGAAATGCGTGGTCTCGCGACCACCATCAAAGCGGCCAAGAAAATGGTCGAGCGCGAACTGCCAGAGGTTTGGGACGTTCTCGCTGAAGTGATTCGCGAACACCCGGTTCTTCTCAACCGTGCACCGACCCTTCACCGTCTGGGTATCCAGGCGTTTGAACCGGTCCTGATCGAAGGTAAGGCTATCCAGCTGCACCCGCTGGTCTGCGCCGCGTACAACGCCGACTTCGACGGCGACCAAATGGCCGTGCACGTACCGCTGACGCTGGAAGCCCAGCTCGAAGCGCGTGCGTTGATGATGTCGACCAACAACATTCTGTCGCCAGCCAACGGTGAGCCAATCATCGTTCCGTCGCAGGACGTTGTATTGGGTCTGTACTACATGACTCGTGAAGCGATCAACGCCAAGGGCGAAGGTCGTGTGTTCGCGGATCTGCAGGAAGTTGACCGTGTGTTCCGTGCCGGCGAAGCCGCACTGCACGCCAAGGTCAAGGTTCGTATCAACGAAACCGTCAACGACCGTGACGGCAACAGCGTGAGCAACACTCGTATCGTCGACACCACTGTCGGCCGTGCGCTGCTGTTCCAGGTTGTGCCAAAAGGTCTGTCGTACGATGTCGTCAACCTGCCGATGAAGAAAAAGGCGATCTCCAAGCTGATCAACCAGTGCTACCGCGTGGTTGGTCTGAAAGAGACCGTGATCTTCGCTGACCAGTTGATGTACACCGGTTTCGCTTACTCGACCATCTCCGGCGTTTCCATCGGTGTTAACGACTTCGTTATCCCGGACGAAAAAGCCCGCATCATCGGTGCAGCCACCGACGAAGTGAAAGAGATCGAGAGCCAGTACGCCTCCGGCCTGGTAACCCAGGGCGAGAAGTACAACAAAGTGATCGACCTTTGGTCGAAGGCGAACGACGAAGTTTCCAAGGCGATGATGGCCAACCTCTCGAAAGAGAAAGTCATCGACCGTCATGGCGACGAAGTCGACCAAGAGTCCTTCAACTCGATGTACATGATGGCCGACTCGGGTGCGCGGGGTTCCGCAGCACAGATTCGTCAGCTGGCCGGTATGCGTGGTCTGATGGCCAAGCCGGACGGTTCCATCATTGAAACGCCGATTACTGCGAACTTCCGTGAAGGTCTGAGCGTACTTCAGTACTTCATCTCGACTCACGGTGCTCGTAAAGGTCTGGCGGATACCGCGTTGAAAACTGCGAACTCCGGTTACCTGACTCGTCGTCTGGTAGACGTGGCGCAGGATCTGGTTGTAACCGAGATCGATTGCGGCACCGAACACGGTCTGTTGATGACTCCGCACATTGAAGGCGGTGACGTTGTAGAGCCGTTGGGTGAGCGCGTATTGGGTCGTGTTATCGCCCGTGACGTATTCAAGCCAGGCACCGAGGACGTTATCGTTCCTGCCGGTACCCTGGTAGACGAGAAGTGGGTCGAGTTCATCGAGCTGAACAGCATCGACGAAGTGATCGTGCGTTCGCCGATCAGCTGCGAAACCCGCTATGGCATTTGCGCCAAGTGCTACGGCCGTGATCTGGCTCGTGGTCACCAGGTGAACATCGGTGAAGCGGTCGGCGTTATTGCTGCCCAGTCCATCGGTGAGCCGGGTACCCAGCTGACGATGCGTACGTTCCACATCGGTGGTGCGGCAAGCCGTACTTCCGCAGCCGACAGCGTTCAGGTGAAGAATGGCGGTACTGTCCGTCTGCACAACCTGAAACACGTTGAGCGAGTGGATGGCCACTTGGTTGCCGTGTCCCGTTCCGGTGAGCTGGCAATCGCTGATGACTTCGGTCGTGAGCGTGAGCGTTACAAGCTTCCGTACGGTGCTGTGATTTCGGTTAAAGAAGGTGACAAGGTCGACGCTGGCGCAATCGTGGCCAAGTGGGATCCGCACACTCACCCGATCGTTACCGAAATGAAAGGTACCGTGACCTACGTGGGCATGGAAGAAGGCATCACGATCAAGCGTCAGACTGACGAATTGACCGGTATGACCAACATTGAAGTACTCGACGCGAAAGATCGTCCAGCTGCGGGCAAAGAAATCCGTCCAGCAGTGAAGATGGTCGACGACAACGGCAAGGATCTGTTGCTGCCAGGCACTGACGTTATCGCTCAGTACTTCCTGCCAGCCAACGCCTTGGTCGGTGTTGCGGACGGTGCGAAGATCGCGATCGGTGACGTTATCGCTCGTATCCCGCAAGAAACTTCGAAAACTCGCGACATCACCGGTGGTCTGCCGCGTGTTGCCGACCTGTTCGAAGCTCGTCGTCCGAAGGAAGCGTCGATTCTGGCTGAAGTCAGCGGCACCATCGCGTTCGGTAAAGAGACCAAAGGCAAGCGCCGTCTGGTCATTACCCCGAACGACGGTAGCGATCCGTACGAAGAGCTGATTCCGAAGTGGCGTCACCTGAACGTGTTCGAAGGTGAACAGGTAAACCGCGGCGAAGTTATCTCCGATGGTCCAAGCGATCCGCACGACATCCTGCGTCTGCTGGGTGTGAGCGCGCTGGCCAAGTACATCGTGAACGAGATCCAGGACGTTTACCGTCTGCAAGGCGTGAAGATCAACGACAAGCATATCGAGACCATCCTGCGTCAGATGCTGCGTAAAGTTGAGATCTCCGAGTCCGGCGATTCCAGTTTCATCAAGGGCGACCAGATGGAGCTGACTCACGTACTGGTAGAGAACGAACGTCTGAGCGCGGAAGACAAGTTTGTCTCCAAGTTCACTCGCGTTCTGCTGGGTATCACCAAGGCGTCGTTGTCCACCGAATCGTTCATCTCGGCGGCTTCCTTCCAGGAAACCACCCGCGTACTGACCGAAGCGGCAGTCACTGGCAAGCGCGACTACCTGCGCGGCCTGAAAGAAAACGTGGTCGTGGGTCGTCTGATCCCGGCCGGTACCGGTCTGGCATATCACAGCGAGCGCAAGCGTCGTCGTGATGCAGACAAGCCGTTGCGCGTAAGCGCCAGTGAAGTGGAAGCTGCACTGACCGAAGCGCTGAACTCGAGCGGTAACTGAGTTCTGCGGTAACTAAGCTGAGGCCCTGATCGCTCCGTTCGTCGAATCGAGACAAATTGTCAAGGTTCGACGGGCGGGGAGGTCGGGGCCTTGCCTTGACTGGGGACAAGATCCTCTTTAGACTCTTGATCCCCTAAATTTGGCGGGAATCCGTTCCTGTCATTTTGCTTTTCTTGCAAGACAATAGCGTCGCAAGACAACAGTGGAGCTAGTAGATGGCAACTATCAACCAGCTGGTACGTCAGCCGCGTAAGCGTATCGTCGAGAAATCCGACGTGCCTGCGCTGCAGAACTGCCCGCAACGTCGTGGCGTGTGCACCCGTGTGTACACCACTACGCCGAAAAAACCTAACTCGGCACTGCGTAAAGTATGCCGTGTGCGTCTGACCAACGGTTTCGAGGTTTCCTCGTACATCGGTGGTGAAGGCCACAACCTGCAAGAGCACAGCGTGGTACTGATCCGCGGCGGTCGTGTAAAAGACTTGCCAGGTGTTCGTTACCACACCGTTCGCGGCTCCTTGGATACTTCCGGCGTTAAAGGCCGTAACCAGGGTCGTTCGAAGTACGGTACCAAGCGTCCGAAGTAATCGGTCGTTTTGCAGATTTTCATTTTATTGAGTCGATAAGAGTAAGGTCGGGCTTGCATCCAATGGATCTGTCCCGAACTAACCTGAAGACCGCTTGAGGGCTTATCATGCCAAGACGTCGCGTAGCAGCAAAGCGTGAGATTCTGGACGATCCGAAATACGGAAGCCAGATCCTCGCCAAATTCATGAACCACGTTATGGAAAGCGGCAAGAAAGCCGTTGCCGAACGTATCGTTTATGGTGCCCTGGAAACCGTGAAGGCTCGTAAGGCCGGCACCGATCCCCTGGAACTCTTCGAAAAAGCACTCGACGCCATCGCTCCGCTGGTCGAAGTGAAGTCGCGCCGCGTTGGTGGTGCTACTTACCAGGTTCCGGTCGAGGTTCGTCCTTCCCGCCGTAACGCTCTGGCAATGCGCTGGTTGGTAGACTTCGCCCGTAAGCGTGGCGAGAAGTCTATGGCTCTGCGCTTGGCTGGCGAACTGCTGGATGCTGCTGAAGGTAAAGGTGCTGCTGTTAAGAAGCGTGAAGACGTGCACCGTATGGCCGAAGCCAACAAAGCTTTCTCGCACTACCGCTTCTAATTTTAGCTTCACTAATTTTGCGAGGGCTTTATGGCTCGTACTACTCCGATTAGTCGCTACCGTAACATCGGTATCGTCGCTCACGTGGATGCTGGTAAAACCACCACCACCGAGCGCGTCCTTTTTTACACTGGCAAAAGTCACAAAATGGGCGAGGTGCATGACGGCGCCGCGACCACAGACTGGATGGTTCAGGAGCAGGAGCGTGGTATTACCATTACTTCTGCTGCCATTACCGCCTTCTGGAAAGGTTCCGAGAAGCAGTACCCACACGAGCACCGTTTCAACGTCATCGATACCCCGGGCCACGTAGACTTCACCATTGAAGTTGAACGT
The DNA here is from genome assembly GCF_023063025.1 of Pseudomonas sp. YL2. Classification (NCBI taxonomy): domain Bacteria; kingdom Pseudomonadati; phylum Pseudomonadota; class Gammaproteobacteria; order Pseudomonadales; family Pseudomonadaceae; genus Pseudomonas; species Pseudomonas sp. YL2. Next base: position 156,702 of record NZ_JAJSLU010000013.1, on the reverse strand, counting down.
TCCCTGCGCGTACTCGACGGCGCTGTCGTTGTATTCTGCGGTACTTCGGGTGTTGAGCCGCAGTCGGAAACCGTATGGCGTCAAGCCAACAAATACGGCGTTCCACGTCTTGTTTACGTAAACAAGATGGACCGTGCCGGTGCCAACTTCCTGCGCGTGATCGGTCAGATCAAACAGCGTCTGGGTCACACTCCGGTGCCGATTCAGCTGGCTATCGGTTCGGAAGACAACTTCCAGGGCCAGATCGACCTGATCAACATGCAGGCTGTTTACTGGAACGACTCTGACAAGGGTATGGTTCCTGTTCGCAAGGAAATCCCTGCGGACATGCTCGAGCTGGCTACTGAGTGGCGCAGCAACATGGTTGAGGCTGCGGCCGAAGCCAGTGAAGAGCTGATGAACAAGTACCTGGAAGGCGAAGAGCTGTCGATCGAAGAGATCAAGGCCGCTCTGCGTCAGCGCACTATCGCTGGCGAAATCGTTCTGGCTGTGTGCGGTTCGTCGTTCAAGAACAAGGGCGTTCCCCTGGTTCTCGACGCCGTTATCGACTTCCTGCCTGCTCCAACCGACATTCCAGCTATCAAGGGCTCGAACCCTGATAACGAGGAAGAGGAAATGGAGCGTCACGCAAGTGACGACGAGCCGTTCGCGGCACTGGCGTTCAAAATCGCTACCGACCCATTCGTGGGTACCTTGACCTTCGTCCGTGTTTACTCGGGCGTGTTGAACTCCGGCGACGGCGTGATCAACTCGGTTAAAGGCAAGAAAGAGCGCGTGGGTCGTATGGTGCAAATGCACGCAAACGCCCGTGAAGAGATCAAGGAAGTACGCGCTGGCGACATCGCGGCCCTGATCGGCATGAAGGACGTCACCACTGGTGAAACCCTCTGCAACGCTGACAAGCCAATCATCCTGGTTCGCATGGACTTCCCGGAGCCGGTTATTTCGGTTGCCGTAGAGCCTAAGACCAAGGATGACCAGGAAAAAATGGGTATCGCACTGGGCAAGCTGGCTCAGGAAGACCCGTCTTTCCGCGTTAAAACTGATGAAGAGACTGGTCAAACGATCATCTCCGGCATGGGCGAGCTGCACCTGGACATCCTGGTTGACCGGATGCGCCGTGAGTTCAACGTCGAAGCCAACATCGGCAAGCCTCAGGTTTCGTATCGTGAGCGCATCACGAAGAACTGTGAAATCGAAGGCAAGTTCGTTCGTCAGTCCGGTGGTCGCGGCCAGTTCGGTCACTGCTGGATCCGTTTTGCTCCTGCTGATGAAGGTCAGGAAGGTCTGCAATTCGTGAACGAAGTTGTAGGTGGTGTGGTTCCTAAGGAATACATCCCGGCTATCCAGAAGGGTATCGAAGAGCAGATGAAGAACGGCGTTGTTGCCGGCTATCCGCTGATCGGCCTGAAGGCAACCGTGTTCGATGGTTCTTACCACGACGTCGACTCCAACGAGATGGCGTTTAAAGTGGCTGCTTCCATGGCGACCAAGCAACTGGCCCAGAAGGGTGGTGGTGAGTTGCTCGAGCCGATCATGGCGGTAGAGGTTGTTACGCCTGAAGACTATATGGGTGATGTAATGGGCGACCTTAACCGTCGTCGCGGCATGATCCAGGGTATGGAAGACACAGTGTCCGGCAAGGTTATCCGTGCCGAGGTTCCACTGGGTGAGATGTTCGGTTATGCGACCGACGTTCGCTCCATGTCCCAGGGTCGCGCAAGCTACTCTATGGAATTCAAAAAATACGATACGGCTCCGTCGCACATCGTCGAATCCGTAACCAAAAAACAAGGCTGATTCAGCCCCTTTAGGCTAGGAGTTAATTGTCGTGGCTAAAGAAAAATTTGATCGTTCCCTACCGCACGTCAACGTTGGCACCATCGGTCACGTTGACCACGGTAAAACCACTCTGACCGCTGCTCTGACTCGCGTCTGCTCCGAAGTTTTCGGTTCGGCCGTAGTTGAATTCGACAAGATCGACAGCGCTCCAGAAGAAAAAGCTCGCGGTATCACCATCAACACCGCTCACGTTGAGTACAACTCGACTATTCGTCACTACGCTCACGTTGACTGCCCAGGTCACGCTGACTACGTGAAGAACATGATCACCGGTGCTGCCCAGATGGACGGCGCGATCCTGGTTTGCTCGGCCGCTGATGGTCCGATGCCACAAACCCGTGAGCACATCCTGCTGTCCCGTCAGGTAGGCGTTCCGTACATCGTGGTTTTCCTGAACAAGGCTGACCTGGTAGACGACGCTGAGCTGCTGGAACTGGTTGAGATGGAAGTTCGCGACCTGCTGTCCACTTATGACTTCCCAGGCGACGACACTCCGATCATCATCGGTTCGGCTCGTATGGCGCTGGAAGGCAAAGACGACAACGAAATGGGCACCACTGCCGTTCGTAAACTGGTTGAAACTCTGGATACCTACATCCCAGAACCAGTTCGTATGATCGACAAGCCATTCCTGATGCCAATCGAAGACGTATTCTCGATCTCGGGTCGCGGTACTGTTGTGACTGGTCGTATCGAGCGCGGTATCGTTCGCGTTCAAGATGCACTGGAAATCGTTGGTCTGCGTGACACTACCACCACCACCTGCACCGGTGTTGAGATGTTCCGCAAGCTGCTCGACGAAGGTCGTGCTGGCGAGAACTGCGGCGTTCTGCTGCGTGGTACCAAGCGTGACGACGTTGAACGTGGTCAGGTTCTGGTTAAGCCGGGTTCGGTTAAGCCGCACACCAAGTTCACCGCAGAAGTTTACGTTCTGAGCAAGGAAGAAGGCGGTCGTCACACTCCGTTCTTCAAAGGCTACCGTCCACAGTTCTACTTCCGTACTACTGACGTGACTGGTAACTGCGAGCTGCCAGAAGGCGTTGAAATGGTAATGCCAGGTGACAACATTCAGATGACTGTTACCCTGATCAAAACCATCGCGATGGAAGATGGTCTGCGTTTCGCTATCCGTGAAGGCGGTCGTACCGTCGGCGCTGGCGTCGTAGCCAAAATCATCGAGTAATTCTCTTTTATAGAGTCTGCTTGATGAATTGAAAAAGCCCCCGCTCAGCGGGGGCTTTTTTATTGGGTTGACACCTATCTGGGGCGTCTATAGAATTGCGCCTCCTTTTAACGGGCGTATTGCGCCCGGTGGGAATAGCAGCCGGAGTCTGAAATCCAATGCAAAATCAGCAAATCCGTATCAGGTTGAAGGCTTTCGACCATCGCCTGATCGACCAATCAACCCAGGAAATCGTGGAAACCGCGAAACGTACTGGTGCTCAAGTGCGTGGTCCAATTCCACTGCCTACCCGTAAAGAGCGGTTCACCGTTCTGGTTTCCCCGCACGTCAACAAAGACGCGCGTGACCAGTACGAAATCCGCACTCATAAGCGCGTTCTGGACATCGTCCAGCCAACGGATAAAACCGTTGATGCTCTTATGAAGCTTGATCTTGCGGCCGGTGTGGAAGTGCAGATCAGCCTCGGCTAAGACTCGGTCTTGGTCGTGTAACGCTCTGAAATGGGCGGCCATAGCGGGTGAAAGCCCCGTACACTCATGAGGTTTACAACATGACTATTGGTGTAGTCGGTCGTAAATGCGGTATGACCCGTATTTTCACCGAAGAAGGTGTCTCCATTCCGGTCACGGTCATTGAGATCGAGCCGAATCGCGTCACCCAGTTCAAAACTGAAGAGACCGATGGCTATCGTGCAGTGCAAGTCACTGTCGGCGAGCGTCGTGCTTCGCGTGTAACAGCAGCTCAAGCTGGTCACTTCGCTAAAGCGAACGTTGCCGCTGGTCGCACCACCATGGAATTCCGTCTTGAAGAAGGCGAGTACCAGGCTGGCGATCTGATCAACGCTGAAATCTTCGCCGCTGGTCAACTGGTTGATGTAACCGGTCAGTCCAAGGGTAAAGGCTTCCAGGGTACGATCAAGCGTTGGAATTTCCGCGGGCAAGATAACACCCACGGTAACTCCGTATCCCACCGCGTCCCAGGCTCTATCGGCCAGTGCCAGACTCCTGGTCGTGTATTCAAGGGCAAAAAAATGTCCGGTCATATGGGCGCTGAGCGCGTGACCGTGCAGTCCCTGGAAGTAGTGCGCGTGGACGCTGAACGCAATCTGTTGTTGGTCAAGGGCGCTGTTCCTGGCGCTACTGGCGGCAACCTGGTTGTACGTCCAGCAGCCAAGGCTCGCGGTTAAGGGGAAGCTGACATGCAATTAAATGTAAATGACGCTCAAGCGATCGAAGTTTCCGAACTGACATTTGGCGGCGAGTTCAACGAGACGCTGGTTCACCAAGCAGTCGTGGCCTACATGGCCGGCGGCCGTCAAGGTAGCAAGCAGCAAAAGACCCGTTCCGACGTTCGTGGTGGCGGTAAGCGCCCATGGCGTCAGAAAGGTACTGGCCGTGCTCGTGCCGGTACTATCCGTAGCCCAATCTGGCGTGGCGGCGGTACCACTTTCGCAGCTCGTCCACAGGATCACTCCCAGAAGCTGAACAAGAAGATGTATCGCGCAGCAATGCGTTCCATCCTTGCTGAGCTGGTGCGTACTGATCGTCTGGTCGTGGTTCAGGATTTCGCTGTTGAAACTCCGAAAACCAAAGATCTGCTGGGCAAGCTGAACAACATGAGCCTGACCGATGTTCTCATCGTGTCGGACGCTGTTGATCAGAACCTGTACCTGGCTGCTCGTAACCTGCCACACGTAGATGTACGTGACGTGCAAGGTTCCGATCCAGTTAGTCTGATCGCATACGACAAGGTGTTGATCACCGTGTCGGCCGTGAAGAAATTCGAGGAGCTGCTGGGATGAACCAGGAACGCGTATTTAAAGTTCTGCTTGGCCCGCACGTTTCCGAGAAGGCTACGGTTCTGGCAGACAAGAAAGGCCAGTTCGTTTTCAAGGTTGCTACTGATGCAACCAAGCTGGAAATCAAGAAGGCCGTCGAAAGCCTGTTCAGCGTGAAAGTAGAGCGCGTCACTACCCTGAACGTTCTGGGTAAGAGCAAGCGCACTGCTCGCGGTCTGGGCAAGCGTAATGACTGGAAGAAGGCAGTTATCTCCCTTCAGCCAGGCCAAGATCTCGATTTCAGCAGCAGTGCTGAGTAAGGAAGGGGTGCATCATGGCAATCGTTAAATGCAAACCGACTTCCCCTGGCCGCCGTTTTGTGGTCAAGGTGGTCAACCAGGAGCTGCATAAAGGCGCTCCTCACGCACCGCTGCTCGAGAAAAAATCGAAGACTGGTGGTCGTAACAACAATGGCCGTATTACCACTCGTCACATCGGTGGTGGTCATAAGCAGCATTACCGTATGGTCGATTTCCGTCGCAACGACAAAGATGGCATCGTCGCCACTGTCGAGCGTATCGAATACGATCCAAACCGTACTGCTCACATCGCACTGCTCTGCTACGCAGACGGCGAGCGTCGCTACATCATCGCCCCTAAAGGCGTGAGTGCTGGCGACCAGCTGATCGCAGGCGCTCTGGCTCCAATCAAGCCAGGCAACGCTCTGCAACTGCGCAACATTCCAGTCGGTTCTACCGTACACGGCATCGAACTGAAGCCAGGTAAAGGCGCGCAGATCGCTCGTTCCGCTGGTGCTTCGGCTCAGCTGATCGCTCGTGAAGGCGTGTACGTTACCCTGCGTCTGCGTTCCGGTGAAATGCGTAAAGTCCTGGCTGAATGCCGTGCGACCCTGGGCGAAGTCTCGAACTCCGAGCACAGCCTGCGTTCGCTGGGTAAAGCTGGTGCCAAACGCTGGCGTGGCGTTCGCCCAACCGTTCGTGGTGTTGCCATGAACCCGGTTGACCACCCACATGGTGGTGGTGAAGGTCGTACCTCTGGTGGTCGTCATCCGGTATCGCCATGGGGCTTCCCGACTAAGGGCGCGAAGACTCGTGGTAATAAGCGTACCGACAAAATGATCGTCCGTCGTCGCAAGTAAATAGAGGGATACGACAGTGCCACGTTCTCTGAAAAAAGGTCCTTTTATTGATCTTCACCTACTGAAGAAGATCGAAGTGGCGGCGGAAAAGAACGATCGCAAACCAATTAAGACTTGGTCGCGTCGTTCGATGATCCTGCCACAAATGGTCGGTCTGACCATCGCAGTACACAACGGCCGTCAGCACGTCCCAGTTCTCGTGAACGAAGACATGGTTGGCCATAAACTGGGCGAGTTCGCCGGTACCCGCACTTATCGTGGGCACGTGGCTGACAAGAAAGCCAAGCGTTAAGGGGTAAGGAAATGGAAGTAGCCGCTAAGTTGTCGGGCGCTCGAATCTCCGCCCAGAAAGCCCGCTTGGTCGCCGACCAGATCCGCGGGAAGAAGGTGGGCGAAGCGCTCAACCTGTTGGCTTTCAGCAGTAAGAAAGCCGCCGAGATCATGAAGAAAGTGCTGGAGTCGGCCGTAGCCAACGCCGAGCATAACGAAGGCGCAGACGTTGATGACCTGAAGGTCAGCACCGTTTTCGTCAACGAAGGGCGTTCGCTGAAGCGCATCATGCCACGTGCCAAAGGCCGTGCTGATCGCATCGTCAAGCGGTCTTGCCATATCACTGTCAAGGTTGCTGACAAGTAACGGAGTCGAAGAGATGGGTCAGAAAGTACATCCCATTGGCATTCGCCTGGGAATCGTCAAGGAGCACACCTCCGTCTGGTACGCAGACGGTCGGACTTATGCGGACTACTTGTTCGCAGATCTGAAAGTGCGTGAGTATCTCCAAGACAAACTAAAAAGCGCGTCCGTAAGCCGTATCGATATCCATCGTCCGGCCCAAACTGCACGCATCACCATCCACACCGCTCGTCCAGGTATTGTTATCGGGAAGAAAGGTGAAGATGTTGAGAAACTGCGTCAGGACCTGACCAAGCAAATGGGTGTGCCTGTGCACATCAATATCGAAGAGATCCGCAAGCCGGAGCTCGACGGTATGCTGGTTGCGCAGAGCGTAGCTCAGCAGCTGGAGCGTCGTGTAATGTTCCGTCGCGCTATGAAGCGCGCAGTACAGAACGCCATGCGCATTGGTGCCAAAGGCATCAAAATCCAAGTGAGCGGTCGTCTCGGCGGTGCTGAAATCGCACGTACTGAATGGTATCGCGAAGGTCGTGTGCCACTGCACACCCTGCGTGCCGACATCGACTATGCCAACTACGAAGCTCACACCACCTACGGTGTGATCGGTGTAAAGGTTTGGATCTTCAAAGGCGAAGTAATTGGTGGTCGCCAAGAAGAGCTGAAACCACAAGCACCAGCGCCTCGTAAAAAAGCTGCTAAGTAAGGGGTACGCCAAATGTTGCAACCAAAGCGTACGAAGTTCCGCAAGCAGATGACCGGCCACAACCGTGGTCTGGCACTGCGCGGTAGCAAAGTCAGCTTCGGCGAGTTCGCGCTGAAGTCTGTTGCTCGTGGTCGTCTCACCGCTCGTCAGATCGAGTCAGCGCGTCGTGCTCTGACCCGTCACGTAAAACGTGGTGGCAAGATCTGGATCCGTGTATTCCCGGACAAGCCGATCTCCAAGAAACCTCTCGAGGTTCGTATGGGTAAAGGTAAGGGTAACGTGGAGTACTGGGTTGCCCAGATTCAGCCAGGCAAAGTCCTGTATGAAATCGAGGGTGTTTCTGAAGAGCTGGCGCGTGAGGCTTTCGCCCTGGCTGCTGCAAAGCTGCCGCTCGCCACCTCCTTTGTTAAACGGACGGTGATGTGATGAAAGCGAATGAACTTCGTGAAAAATCCGCACAGCAGCTGAACGAGCAACTGCTCGGCTTGCTGCGCGACCAGTTCAATCTGCGTATGCAGAAAGCAACTGGCCAGTTGGGGCAGTCTCATCTGCTCTCGCAAGTTAAGCGTGACATCGCTCGCGTGAAGACTGTGCTCAACCAGCAGGCAGGTAAGTGATCATGGCTGAAGCCGAAAAAACTGTCCGTACGCTGACTGGCCGTGTTGTCAGCGACAAGATGGACAAAACCATCACCGTTCTGATCGAGCGTCGCGTTAAGCACCCGATCTACGGTAAATACGTTAAGCGTTCGACTAAGCTGCACGCGCACGACGAAACCAATCAGTGCCACATCGGCGACAAAGTCACTATTCGTGAAACTCGTCCGATGGCCAAGACCAAGTCTTGGGCGCTGGTTGATGTTCTCGAACGCGCTGTGGAAGTCTAAGGGCTAGGGGTCGGAGAAATTATATGATTCAGACTCAATCCATGCTCGATGTGGCCGATAACAGCGGCGCTCGCCGCGTTATGTGCATCAAGGTGCTGGGTGGCTCCCATCGTCGTTACGCTGGTATCGGTGACATCATCAAAGTTACCGTCAAGGAAGCAATTCCTCGCGGTAAAGTGAAAAAAGGCCAAGTGATGACTGCTGTTGTAGTCCGCACTCGTCACGGCGTACGTCGTGCTGATGGCTCCATTATCCGCTTTGATGGCAACGCTGCTGTTCTTCTGAACAACAAGCAAGAGCCGATCGGCACCCGTATCTTTGGGCCAGTGACCCGTGAACTTCGTACTGAGAAGTTCATGAAGATCGTCTCGCTCGCCCCAGAAGTGCTGTAAGGAGATCCGACATGCAAAAGATTCGTCGTGACGACGAGATCATCGTGATCGCCGGCAAAGACAAAGGTAAGCGCGGTAAGGTGCTGAAGGTTCTTGCTGACAACCGTCTGGTTGTTGGTGGTCTGAACCTGGTCAAGCGTCATACCAAGCCTAACCCGATGTCGGGCGTACAGGGCGGTATCGTCGAGAAAGAAGCGCCACTGCACGCTTCCAACGTCGCCATCTTCAACGGCGAAACCAACAAGGCTGACCGCGTTGGTTTCAAAGTAGAAGACGGTAAGAAAATTCGTGTCTTCAAGTCGACCCAAAAAGCGGTTGATGCTTGAACACTGCTAGGTAGAAGACCATGGCACGACTAAAAGAGATTTACCGGAAGGAAATCGCTCCGAAACTTAAGGAAGAACTTAAGCTTTCGAACGTGATGGAAGTTCCGCGCGTTACCAAAATCACCCTGAACATGGGTCTGGGCGAAGCGATCGGCGACAAAAAAGTCATCGAGCACGCTGTTGCTGACCTGGAAAAGATCACCGGCCAAAAAGTCGTTGTGACCTACGCTCGTAAATCCATCGCTGGCTTTAAAGTCCGTGAAGGATGGCCGATCGGCGTCAAAGTGACTCTGCGCCGTGAGCGTATGTACGAGTTCCTGGATCGTCTGCTGTCGATCTCCCTGCCTCGGGTTCGCGACTTCCGCGGCCTGAATGCCAAGTCCTTTGATGGTCGTGGCAACTACAGCATGGGCGTGAAAGAGCAGATCATTTTCCCGGAAATCGACTACGACAAGATCGATGCTCTCCGCGGTCTGGACATTACCCTGACCACCACTGCCAAGAACGATGATGAAGGCCGCGCTCTGCTGCGTGCTTTCAAATTCCCGTTCCGCAACTGATTGGAGTAGGAAAATGGCCAAGAAGAGCATGAAAAACCGTGAGCTGAAGCGTCAGCTCACTGTTGCCAAGTACGCCACCAAGCGTGCAGCGCTGAAAGCTATCATCGTTGATCTGAACGCAAGTCCAGAAGCGCGTTGGGAAGCTACCGTAGCTCTGCAGAAGCAACCACGTGACGCAAGCGCTTCGCGCATGCGTAACCGTTGCCGCCTGACTGGTCGTCCGCACGGCGTTTACCGCAAGTTCGGCCTGGGCCGTAACAAACTGCGTGAAGCGGCAATGCGTGGTGACGTTCCAGGTCTGGTTAAAGCCAGCTGGTAATCGCTGTCAAAGCCTTGATGGTCAGGGTCGCAAGAACCTGACCATCGGTGGCCTTGAATCTGAATCAAGCCCCTTTTGGGGCTTGATTCATTTCTGGGGTGTGTCTAGAATGACCGGCTCGCCTGAGCCCGTGTTTTTCATGCCCGGAGTTTCTCGGCGACATGTAGTAGCCGCAAGGCTAATTTTTCTGTATTAGGAGCGTCTAGCCCATGAGTATGCAGGACCCGTTAGCGGACATGCTAACTCGAATCCGTAATGCCCAGATGGCTGAAAAGTCTGTCGTAAGCATGCCGTCTTCCACGTTGAAGGTGGCTGTAGCAAAAGTCCTGAAGGACGAAGGTTACATCGCGGATTTTCAGATCACCACCGACGCTAAGCCGTCGTTGTCCATCTCGCTGAAATACTTCGAAGGCCGTCCGGTCATCGAGGAAGTGAAGCGCGTTAGTCGTCCAGGCCTGCGTCAGTACAAGTCCGTTGAAGATCTGCCGAAAGTTCGTGGCGGTCTTGGCGTGTCTATCGTCTCCACCAACAAAGGTGTGATGACGGATCGTGCTGCGCGCGCTGCCGGTGTCGGCGGCGAAGTTCTTTGCACTGTGTTCTAAGGGGGGATAAGCATGTCTCGCGTCGCTAAGAACCCCGTTAAGCTGCCAGCCGGTGTCGAAGTAAAATTCGCAGGCCAACAGCTTTCGGTGAAGGGTGCCAAGGGTACTCTTGAACTGAACATCCATTCGTCCGTTGAGATCGTTGAAGAAGCTGGTGAGCTGCGTTTCGCTGCTCGCAATGGCGATCAACAGACTCGCGCAATGGCCGGTACCACGCGTGCGTTGGTAAACAACATGGTCCAAGGCGTAAGCCAAGGCTTCGAGCGCAAGCTCCAGCTGGTCGGTGTTGGTTACAAAGCGCAAGCAAAAGGTCAGGTGCTGAACCTGGCTCTTGGCTTCTCGCACCCAGTGGATTACGAACTGCCGCAAGGCATCACCGCTGAGACTCCTAGCCAGACCGATATCCTGATCAAGGGCATCGATAAACAGCTGGTAGGTCAAGTGGCCGCTGAGATCCGCGACTTCCGTCCACCAGAGCCGTACAAAGGCAAAGGTGTGCGCTACGCGGACGAAGTCGTCCGTCGTAAAGAAGCCAAGAAGAAGTAGGGCATAGCAAATGACCGACAAAAAAGTTACTCGACTGCGTCGCGCTCGCAAAGCACGCCTGAAAATGCACGAACTCGAAGTCGTGCGTCTCTGCGTGTTCCGCTCGTCGCAGCACATCTACGCCCAGGTCATCTCGGCCGACGGCAACAAAGTCCTGGCAAGCGCCTCGACTTTGGATAAAGAACTGCGTGATGGCGCCACTGGCAACATCGACGCGGCCACAAAGGTTGGCCAGCTGGTCGCTACGCGTGCTAAGGCCGCTGGCGTCTCGCAAGTGGCTTTCGACCGCTCTGGCTTCAAGTACCATGGCCGCGTTAAAGCGCTGGCTGATGCTGCTCGTGAAGCTGGGCTGGAGTTCTAAGTTATGTCAAATAACGACCAAAAGCGCGACGAAGGCTACATTGAGAAGCTGGTTCAAGTTAACCGCGTAGCCAAAACCGTTAAAGGCGGCCGTATCTTCACTTTCACCGCGTTGACCGTGGTTGGTGATGGTAAAGGGCGTGTTGGCTTCGGCCGTGGCAAGTCGCGTGAAGTGCCTGCTGCGATCCAGAAGGCAATGGAAGCTGCTCGCCGCAACATGATTCAAGTTGACCTGAACGGCACTACCCTGCAGTACGCAATGAAGTCCGCTCACGGCGCTTCGAAGGTGTACATGCAGCCTGCTTCTGAAGGTACCGGTATCATCGCTGGCGGCGCTATGCGTGCTGTCCTCGAAGTTGCTGGCGTTCAGAACGTTCTGGCCAAGTGCTACGGCTCGACTAACCCGGTAAACGTGGTTCACGCCACTTTCAAAGGTCTGAAAGCCATGCAATCTCCTGAGTCCATCGCTGCCAAGCGTGGCCTGACTGTCAAGGAGATCTTCTGATCATGGCTACCGTTAAAGTTACGCTGATCAAAAGCATGACCGGCCGCATCCCTAACCACAAACTGTGCGTTAAGGGTCTGGGTCTGCGTCGCATCGGTCACACTGTAGAAGTCCAGGATACTCCCGAGAATCGCGGGATGATCAACAAGGCTTACTACATGCTGCGTGTCGAGGGTTAATCGATGAAACTCAATGATCTGAGTCCAGCGCCGGGTTCCCGTCGCGAAAAGCATCGTCCGGGCCGTGGTATCGGTAGCGGTTTGGGTAAGACTGGTGGCCGTGGCCACAAAGGTCAAACCTCCCGCTCCGGTGGCACTATTGCTCCAGGCTTTGAAGGCGGTCAACAGCCGCTGCATCGTCGCCTGCCGAAGTTCGGTTTCGTTTCCCTGAAAGCCATGGACCGCGCAGAAGTGCGTCTGTCCGAGCTGGCCAAAGTGGAAGGCGACATCGTCACCGTGCAGTCCCTGAAAGATGCCAACGTGATCAATGTCAACGTACAGCGTGTGAAAATCATGCTGTCCGGTGAAGTGACTCGCGCTGTCACTATCGGCAAGGGAATCGGCGCCACCAAAGGTGCGCGTGCGGCTATCGAAGCAGCTGGCGGCAAGTTCGAGGAATAAATGGCTAAGCAAGGTGCTCTCTCTGCGCTCGGCAAAGGCGGTATGTCTGAACTCTGGGCTCGTCTGCGTTTTCTGTTCCTGGCGATTATCGTCTACCGAATAGGCGCACACATCCCGGTTCCAGGTATCAACCCGGACCGACTCGCAGACCTGTTTCGACAGAATGAGGGGACCATTCTTAGCTTGTTCAACATGTTCTCCGGCGGCGCGCTGGAACGGATGAGCATCTTTGCACTGGGGATCATGCCGTACATTTCGGCATCGATCATCATGCAACTGATGACCGCCGTCAGCCCGCAGCTGGAGCAGTTGAAGAAGGAAGGTGAAGCTGGCCGTCGCAAGATCAGCCAGTACACCCGCTACGGCACCGTCGTCCTCGCTCTCGTTCAGGCTATTGGCATGTCCATTGGTCTGGCGGGGCAGGGCGTTGCGTTCACTGGTGACTTTGGCTTCCATTTCGTCGCGGTATCCACTTTTGTGGCTGGTGCGATGTTCATGATGTGGCTGGGTGAGCAGATTACTGAGCGTGGTGTAGGCAACGGTATCTCGATGTTGATTTTTTCGGGTATCGTCGCCGGTCTTCCGAGAGCAATCGGGCAGTCTTTCGAGTCTGCGCGTCAGGGTGATATCAATATCTTCGCCTTGGTTGCCATCGGTTTGCTGGCAGTAGCGATTATCGGTTTCGTGGTGTTCATTGAGCGTGGCCAGCGTCGTATCGCTGTTCACTACGCCAAGCGTCAGCAGGGCCGCAAGGTTTTTGCTGCGCAGACAAGCCACTTGCCGCTGAAGGTGAACATGGCCGGTGTTATTCCGGCTATTTTCGCGAGCAGCATTTTGCTGTTCCCGGCTTCGTTGGGTGCCTGGTTTGGTCAGTCTGAAGGTATGGGCTGGTTGCAGGACATCTCGCAGTCGATCGCTCCTGGTCAGCCGTTGAATATTCTGCTGTTTAGTGCAGGGATTATTTTCTTCTGCTTCTTCTATACGGCGTTGATGTTCAATCCGAAAGACGTAGCGGAAAACCTGAAGAAGTCCGGTGCCTTTATTCCGGGCATCCGTCCAGGTGAGCAGTCTGCACGCTATATTGATGGCGTTCTGACTCGCTTGACCATGTTCGGTGCTCTTTACATGACGGCCGTGTGCCTGTTGCCCCAATTCCTGGTGGTTGCAGCAAACGTTCCGTTCTACCTTGGCGGGACCTCGTTGCTGATCGTGGTCGTGGTTGTGATGGACTTCATGTCCCAAGTACAATCGCACCTCGTTTCGCACCAGTACGAATCCCTGATGAAGAAAGCCAACCTGAAGGGTTACGGCAGCGGCATGTTGCGCTGAGTACCCATAAGGTTCGAGGAGTTGGTGATGAAAGTTCGTGCATCGGTGAAAAAGCTGTGCCGTAACTGCAAGATTATTCGCCGCGAAGGTGTTGTTCGAGTAATTTGCAGCGCGGAACCGCGTCACAAACAGCGCCAAGGCTGAGTGTGATTGTGCTTCAAGCCCGGCAGCTAGTGCGCTGCCGGGTTGATTATTTGTTATTACAGCGATATTATCTCGCGCCCTATTTCTTGGCTTCCGGGGCGTAGGTAGCTGTCAATTGGAGTCCCACTGAATGGCCCGTATTGCAGGCGTTAACATTCCAGATAACAAGCATACTGTTATCTCGCTGACCTACATCTATGGTGTCGGTCGCACTACTGCGCAGAAAATCTGTGCAGACACTGGGGTAAACCCAGCAGCAAAGATCAAAGATCTGAGCGACGAGCAAATTGAACAGCTGCGTGGCGAAGTGGCGAAGTTCACCACTGAAGGTGACCTGCGTCGCGAAATCAACATGAAAATCAAGCGCTTGATGGACCTCGGTTGCTATCGCGGTCTGCGTCATCGTCGCGGTCTTCCAGTACGCGGTCAGCGTACCAAGACCAACGCGCGTACCCGTAAAGGTCCGCGTAAGCCGATCCGCAAGTAATCGCCCCAGCGAATCGACAGGAATTTAATCATGGCAAAACCTGCTGCTCGTCCTCGTAAAAAAGTTAAAAAGACAGTGGTTGATGGCATCGCCCACATCCATGCTTCTTTTAACAACACCATCGTGACCATTACCGACCGTCAAGGTAACGCTCTTTCCTGGGCTACCTCCGGTGGTTCGGGTTTCCGCGGTTCCCGCAAGTCCACCCCGTTCGCTGCTCAAGTAGCTGCTGAGCGTGCTGGTCAAGCTGCGCTGGAATACGGCCTGAAAAACCTCGACGTTAACGTCAAGGGTCCAGGTCCAGGTCGTGAATCCGCAGTCCGCGCTTTGAACGGCTGTGGCTACAAGATCGCCAGCATCACCGACGTGACGCCAATCCCGCACAACGGGTGCCGTCCGCCGAAGAAGCGCCGCGTGTAATCCAGGAGATTGTAAAGAATGGCTCGTTACATTGGTCCAAAATGCAAACTCGCTCGTCGCGAAGGCACCGATCTCTTCCTGAAGAGCGGCGTGCGCGCGATCGAATCGAAGTGCAACATTGAAGCAGCACCTGGTATCCACGGCCAACGCCGCGGTCGCCAGTCCGACTACGGCACCCAGCTGCGTGAAAAGCAGAAGGTCCGTCGTATCTACGGCGTTCTCGAGCGTCAGTTCAGCGGCTACTACAAAGAAGCTGCTGGCAAGAAAGGTGCAACCGGTGAAAACCTGCTGCAACTGCTCGAATGCCGTCTGGACAACGTTGTATACCGTATGGGCTTTGGTTCGACTCGTGCCGAATCCCGTCAGCTGGTATCGCACAAGTCGATCAGCGTTAACGGTCAGACCGTAAACGTTCCGTCGTATCAGGTTCGTGCTGGTGACGTGGTCGCAGTTCGCGAGAAAGCAAAAAACCAACTTCGCATTGTCCAAGCTCTCGATCTGTGTGCCCAACGTGGCCGCGTAGAATGGGTAGAAGTAGACACTGAGAAGAAGTCGGGCGTTTTCAAGAACGTTCCTGCTCGCAGTGATCTGTCCGCCGACATCAACGAAAGCCTGATTGTCGAGCTCTACTCCAAGTAAGGGCTAGAAAATAGGTGCATCCATGCAGATTTCGGTAAATGAGTTCCTGACACCCCGCCACATTGATGTGCAGGTTGTCAGTCCAACCCGCGCCAAGATCACTCTCGAGCCTCTCGAGCGTGGTTTTGGCCACACCCTGGGCAACGCGCTGCGCCGCATCCTGTTGTCCTCAATGCCCGGCTGCGCAGTAGTCGAGGCCGAGATTGACGGTGTGCTCCACGAGTACAGCGCCATCGAAGGTGTACAGGAAGACGTAATTGAAATCCTGTTGAACCTTAAAGGTCTGGCCATCAAGCTGCACGGTCGTGACGAAGTTACGCTGACCTTGTCGAAGAAGGGTTCGGGGGTGGTTACCGCTGCCGATATTCAGCTGGATCATGATGTCGAGATCGTTAACCCCGATCACGTAATCGCTAACCTGGCGTCTAACGGCGCCCTGAACATGAAGCTCACCGTAGCTCGTGGTCGTGGTTATGAGCCAGCCGACTCGCGTCAGAGCGATGAAGACGAAAGCCGCAGCATTGGTCGCTTGCAGCTCGACTCTTCGTTCAGCCCGGTTCGCCGTATCGCATACGTGGTGGAAAACGCCCGTGTCGAGCAGCGTACCAACCTGGACAAGCTGGTTATTGATCTGGAAACCAACGGTACTCTGGATCCTGAAGAGGCTATCCGCCGCGCTGCAACCATCCTGCAACAGCAGTTGGCTGCGTTCGTCGACCTCAAAGGTGACAGTGAGCCAGTGGTTGTCGAGCAGGAAGACGAGATCGATCCGATCCTGCTTCGCCCGGTTGACGATCTGGAACTGACTGTACGTTCGGCTAACTGCCTTAAGGCGGAAAACATCTACTACATCGGCGACCTGATTCAGCGTACCGAAGTAGAGCTGTTGAAGACTCCGAACCTGGGCAAGAAATCCTTGACTGAAATCAAGGACGTTCTGGCCTCCCGCGGTCTGTCCCTCGGCATGCGCCTCGACAACTGGCCGCCTGCAAGTCTTAAGAAGGACGACAAGGCGACTGCCTGATCGTCGTAATCACCGAACGTAGTGTTTGGTAAGGAATGAACCATGCGTCATCGTAAAAGTGGGCGTCACCTGAGCCGCACCAGCTCGCACCGCAAGGCCATGTTCCAGAACATGGCGGTGTCGTTGTTCGAGCACGAGCTGATCAAGACTACTCTGCCAAAAGCCAAAGAACTGCGCCGCGTTGCCGAGCCGCTGATCACTCTGGCCAAGACAGACAGCCTGGCTAACCGCCGTCTGGCTTTCGACCGTACTCGTTCGAAAGCTATCGTTGGTAAGCTCTTCAACGACCTGGGCAAGCGTTACGCTACCCGTGAGGGTGGCTACCTGCGCATCCTCAAGTGCGGCTTCCGCGCTGGCGACAACGCGCCTATGGCGTACGTCGAGTTGGTTGATCGTGCTACTGCTGGCGAAGCTGTATCCGCCGAGTAAGACGTCAGTCTGAAACGAAAAACCGGGCCTAGTGCCCGGTTTTTTGTGCCCGCAAGAAATGCGCTGTTCGTACAAGCTTCTGACATTGTTGTGTTGCCACTATGTGCAGGGAAACATAATTAGTAATTATCTATCGATGACTGCAAGTTAATGAATTTGTAGGTGTCTCATCGATGATCAATACTTCCCAGCAAGCCGATTAGCCGGCAGTTTCAAGACTGACAGAGGAAGAAGACCGTATGAGCCAGATCAAAACGCTTACGACCGCCAGTGGCGCACCTGTCGCCGATAACCAGAATTCTCGCTCCGCCGGCCCCCGTGGCCCGCTGCTGCTCGACGATTTTCATCTGATCGAGAAGCTTGCCCATTTCAACCGTGAAAACATTCCTGAGCGCCGCGTGCACGCCAAGGGCTCGGGTGCTTACGGTACGTTCACCGTAACCCGTGATATCACCGAATACACCAGCGCCAGACTGTTTGAGGCCGTGGGCAAGCAAACGCCAACGTTCTTGCGCTTCTCCACTGTAGGCGGCGAACGTGGCTCGGCTGACACTGAACGTGATCCACGTGGGTTCGCCCTCAAGTTCTACACCGAAGAGGGCAACTGGGACATCGTTGGCAACAACACCCCTGTTTTCTTCATTCGTGATCCACTGAAGTTTCCCGACTTTATCCACACGCAGAAACGTCTGCCGCAGAGCAACCTGAAAAGCGCCCAGATGATGTGGGACTTCTGGTCGCATTCGCCGGAAGCACTGCATCAAGTGACCATTCTGTTCTCGGATCGTGGCATTCCCGACGGCTATCGCCATATGCACGGCTTCGGCAGCCACACCTACAGCCTGATCAATGCCAAAGGTGAGCGTCACTGGGTGAAGTGGCACTACAAAACCAAGCAGGGCATCAAGAACCTGGCACCGGCCGATGCTGCGCGCCTGGCGGGTACCGATCCGGATTACGCTCAGCGTGATCTGTTCGAAGCCATCGAGCGTGGCGATTTCCCGAAATGGCGCGTATGCATTCAGATCATGACCGAGGCTCAGGCTGCAGCGCACTACGAGAACCCGTTCGACGTGACCAAGACCTGGTCGCAAAAGGAGTTTCCGCTGATCGAAGTCGGCGAACTGGAGCTGAACCGCAACCCGCTGAACTACTTTGCCGAGGTCGAGCAAGCCGCATTCGGTCCGAGCAACATGGTGCCAGGTGTCGGTCTGTCGCCGGATCGCATGCTGCAAGGCCGCGTATTCGCCTACGCCGATGCACATCGCTATCGCGTGGGCACAAACCACCAACAATTACCGGTGAATGCGCCGCGCAGCCCGGTGAATACCTACCAGCGCGACGGCTCGATGGCCTTCGGCAGCAATGGTGGTGCAGCACCTAACTACGAACCGAACAGCTACATTGAATCACCGAAGCAAGCTCCGCACTACGCCGAGCCTGCACTGGCATTGAGCGGTGCTGCTGACCGTTACGATCATCGCGAAGACACCGATTACTACAGCCACGCCGGTGCGCTGTTCCGTCTGATGAGCGACGAGCAGAAAGCCTTGCTGGTCAGCAATATCGCCGGCGCCATGAGCGGTGTTTCACCTGATGTGGTTGATCGTCAGTTGCAGCATTTCTATAAGGCCGATCCGGCGTATGGAGAAGCAATCGCAAAGCTGCTCGACGTACAGCTTAACGAAGTCTAAACGAGAAGCAGAACCGCCCTCATTGGGGCGGTTTTTGCGTTATTTAGGCTGGTTTTCTCAGAATATCTTCGCTTTTATTGCGCGAAACGGGGTGACCTTCCGGTCAGCTTGGTTCAAACTACAAACTTTCAAGCAGGGAGATGTAGGGCGATGCAAGGCCACCCAGACGTAATCGATTACCTCAACACGTTGCTGACCGGCGAACTGGCCGCACGTGACCAATATTTTGTTCACTCGCGGATGTATGAGGACTGGGGTTTCACCAAGCTCTACGAACGAATCAACCACGAGATGGAAGAAGAGGCCGGTCACGCCGACGCACTGATGCGCCGGATCCTGATGCTCGAAGGTACACCGCGCATGCGCCCGGACGATCTCGACGTCGGCACCACCGTCCCGGAGATGCTCGAAGCCGATCTGCGTCTCGAGTACAAAGTCCGCGCCGCTCTGTGCAAAGGCATTGAGTTGTGCGAGCAGCACAAGGATTATGTCAGTCGCGAAATCCTGCGTGTTCAGCTCAACGACACTGAAGAAGATCACACCTACTGGCTGGAAAAGCAGTTGGGACTGATCAAACTCATCGGTCTCGAGAATTACCTGCAATCCCACACCTGATTGCCAGATACAAAAAAGCCCCTGTCACGGTTGAAGTGACAGGGGCTTTTTCATGCCCGGAGATCAGGCCCGATCGCGAATCAGCAATGGCTTGAGGTAATGACCGGTGTGAGACTGCTTCATCTCGGCCACTTCCTCCGGCGTACCGGTGGCGATGATCTGACCACCCTTGGAGCCGCCCTCTGGCCCCAGATCCACCAGCCAGTCGGCGGTCTTGATCACGTCCAGATTGTGCTCGATCACCACTACGGTATTGCCGTGGTCGCGCAAGCGATGCAGCACGTCGAGCAATTGCTGGATATCCGCAAAGTGCAGGCCGGTGGTCGGCTCATCGAGGATATACAGAGTTTTGCCGGTGTCGCGCTTGGACAGCTCGCGTGACAGCTTGACCCGCTGCGCTTCACCACCGGACAGCGTGGTTGCCGACTGCCCGAGCTTGATGTACGACAGGCCCACATCCATCAACGTCTGTAGCTTGCGTGCAAGCGCCGGTACCGCGTCGAAGAACTCCCGGGCTTCCTCGATGGTCATCTCGAGGGTTTCGTGGATGCTCTTGCCCTTGTATTTGATCTCAAGGGTTTCGCGGTTGTAGCGCTTGCTCTTGCACACATCGCACGGCACGTAGATGTCCGGCAGGAAGTGCATTTCCACTTTGATCAGACCGTCGCCCTGACACGCCTCACAGCGCCCGCCCTTGACGTTGAACGAGAAGCGCCCCGGGCCGTAACCACGGGAGCGCGACTCAGGCACGCCGGCAAACAGTTCGCGGATCGGTGTGAACAGCCCGGTGTAGGTCGCCGGGTTGGAACGTGGCGTACGGCCGATCGGGCTCTGGTCGATATCGACGACTTTGTCGAGATGTTCCAGGCCTTTGATGCTGTCGTGCGCGGCCGCTTCCAGCGTGGTCGCACCATTGAGTGCAGTAGCGCTCAACGGGAACAGCGTGTTGTTGATCAACGTCGATTTGCCCGAGCCGGAAACGCCGGTCACGCAGGTCAGCAGACCGATCGGGATTTCCAGATCGACGTTGCGCAGGTTGTTGCCGCGCGCGCCCTTGAGCGACAGCGTCAGCTTCTTGTTACGCGGCGTGCGTTTGGCCGGCACTTCGATCTTCACCCGCCCCGACAGGTATTTACCGGTCAGGGAATCCGGGTGCGCCATGACTTCGGCCGGCGTACCTTCAGCCACGATCTGCCCGCCGTGCACCCCGGCGCCCGGCCCGATATCCACCACATAGTCGGCCAGACGAATCGCGTCTTCGTCGTGTTCGACCACGATCACCGTGTTGCCGATGTCGCGCAGGTGCTTGAGGGTGCCGAGCAACCGGTCGTTATCGCGCTGATGCAGGCCGATGGACGGTTCGTCGAGGATATACAGCACCCCGACCAGACCGGCGCCGATCTGGCTCGCCAGACGAATGCGTTGCGCCTCGCCACCGGACAGGGTGTCGGCGCTGCGATCCAGCGATAGATAGTCGAGGCCGACGTTGACCAGGAACTGCAGACGCTCGCGGATTTCCTTAAGGATCTTGTCGGCGATTTCGCCGCGACGGCCGGTCATCTTCAGCTCGCCGAAGTACTCGCAGGCATCGCCGATCGGCAGGTTGGTCACCGCCGGCAGGGTTTTCTCGCCCACCCAGACGTGCCGCGCTTCACGACGCAGACGGGTGCCGCGGCAATCCGGGCAAGCCTGGGTGCTGAGGAACTTGGCCAGCTCTTCACGCACGCTGGCCGATTCGGTTTCGCGGTAGCGACGTTCAAGGTTCGGCACGATGCCTTCGAACGGGTGCGAACGTTTGACGATGTCGCCGCGGTCGTTGAGGTATTTGAAGTCGACATTCTGTGAGCCGCTGCCATGCAGGATTTGCTTCTGCTGTTCGGCGGTCAGCTCGTTGAACGGCTTCTCAAGACTGAACTTGTAGTGCGAGGCCAGTGAGCCGAGCATCTGGAAGTAATAGACGTTACGCCGGTCCCAGCCACGGATCGCGCCCTCGGCCAGGGTCAGTTCACCATTGACCAGGCGCTTGATGTCGAAGAACTGCTTCACGCCCAGCCCATCGCAGGTCGGGCAGGCGCCGGCCGGGTTGTTGAAGGAGAACAGCTTCGGTTCCAGTTCGCTGATCGCGTGGCCGCAGATCGGGCAGGCGAAGCGCGCGGAGAAGATCATCTCTTCACCCGGCTCGTCGTCCATCGGCGCCACCAGGGCAATGCCGTCCGCCAGCTTCAGTGCGGTTTCGAACGACTCGGCCAGACGCTGCTGCAGGTCGGCGCGGACCTTGAAACGGTCGACGATCACATCGATCGAGTGCTTCTTCTGTTTATCCAGTTTCGGCAGTTCATCGAGTTCGCAAATGCGGCCGTTGACCCGGGCGCGGACGAAGCCTTGGGCACGCAGCTCTTCGAAAACCGAAAGGTGTTCACCTTTGCGTTCGCGAATAACCGGCGCCAGCAACATCAGTTTGCTGCCTTCCGGTTGTGCCAGCACCAGATCGACCATCTGGCTGACGGTCTGCGCCTCCAGTGGAATATCGTGATCCGGGCAGCGCGGCGTACCGACGCGTGCATACAGCAGGCGCAGGTAATCATAGATTTCGGTGATGGTGCCGACCGTGGAACGCGGGTTGTGCGAGGTCGACTTCTGTTCGATGGAGATCGCCGGCGACAAACCTTCAATGGTGTCGACGTCGGGTTTTTCCATCATCGACAGGAACTGTCGGGCGTAGGCCGACAGGGATTCGACATAGCGGCGCTGACCTTCGGCGTACAGCGTGTCGAAGGCCAGGGACGACTTGCCGGATCCGGACAGGCCGGTGATGACGATCAGTTTGTCCCGTGGCAGGGTCAGGTCGATGTTCTTCAGGTTGTGGGTACGGGCCCCACGTATCAGGATCTTGTCCAAAGTGGCCTCGCTCGGCGGGCGTCGAAAACGTAGGAGTATACGGGCAAATACTGGATGGATGCACACTATCAAACGAAGGGTTTTTTACCTTGCATGAAGAGAGTTTCATCTATACGCGTCATAGCGTCGCGATATACCCCGTCTTTCGATGGGACTGGTAGAATCGCCGCCGGTTCACACGAGGTTTTTCCATGCACGATCCCCACAGCGAACGCATGAGTGGCAGCGAGACCCGCGCAGCGAGCGGTCTGGCCCTGGTGTTCGCCTTCCGTATGCTTGGCATGTTCATGGTGTTGCCGGTACTGGCGACCTACGGCATGGACCTGGCGGGAGCGACCCCGGCCCTGATCGGGCTGGCGATTGGCGCTTACGGCCTGACCCAGGCGATTTTCCAGATTCCGTTCGGGATCATTTCCGACCGTATCGGCCGGCGGCCGGTGATTTTCCTCGGGCTGGTGGTCTTCGCCCTTGGCAGTGTGCTGGCGGCTCAGGCCGATTCGATCTGGGGCGTGATTGCCGGACGCATCCTGCAGGGCGCCGGGGCGATTTCCGCTGCGGTCATGGCACTGCTTTCCGACCTGACCCGTGAACAACACCGTACCAAAGCCATGGCCATGATCGGTATGACCATCGGTCTGTCGTTCGCCGTGGCCATGGTGGTCGGGCCGTTGCTGACCCGCGCGTTCGGCCTGTCCGGTCTGTTCCTCGCCACTGGCGGCATGGCCCTGTTCGGCATCGTCATCGTGATGTTCATGGTGCCGAAATCCACCGGGCCGCTGAGCCATCGTGAATCCGGAGTGGCGCGTCAGGCCTTGATGCCGACGCTCAAACATCCGGATCTGCTGCGCCTGGACTTGGGCATTTTTGTGTTGCACGCGATGCTGATGTCGAGCTTCGTCGCCCTGCCGCTGGCGCTGGTGGAAAAGGCCGGGCTGCCCAAGGAGCAGCACTGGTGGGTTTATCTGACTGCGCTACTGATCTCTTTCTTCGCCATGATCCCGTTCATCATCTACGGCGAGAAGAAACGCAAAATGAAACGAATTTTGCTCGGCGCCGTCCTGACGCTGATGCTCACTGAGCTATTCTTCTGGCAGTTCGGTGACAGTTTGCGGGCTCTGGTGATCGGTACGGTGGTGTTCTTCACCGCGTTCAATCTGCTGGAAGCTTCGTTGCCGTCGCTGATCAGCAAGGTTTCACCGGCAGGCGGGAAGGGCACGGCCATGGGCGTGTATTCCACCAGCCAGTTCCTCGGTTCGGCGCTCGGCGGGATACTTGGCGGCTGGCTGTTTCAGCATGGCGGTCTGTCGGTTGTGTTCCTTGGATGTGCGGGTCTGGCTGCCATCTGGCTGGCCTTTGCTGTTACCATGCGCGAACCTCCCTACGTGACGAGCCTGCGCTTGCCGTTGTCGCCCGAGGCGATCCGCGAAGCGGGTCTGGTCGAGCGCCTCAAGGCCCTCGTAGGGGTAACAGATGCAGTGATAGTTGCTGATGAAGCGGCTGTTTACATCAAACTGGACAAAGAATTAGTGGATCGCGACACCCTCGAACGCCTGGTGAACAACCCGGCCGGGGCTGCTTGCGAAGCCTAGGAGAACGTTATGGCCCGTGGGGTTAACAAAGTCATATTGGTCGGCACTTGCGGCCAGGATCCCGAAGTTCGCTACCTGCCTAACGGTAACGCCGTGACCAACCTGAGTCTGGCAACCAGCGAACAGTGGACCGACAAGCAAACCGGTCAAAAGGTCGAGAAGACCGAATGGCACCGTGTTTCGATGTTCGGCAAGGTTGCGGAAATCGCCGGCGAGTACCTGCGTAAAGGTTCGCAGGTGTACATCGAAGGCAAGCTGCAGACCCGCGAGTGGGAAAAAGACGGTATCAAGCGTTACACCACAGAAATCGTGGTCGACATGCAAGGCACCATGCAACTGCTCGGCGGCCGTCCACAACAGGGCGACCAACAAGGCGGTGGCAACAACTACCAGCAGCAGGCGCCACGCCAACAGGCTCCGCGTCCGCAGCAGTCGGCTCCGCAACAGCGTCCAGCCCCGGCTCCACAGCAGGCTGCACCGCAACCGGCTCCGGATTTCGCCAGCCTCGATGACGATATCCCGTTCTGATTCGCTGCTGCTTCCGCGCTGAATAAAAAGGCCCGTCGTCCAACACGACGGGCCTTTTTTGTGGCGCAAGGTCCGCGATTACCACTGATCTCCTGTGGGAGCGGGCTTGCTCGCGAAGGCTTCGGGTCAGTCAAAGCATTTGTTGAATGGCAGTCCGCTTTCGCGAGCAAGCCCGCTCCCACAAATGCGGGTGTGTGTTTCAGTCGAGGATCAGGTGCGGCAGAAACCGGCTTGAATCCTTGGTGATCAGACTGTTGTCTTCGCGCACGCCGATCCCCGCCGCCTGATCACCAATCACCCACGAGCCGATCAGCGTGTAGCTGTCGTCGAACTTCGGCAATGGCGCAAATTCCTGCAGGATGAATGGCGCATCGGTGTAGGGGCCGTCTTCTTTGACGATCAGACCTTCTGCCGTTTGCAGCTCGATATTCGCGCCTTCGCGGGAGAAGTACGGTTTGCGCACCCAACCCTTGGGCACTGCACTGGCCGGATTCGGATCAAGATGCGCCGCCAGCAGATTCGGATGCCCCTTGTGCAGCTCCCACAGCAAAGGCAGCGCGCCTTTGTTCGACAGGATCGACTTCCACGCCGGTTCGAAGAACTGCGTATCGCTTTCGGAGATTGCTGCACCGAATGGCTCGTGGAAAATAAATTCCCAGGCATGTAGCTTGAACAGGTGCGGGATCCAGCGATCCTCAAGGTCGACGAAGCGACCCTCGGCGGTCAGGCCGATGTCTTCGATGTCGATGTGCCGGGATTCGATGCCGACCTTTTCCGCGATCAGGCGCAAGTAGTCGGTGGTCCCCTTGTCTTCGACCGAGTCTTTCATCGACGCAAAGTAGAACGGCCGCTTGAGCTGCAACTCGGCAAACGCCTGGTGCAGCTTGGTATCGATGCTGTTGAACTGGTCGGCATGGCGCGGCAGCATCCCGCGCTCGATGCACTGCTCCAGCCAACCCCACTGAAACGCCGCCGCCTCATAGAGGCTGGTCGGCGTGTCGTAGTTGAGCTCCAACAGCTTGGCCGGGCCGTTGCCGTTGTAGGAAAAGTCCATACGCCCATACAGATGCGGATGACCTTCCAGCCAGGACGTGCGGATCATGTCGTAGTACGGCGCCGGGATGCTCAGGCGATCCAGCAGCTCTTCGCTGTGCACCACGCGGTCGACCAGGTCCATGCACATCTCGTGCAGTTCGGTGGTCGGATCCTCCAGATCGTTTTCAATCTGCGCGAGCGTGAACTGGTAGTAGGCGCTTTCGTCCCAGTACGGCTCGTCGTCGATGGTGTGGAACAGAAAGCCGAGGCTTTCGGCAGTCTGTTTCCAGTCGGGGCGCTCGGCGCAGTGGATCTTCTTCATGGTCAGCTGCTCGAACTGCCCCAGCCGCCCCAACCGCTGCGCGCGGAAGACTGGCTGCCGAAGCCGCCGCGGGACGTCGACGAAGCGACGTTGACCGGTTTGCTCCGGGTGCTGTCGTAGCGGGTGTCGGTGCGGGTAGCCGGTGCCGATTCGATTTTGCGGTACTGCGTCGAGGTGTTGTAGGTCTGGCGCGTATCGCGATCGCGATAGACTGTGCGATTGGCGTTGTTGCTCATCGCATTGCCGATCAGCCAGCCCGTCAGCCAACCGTTGCCGCCGCCGGACGAGTGAGATGTACTTTGTGCGTTCTGCGCGGCGGAGGCTTCACCGGCAGGCATCTGCGCATTGGCAAGCGCATTCAGGTCCTGTGGCGCCTCGCCGTTCTGCGGCACCTTGAAACCGCCGAGCTTCGGCACGAAGCGGCCATCGGAGTTTTTCTGGCACCAGTCGGCGGCAAAGTCGGCGTCGCACTTGGCCTTGTCATCGTAGGCCGGGGCAATGCGTCGGTGTTCGGTCAATGCCGCGACATAGGCGTTGGAGCAGACATCGGCGGCCACCTCGGCGCCGACGCACTCCTCGACAGATTGGAAGCGTTGCTGCTCCTGCGCGGTAACCTCGCCGGAAATCGCCAGCGCCACCGAAGCGGCGAGGGACAGTTGAACGTACTTGCTGCGTTTCATCGAAGGCTTCCTGCCGATCAGTTGGACGGGGTCATGCACGCGGCGTTGAGCATGCCGACGCTGATGGCCACTGCGGCCACATAGATGCCCGAAGCGATTTCACCGTTGGCGATACGCTGCGACGTGCCCTTGAGCACCAGGCTTGTGGCGAGGAATGCCAACAATTGCACCACGGCAGCAATCACCGCCCACAGCACAAAATCGAGGACGTTGACCGAAAACGCGATCACATTGCTGGCCGGAATCGCGAAGCCGATGATCGCGCCCGCCAGAGCGATGGCGGCAGCGATGTTGCCGGAGCGAATCAGCTCGAACTCTTTGTGTGGCGTGATACGGGTGTAGACGAACTGGAACAGCATGAACAGCAGCACGGCGCCGATCAGGTAGACGACGAAACCGACCAGTGCGGTCTTGTTCAGGGAAACGGCCAGCACTTCCAGCATGGAAAACTTCCTTATTTAAATGGTGCTCAAATCAGTCGTGTACAGCGAAATGCCCAGCGAGGTGCTCAGGCTGACGGTGCCTTCCTCGTCCTGTTCGACGGAGAACAGCAGCAATTCGCGGCGATCGGTCAGGCCGGTCTCGCGCGCGTAAAGCATAGAGTGGTGTTCGATGGTGTAGCTCTCGTCCGGGTTGACCACATGTTCGGTCATCGGTACGAGTTCGGTCTGGCCTTGTTCGGTGCCCCATTCGCGGCTGTACTGGACGCCGTCGTGGGTGTAGATCGGCAGGCCGATCGGGCTTGCGGGGCCGGCCAGGCGCTGCAGCTCGGCGTCACTGTTGACGGTCACGTAGCTGAGGTAGTTGAACAGGGTGACCGACTCGATCTGGTCGTCACCGGTGACGTGGATCTGCAGCCAGAAGTCTTCGTTGTTGAGATAGTAGCGATGCAGCTTGTTGGATTGGCCGAGGTCGATCCAGCCGGCGCTCCAGATTGCCTCTGCAGCCGGAACCTGTACCGAGGTGCTGCCATCAAGCAGCAAGGCCAGGGTCGAATCGAATCGCACGCCTTTGCCTTGTGCCATCCCGAGTAGGCCACTGGCAACGGTTGGCGTTGGCGCAGCGGTCTGCCAGTTGCTGGTGCCCAGCAAGTCTTTGAACCATCCCATGGGTACATTCCTTGAGGCGGGTGGAGGTGTTCGTCGTAAAAAACGCCGCCAGTGTACCGGGCCGGGCGACGAACGACACGCCGTAAACCATGTGGGAGCGGGCTTGCTCGCGAAGGCGGAGTGTCAGGCAGCTAAAGTAATGACTGACAAATCGCTTTCGCGAGCAAGCCCGCTCCCCCAGGTTTTTGTGCAAACGCTTACTGAGCGGACTTCTGCTTCAGACGCTCGAGAATCGCATTGGCGCTGCCTTCGTTTGGCGTGATGCCGGCGTCGCGCAGTTTGCGTTCCAGGTCATTGCCGGTCGAAGCGTCAGCCAGTTCATCGGCGGCACTCAGCTCGGCAGCGCGTTGCTGCTGCTTGGCCTGCAGACGGTTCAGCGTGCCGACGGCGGTTTCCAGCTTGCCGTTGGCACCGCCGCTGGCGATGGACGCGCTGACCTGCGCCTTTTGCACGCTTTCACGGGCCTTGGCCATGTCCACTTGCTGGCGCAGGCTCTTGATCCGCGACTCGGCCTTGCTGATGTCCTTGCGCATGTTTTCGGCGTAGGTGCCGAATTCGTCGCTCTGGGCTTTCTCGGCGGCCAAGTCGTTGGTCAGGGTCGAAATCGCTTCGGCCACTTCCATGGCCAGGTCTTCGCGACCGGCGTTCAGCGCGGAGACAGCCTTGGCTTCCAGATCCTTGATCTTGGCGTCGTACTCGCTCACGCGATCAGCGGCCAGCTTGTGCTTGGCCATGATGGTGACCAGCTCACGGCGGGCATTCGACAGCGCGGTATCGGCGTCGCGGATTTCCTGGTCGAGGATGCGCAGGGCCTGTTGGTCGACGATCGCTTCGCCGACTTCATTGGCGCCGCCGCGCAGCGCGGTGAACAACTTGCTCCAGATGGACTGAGTCATTGGATATTCCCTGTTGATTACTTGAAGAAGTGCTCGAAGGCTTCGCTCGCGCGCTGCACGTTGTCGACCAGGGTTTTCACCTCGGTGACGACGTTGGTCAGGCTCGAGTCGGCGCTGAGGGCGCCAAACATGTTGTAGACGGTCTGACCGTTGGGCATCGACTCGATGCCGATCGACGACAGCGGGAACATTTCCCGGCTGCGCAGCACGGCGTCGTTGAAGGCGCGCACGTCAGTGATCGAATCGATGTCCACCAGCACGGTGTCGACGATGATCTGCTGACCGGCCACGGCAATGTGAATCGGCAGACCGCCGAATTCGTTCATTTCCAGCCTGATGCTGGGTTCGGAGCTCTGGATCAGAGACAGCGTGATCTCCTGCGAAGCCACCTCGTCCAGTGCCTTGAGGGCGTTGAAGAGGCTATCGATGTTCCAGTTGTTGCCTGCGCTCATGTAATTCTCCGACATGAATGAGCCAGCCAGAATCGGTTGGCGTAGCTGTTGCTCCATCTGCTTGAGCAAGCTTCGGTTTTCCGGAAGTACCCAAGTTTCGTGTTTCACATAACCGGCGGCAGCCAGGCCCGCGCGCATCTGCTTCATGTAGAAGCTCGACGGCTTTTTCGCGGACGGTTTCGAGCGCTCTCCCTGTGGGCTCTCTGATGCAACGGTGGGGGAGCGGCTTTTCATGGCAATGACTCCGTTATGAACATCTCACGCGTGAGCCACACTACAACCAATTCAAAATGCCATCAATGGCTCACGCGTGAGATTTTTTCGGCATGTCGACATCGCTGATGAGGTGGTGGGTCGCAAGCGTTGTCCCGGGTGGAGAGTGTGTTTCTGATTTATCACTGATGTTTATTGTCTGGAAGGCGAGTTTGTTTCTCAATTCTCTCGCTGTGATTTTTTATTGTTTAAATATTGAAGATAATTCCTACATTGTTTTTGCATGTTTCCGTAAGAAATAATAGCGGCCCTTCGTAAGAGCGTAGGAAGTTGTTCTTTGTGAGTAATATTAAGAAACAAGGTCGGTTCGCAACCACTGAAAACTTATTCTAGTTTTGGGGTGTGCACACCTTCACCCCGGTGGAAACAGCTTCACCACCGGCCCTTCAACTTTTGAGGAAATCATTATGACTTTCGAAAAAGCATCTTCGGCTGGCGATTCTCAGATCGGCTGATCTGGTCAGTAAGAAACAGGGCCTTAATGGCCCTGGTTCTTTATCAAGTTGTTTTAATAGCGATTGAGGCTCGAATATGAAACTTAGTCTTAAGCCGACGATTATTCCGTTCAAACTTGATGGTCAGGTAGTCCTGCGTTTTAACGGTCAATACGCAAAAATCCCCGACACCCACGGCGCTGTCTGGGAGTTCGTCAAGGCACTTGATGGCCGTACACCCTATGAGGAGTTGATTACCCAAGTGGCAGTCCGTTATCCCGCGGTGGATCAGGACGAAATCCGAAGCGTCGCGCAAGATCTGATCAAATACCGGCTGGTCGAGAGTCCGGATGCCTTTCAGACTACTTCTCTTTCGGATCATGATCGCATCAGATTTTCCCGCAATATCGACTTTTTCGGGTCGATGGCGGCTGTGGGCGAGAACAAGTTCAGCCATCAGGAAAAACTGCGCGCGGCCAGGGTCTGCGTACTGGGCTGCGGCGGTCTGGGCACCCATATCCTGTTCGACTTGGTGGCGCTGGGTGTCCACCACCTGACGATCCTCGATTTTGACACGATCGAGTTGAGCAATTTGAACCGGCAGATCCTTTACAAGGAAACCGACGTTGGCATGCCGAAGGTTGCAACGGCCAGGCGCAGGTTGCTTGAATTCAACAGTCACCTCGACATTACTGCTCACGAAACCCGCCTCCAGTCGGCGCAAGACGTCGCCGGCATCGTACGCGGCCACGATATTGTGATTTGTGTCGCTGATAAACCCGCGAACTACATGGCCGACTGGCTGAATGAGGCCTGCGTTGAACAGGGCGTGCCCTTCATTTCAGGCGGGCTTGATGTACGCCGCTCGGTGTTTTATTCGGTGGTGCCTGGCTCCTCGGGCTGCGGTGCTTGCTGGCTGACGTCGGCGCGTAACAAGAGCAGCCTGGTGAACAGCGTTTCGACCATGGCCAAGCAGCACGACATCACTTATGAGCATCCCGGCCCGGCTCTTGTGACTTTGGTGGCTGTCACCGCCGGGATGATGGTCAGCGAAACGGTCAAGATCATCACCGGCTGCCAACCGCCACAATTGACCAACAAGCTCAAGGAATTCACATTCGACGACCTGGACGTCAGCGTCGCCGAAGTCTGGCAACAGAATCCGGACTGCACGGTGTGTGGACATCTCGCGGACGCGCAACGGACGCGGCAGGCGGAGACTGTCTAGATGTTCAAACTCCTGGCTTCCTATGCCATCACGTCCATCTGTTCATGGGCCATCGCGTTTCTGATCCCGCTTTATGTTTATGAGCAGACCGGCTCCCCAGTCTGGACGTCGCTGGCTTTTTTCGCCGCGATGGCGCCCTACATACTGGTCACGCCCTTCGCCGGTGTGTGGAGTGATCGCTACAGCAAACGGCGTTTTCTGATCGGTGGTGATCTGATCAACATCGTCACCGGCTGCCTCATATATGCTGCCGTGAGTACGCTGTCCGGGAGCAACTTGAGTATTACTCTGTTACTGCTGAGCTTTCTGTTGGCAAGCGTCGGTGCCACTCACCACCCGGTCTTCCAGAGTATTGCGCCCGCACTGATCGAAGGGCCCAAACTCCACCGGTTCAATGCGATCGTCAATGCCAGTGACAACATCATTCGCATCGTTGCACCAATCAGCGTTGCAGCCTTGCTGGCCTTCAGTACCAAGGAGCAGTTGCTGATTGGCAGCATTGTCGGATTTGCGCTATCCCTGCCGCTTTGCTTCTTGCTGAAAGAGCAGGGTAAGCCTGCGCCTGCCACCACGCGGGTATTCACGGAAATCAAAGCCGGACTGCTGTATGTCATCCAGCAGCGAGAACTGTGTTCGTTTGTCATGCTGTTCTTTTTCTGCAATTTCGGTTTTGCATTGATCGGTGCCAGCCTTGTTTATGTCTACACCACGCTACTGGCCGTGCCATTGAGTGATGTCGGCTATTACTACGGGCTCATTGGTGCAGGTGCCGTCGGCGGATCAGCTATGGGGGCGTTTCTGGTGAAGAGATATCCGGCCGGCATTCTTATCCGTCGAAGCTGTTTGCTGGCCGGGGTGTTCACGCTGATGGGGGCGATGGCCAACGATCCGTGGTCACTTTCGGCACTATGGGCGCTTTCTACCGGTTGCCAATCCGTGGTGGTCATCGCTTTTTTCACCTATCGCCAGCAAGTGGTTCCGCAAACCATTCTTGGGCGAACGGTAGGAGTTACACGGCTCATTGCTTACCTCGCGATTCCGCCGGCGAGCCTGCTGAGTGGATGGCTGTTACTGCATTTCTCAAGCAGCGCTGTGATTCTTGCGTCAGGCGGTCTGTGCATCATTTTCGCCTCTCTATGTGCTTACTTTCTGGCCAGGTTTGAGCGCCCGGTCATTTACAGCGACGCACAATGAATACGGTTTTGTAAGTTTTTCGGGGTTTCGGAATAACTGGAAAGTTTCGATCAGTTGGATGGCTGATAAAGAATTAAAAGGAATTTAAAGTTGGATGAAAACAAAGAGTTGAATGGCGGCGATAGGGTGAAGGTCATTAAATTCATAACCGGAGGCACATTATGGGACGAATGGCTGGACGCTGATGCGTTAGATGGATTGGTTAATCATGAACTGTTGCTCGCAATGCAAAACGGTCATGTTTCCCTGAAGGGGATGCGTTACTTTCTGATCCAGCATCATTACTACTCGCGAAACTTTACCCGCTTTCTGTGCGCGATCCTCAATCGCCTCGAGTCCCTTGGCGACATAAAATTGCTATTGGAAAACATGCAAGAGGAAATGGGCATAGATGGTGACAACAAGCTCACGCATTCCGAGCTGTTTCAAAGGTCGCTGCGGATCTTGGGCACCCATCCCTTGGCTGAATCGCCTTTACCTCAGACCGTGGATTTCACCCAATGCATCATGCAGCTTTGCCGCAGTGAAAATCCTGTCGAGGGCCTCGCAGCACTCTGCCTGGGAGCCGAAGCCATTGTGCCGCTGATTTACAAACCGATTCTGCTGGCACTGGAGGGACTGAATGTCAGTGAGGAAGGCCTGGAGTTCTTTCGCCTGCATATCGAAGAGGATGAGGATCATGCGATTACCATGTTGGGAATTCTGCAGCGACTGACTCACCAGACTCCTGAGGCCAAGCGGCTTGCGATTCAAACCGGGCGTCAGGCTATGCTCAAACGTTGTGTCATGTTCGATACCATCTGGAAGGAAGTCAGTCAGCAGTAGCTGGCGACCCGTTTCGTGCAAATTGCCGCGGATTCGCTGGCAGTCGTGCAGATTGAAACAGGCCTGATGCCACCACCCTAGGTCCAAGCGATTGATTCATAGGGTATTCCTGGCCCCAGGCGATTGGCTTGATCTCTGCACTTCTCTCATTACATTCATCAAGTGGCTTGAAGGGGGACGCATGACCCCGATGTCGAGCAGGAAAGTGGTCGTCGCCCATTCGGTTCGTGCCGGGGCGCCGCAACATGAAGTGCAGACCAACAAGGCTCTGGCCCGCTGGCTGGCGCAGATTCTGGGACTCAGCTTCGGCGGCAGTTTTGACCCGCAGAAGCATCGCGGTCGCGATTTGTATTGGCTGCCGACCCAGACCATTGTTGGCCCGGCCAGCGCGCGTAATCTGGGGATCAGGGGGCCCGGCGATTTGTGGGGCGGGTACGTCGAACACGATTTCATTTGCACCAAAGCCATCAGCCACGGCTTGCGCAGTCATCTGGCTCACGCGCCACAAGGCTGGGCGCCGCAATTCTCCGAGCGCGTGCGCGATGTGGTGCTCGACGGCTTGACGGTGTTTGCCGTGGAAGATGCGCGACCCGCTGCCGAGCATCTGCTGTACAGCGGACCGATCCGCCTGAAGCCGATTCACGCCTGTGCCGGTCGTGGCCAGGAAGTTATCAACAGCCTCGACGCGTTCGATGAAGTACTGGCCCGTGCAGAAGCGGAAGCGTTGTTTCGCGATGGCGTGGTGCTCGAACAGGACTTGAGCAAGGTCTTCACCCACAGCGTTGGCCAGTCATTCATCGGCGACAAAGTGCTTAGCTACTGCGGTGATCAATACTTGACCAAGGATGCCCATGGCGAAGACGTCTATGGTGGTTCGAATCTGTTGGTAGTGCAGGGCGGCTACGAAGATCTGCTGGCGCTGGACTTGCCGGATGACGTGCGACTGGCCATCAAGCAGGCGCAGATTTTCGACCGGGCGGCGGATGAGGCTTATCCAGATTTCTACGCCTCCCGGCGCAACTACGACATTGCCCAAGGCCTGGACAGCAATGGCAAACCCCGCAGCGGGGTGCTCGAACAATCCTGGCGCATGGGCGGTGCCAGCAGCGCTGAATTGGCCGCGTTGCAAAGCTTCGTCAATGATCCGCAGATGCCCGCGATCCGCGTGTCGACCGTAGAAACCTATAGCGATCAAAGCCTGCCGGCGGACGCCATCGAAATCTATCGCGGGCCAGCGGAGAACAGCGACTTCCTTCTCAAATACGTAACGGTCAAATCTTATGACGGCTAGAAGCGAAAGCATTCAGATCGACATTGATGATGAACAGATGAGCGGGACGTTTCTCAGTCCAAAATCGAAAGTCCCCGGCGTGTTGTTTGTGCACGGTTGGGGCGGTAGCCAGGAGCGTGATCTTGAACGCGCCAAGGGCATCGCCGGTCTCGGTTGTGTATGCCTGACCTTCGACCTGCGCGGCCACACCGGTGGCACGGGCATTCCGCTGACCCGGGTCACGCGCGAAGACAATCTGCGTGACCTGCTCGCAGCCTACGACCGCCTGCTGGCGCATCCGGCGCTCGACACCTCGGCGATTGCGGTGGTTGGCACCAGTTATGGCGGTTACCTGGCTTCGATCCTCACCTCGTTGCGTCCGGTGCGCTGGCTGGCGCTGCGGGTACCGGCGCTGTATCGCGACGAGCAATGGCACACGCCCAAGCGTGAACTGGACAAGGCCGACCTGCGCGACTATCGGGCGACGTTGGTCCGTGCAGACAGCAACCGTGCGCTGCACGCCTGTTCGCAGTTCACCGGGGATGTGTTGCTGGTGGAATCGGAAACTGACGATTACGTGCCCCACGCAACGATCATGAGTTACCGCGCCGCCTGTCAGCAGACGCATTCGCTGACGCACCGGATCATCGACGGCGCCGACCATGCCTTGAGCGAGCCGGTTTCGCAGCAGGCCTATACTTCGATTCTGGTGGACTGGATTACCGAGATGGTGGTGGGTGAGCGGTTGAGCATCATCCAGTCCACATGATTTGTTGTGGCTCTTCGGACGCCTTCGCGAGCAAGCCCGCTCCCACATTTGGAATGCGTTCTACCTGTGGGAGCGGGCTTGCTCGCGAAGGGGCCATCAGCCATAGCCACAAAATCAGGAAGGTTTCTTATCGATCCGCAACGCCTTGGCCTTGGCTTCCACCAGCAAATACATCACCACCGTAATCAACAACGGCAACAGAAAATAAATCGCCCGATACGCCAGCAACCCCGCCACCAAACTGCCCCGCGAAGCTTCGTGCTGCAGCAGCGCGACAAACACCGCTTCCAACACTCCAAGCCCCGCCGGAATGTGCGTGATGACCCCGGCAATCGCACTGATCAACAGCACGCCGAGCACCAACGGATAATCCAGTTTGCTCGGCAGCAGAGTGAAAATCACCGCCGCCATCAGCGACCAGTTCAATGCACCGAGCAGCAATTGCAGGACGGCCATGCGCAGTGATGGCAGGTTGATTTCCACCCCGCGAATCGACCACTCGCGGCGCTTCGAGAACTGGCACGCGGCGAGGTAACCGACACTCAACAGCAGCAACAGCACCCCAATGCCTTGCAACGCGGCGCTGCTGATTTTCCAGCCCGGCGGCATGCTCACCAGGCCGCTGCTGAACACCACGCCGGCAATCGTCATATAACCGAACCAGTTGGTGGCCAGGCTCAGACCGAGAATCTTGGCGATGTTGCTTTTGCTCACCCCCAGGCGCGAATACAGCCGATAGCGCATGGCGATTCCGCCGACCCAGGCACTGAGATTGAGGTTGAACGCATAGCTGATGATCCCCACCGGGAGGATCTGTTTCCAGGTCAGGTCCTGACGAATGTAGGTGCGGCCGATCAGGTCGAAACTGGCGTAGGTGAGAAAGCTCAGCAGGGTCAGGCTGGCGGCAATGATCAGCGTGCGCACCTTGAAGTCGGCCAGGGTTTGCAGGACTTCTGCCCATTCGATACGGGTGGCGAACATCGTCAGCAACACGATCAGCGCGAGGAAGAACAGCAACGTCAGTGGGCGTTTCCAGCGACTCCAGCGAGAGTGAGTGGCGGGCGCAGACTGTGCGTGGGAATGGCTCATGACGTGCGCCCCCGAAACGGCTTGAGCCGCGGTTTGTGCGCCGGCAACCATCCGGCCATTGACGGGAAATGCCGGAGGAAGTGAAACACCAGAAACCCTACGGTCATGTGCCAGATCCGTCCTCGCGGGGACATGCTGGCGTCCATGGCCTTGCAGTGGTTCTGGCTCAGGTCTTCGAGGCGCTGAAACAAATGCTGATTGAACGCGCGATCGCGGATCAGCACGTTGGCTTCCAGGTTCAGCGACAGGCTCAGCGGGTCGAGATTGCTCGAGCCGACGGTGCTC
The DNA here is from genome assembly GCF_023063025.1 of Pseudomonas sp. YL2. Lineage (NCBI taxonomy): Bacteria > Pseudomonadati > Pseudomonadota > Gammaproteobacteria > Pseudomonadales > Pseudomonadaceae > Pseudomonas > Pseudomonas sp. YL2. The sequence continues at coordinate 120,632 of NZ_JAJSLU010000013.1, read as the reverse complement.
CATTCCTCATCCACCAACGCGACTTTGCCGTGCAGCGGGCGCTGGCAATATTCGTGGATCTGCACGCCGGCCTTGAGCAGGTAGTCGTAGGTCATGCGCGCCGCCAGTTTCGCCACCAGCATGTCCGGTTGACCTTGCAGGATCAGCCGCACCTCGACACCACGGCGCGCGGCGTTGCGGATCTCGCGCAGCAGGCGGTAGCCGGGGAAGAAATAGGCGTTGGCGATCACCACCCGGCGTTTGGCCCGGCGCAATACGTGCAAGTAAACATCTTCGATGTCGGTGTGATGCTGATCGTTGTCGCGAAACACCAGGCGTACCTGACCGTCGTGATCGTTGAAAGCCATGTCCGCCCGGCGCTGACGCCGTCGCTGCCACCAGAACCGCGCGCGTCCCGGACGACCACTTTGCAGCAGGGCGAAATGATGGATGTCAGCGACCGCTGGCCCTTGAATCTGCACCGCATAATCCTGTTTCGCCTCGGGGCCGAAATCGGCCAGGTGATCGCCGGAAAAGTTGATCCCGCCAATGAACGCGATCAGTCCGTCGACCACCACAATCTTGCGGTGCAGGCGGCGGAACCAGTTGGTGCGAATGCCCAGGTGCTTGGGCGCCGGGTCAAACATTTGCAGATGCACGCCCGCTTCGCTCAGTGCCGCGAGATAACCGGTGGTCAACTCGCCGCAACCAAAACCGTCGAGGCTGACAGTGGTGCGCACGCCACGCCGGGCGGCGTCGATCAGGATCTGCTGCAACTCTGCGCCGACCTTGTCTTCGAAAACGATGAAGGTCTCCAGCAGAATTTCACTCTTCGCCGCACGCATGGCGTCGAACACCCGGGGGAAATATTCCTCGCCGTTTTCCAGCAACTCGACGCGGTTATTGCCCTGCCAGCCGTACTCGACATCGACATGCCCGGGCTCGCGCACTGGCGGGTTGATGCTGATCGGTTCCACGGCGGATTTCTCCAGCGGTGCGCTGCTCATAGTTCGATCTCCACCGATAACGGGACGTGGTCGGAAAGGTGTGACCAGGGCCGGTTGGCCAGGACTTTCGGTTGGCTGGCCTTGAGGTTGCGTACATAAATACGATCGAGCCGCAGCGTCGGCAGGCGCGCCGGAAAACTGCGCGCCGGTTTGCCGTGATGCTCGGCGAACACCTCGCGCAGGCCGCAGGGTTCGAGCAGCGCGTCGGCACGCTGGCGCCAGTCGTTGAAGTCACCGGCAACGATCACCGGTGCGTCAACCGGCAGCTCCGCCAGACGCTCGCCGAGCAGTTTCAATTGCGCATTGCGATGGCTTTCGCGCAGACCCAGATGCACGCAGATCGCATGCACTTCGACGCCATCGCCGGGCAGGCGCAGCACGCAATACAGCAGCCCGCGGTTCTCGTGGCCGCTGATCGAGACGTCGAGGTTGTCGTGGCGGATGATCTGGAATTTCGACAGCAATGCATTGCCGTGATCGCCCTCCGGGTACACCGCGTTGCGCCCGTAGGCGAACTGCGGCCATAGACTGTCGGCGAGGAACTCGTATTGCGGCATCGTCGGCCAGTTGCTGTAGCGCTTGGGATGATGCTCGTGGGTGCCGTGGACTTCCTGCAAAAACACCACGTCGGCGGCCACGCTGCGCACCGCTTCGCGCAGCTCCGGGAGGATGAAACGTCGGTTGAGCGCAGTGAAACCCTTGTGGGTGTTGACCGTCAGCACGGTGAAACGACGCACCGACACTTCAACGCTGGTCTGCTCGTCGGTGAACCCGACCGGCTCTGGAATACTCATGCCAGCACCCCTTCGGCAGCCGGTTCACCGGGGGTGGTGGCGAGCGTTTTATCCAGCTCGAATCGGTGGAGCAAACTGCGCGCGTCGTAGGGCGCGCGGACTTTGATGTCGTTGTCGAAATAGCAGAACACTTCGCGGGATGTACGCGCCCGCGGCTTGAGGCGCGGCGCGATCAGATGCGCATCGCCCGGCTGCCGGCCGTGATGCCAGGCGTCGATGCGTTCAGCCCATTTGTTCAACGCGGCGTCGGTGTAGCCGCTGGCGTACAGCTCTTCGGCACCGTGCAGGCGCAGGTAGACGAAATCGCTGGTGAGGTCTTCGCGGTACGGCCATTTGCCGGCGGTGTCGGCGATCACCAGGGCGGTGTTGTAGCGTTTCAACAAGCGCACGAAGTCGGGGTCGATGAACGTGTCATTGCGCACTTCCACGGCATGGCGCAGCGGTTTTTTGCGCCAGGCTTTGAGGCTGGCGTGGCCGTGAAGATGTGAATCGTGTTGGCGGGCGAGGGCGGCGGCCGCTGCAGTATCGTGGGGCAACAATGAGAGGAAGTGTTCGAAGCGCTCGGGGTCGAATTTGAAGTTCGGCGGAAACTGCCAGAGGATCGGCCCGAGCTTTTCCTTGAGCTCCAGCACCCCGGAGGCGAAGAAATTCGCCAGCGGCTTTTCGATCTCGCGCAGGCGCCGGACGTGGGTGATGAAGCGCGGCGCCTTGACGCTGAACACGAAGTCGTCGGGCGTTTCGTTGTACCACTGGGCGTAACGTTCGGGCCGTTGCAGGGCGTAGAACGATCCATTGATTTCGATGCTGTTGACCGCCCGCGAAGCGAACTGCAATTCGCGCTTCTGCGTCAGTCCTTTCGGGTAGAAATCCCCTCGCCACGGAACGTAGCGCCAGCCGGAAATACCGATGTGAATCGTTGCCATGCCGCCCTCCCGTTGTCAGTCCTCGTACAGCCTGTGTCTGTTGATGACTGCGGGCGGTTCGGGAAAGTTTCGGTGGCGTTACGGACGGTACATCCCTGAGAGCAACACAAAGCTAATGTGGGAGGGGGCTTGCTCCCGAAAGCGGTGTATCAGTCGCCATTGATGCTGACTGACCCTCCGACTTCGGGAGCAAGCCCCCTCCCACAGGGTTACTCAATGACCCGTGAATACTCGGCCTTGAGCCGGTTCGGCATAGACCGGACCGAGGCGATCCAGTCGCCCGCTCCACGCGGTCAGCGCCAACGCCAGCAACACCACCAGGCCACCGATCCACGCCGTATGAATCAGGCCCAAATGCTCGACGATCAACCCGCCGCCCCACGCCCCGCCGGCAATCCCTAGGTTGAACGCAGCAATGTTCAGCCCGGATGCCACGTCCACCGCCTGCGGCGTGTGATGTTCAGCCTGATGCACCACATACACCTGCAACCCCGGCACGTTGCCAAACGCCACCGCACCCCACACCAGCACCGTGGCCAGCGCCAGCCATGGATTGGCGGCGGTGAAGGTCAGTAGGAACAGCACCGCCGCCAGCAGGGCGAAGATGATTTTCAGGGCGCTGATCGGCCCGCGCTTGTCCGCCAGTTTGCCGCCCCAGATATTGCCGACCGCCACCGACACGCCGTACACCAGCAACACCAGGCTGACGGTGCCGGCGCTGAAACCGGAGAGGTCCTGCAGGATCGGCGCGAGGAAGGTGAAGGCGATGAACGAGCCGCCGTATCCGATCGCGGTCATCGCGTATACCAGCAGCAGACGCGGTTGTTTCAGCACTTGCAGTTGCTGCAGCAAGGATGCCGGTTTGCTGTGGGCGATGTTGTTCGGCACATACAGCAGGCTGCCAATGAAGGCGATCACACCCAACGCCGAGACGGCGAGGAAGGTTTCGCGCCAGCCGAAATGCTGACCGATGAACGTGCCCAGTGGCACGCCGGTGACCAAAGCCACAGTGAGGCCGGTGAACATTATGGCAATCGCGCTGGCAGCTTTTTCCTTGGGCACCAGGCTGGTGGCGATGGTCGAGCCGATAGAGAAGAACACCCCGTGGGCCAGACCGGTGACGATCCGCGCCAGCACCAGCGATTCATAACCCGGCGCCATCCACGCCAGCAGGTTGCCGAGGGTGAACAGCACCATCAGCGACAGCAGCAACAGTTTGCGCGGGACTTTGCCGGTGAGGGCGGTCAGCACCGGCGCGCCAATGGCAACGCCCAGTGCATACAGACTGACCAGCAGCCCGGCGGACGGCAGGCTGACGCCGAGATCGGCGCCGATGGTGGGCAACAGGCCGACGATGACGAACTCGGTCGTCCCGATGGCGAATGCGCTGAGGGTCAGCGCGAGCAAGGCAATGGGCATGACAGCACTCCGTTAGAGGTTTGAATGGAGCGCAGTGTCGGAGTTTGGGTTGTGCGGAAAAATACAGGGTTGGGCATTTGATATTTGCTGCTGGCGCAAATATCCACGGAGTGCTGTGAATTCTGTGGTGAGGGGATTTATCCCCGATGGGTTGCGAAGCAACCCCAAACGGTTCCAAAGGGTGTGAAAGCAGATGTCTACGACTGCTGCGCAGCCGATCGGGGATGAATCCCCTCACCACAGGGGGAAGGTCATTGACCCAAAAACCGAACTTGTCCGCCATTCACCGATCAGTTCCTTACAGGTTCAGCCAAGAGGGATCGGAGTTTTGATCAAGTTCAGGATCGCCATTCTGCTGGGAGCGCTACTGTTTCTCGGCGCCAGCGAACTCGAAGCCGCCACGCTGCCGGGTGTTCCGGCTGCTGCTGAAGAACCGGCCAAACCCGAGCCGATTGTGCAGGGTGGTCTGCTCGGCGCGATCAGTTCGAGCATCGACGACGTGCAGGACAAACTCGATCTCAACGAGCATCTGGTCGACGCCTGGCGCCTGCGTGCCGACCGGGCGGCGGATGAGGTCGACAAACTGGTCAACCAGCCGTCGAACCGATCCGGCTGGAGCGTCGCCGGAGATTTCCTGATGTTGTCCGGCGTCTGGCTCGGCACTTTTGCGCTGCTCACGGTGCTCGGCAGCCTGCTGGCCAAACGGCTGAGTCAGGGCCGTTGGCTGCGCACCCGCCAGCGCAGTCAGGACCTGGTTGGCTACCTGCTACCGTACACGCTGCCGGCGCTGATCTGCCTGCCGCTGACGTTGTATGTCAGCCACTTTCTGCAAGCTTCGGTTGGGCGGGCGCTGGCACTGTGTTTCGCCTACGCCACCAGCAGCGGGATTTTCTCCACCTCGATGCTGTTGTGTGTGGTGGTGATGTTCAATGTCGGGCACAAACGGCCGGCCGCGCGGATCATTCGCGACTACTGCCCGAAACCGCTGTTCCTGATCGGCTTTCTCGCCGCCCTCAGTGATGCGTTGACCAGCCCACAGATCGCCCGCCAGTTGGGCGGCAATATCACCAGCAGCGTTGCGGTGTTCACCGGGCTGATCGCCTCGATCATCTTCGGTCTGCTGGTGATTCGCCTGCGTCGGCCGGTGGCGCATCTGATTCGTAACCGACCGCTGGCGCAACGTCTGAAACAGCCGTCGTTGCAGGAGTCGCTGCGGATTTTTTCCGGGCTCTGGTACTGGCCGATCGTGCTGATGGTGCTGGTTTCGGCGGTCAATCTGATCGGCATCGGCGAAGACAATCAAAAGGCCCTGCGCTGTGCGCTGTTCACCACGGTGCTGCTAATCGGCACGGTGTTCCTCAGCACCATCCTCCAGCACCTGTTCAAGTCGCGCAAAGCCGAAGCGATCCAACGCAGCAGCGCCTACAAGGAGCGCTTTCTCAGCCTGTTGCACGCGCTGCTGCGGATCGTTATTGCGATTGCCTTCATCGATATTCTCGGGCGGATCTGGGGCGTTTCACTGCTCGATTTCGCCCAGAGCAGCACGATCGGCCGGGCGATCAGTAATGCGTTGAGCAGCATCGGCCTGATCTTCCTCGTCACGTGGCTGTTGTGGGTGGTGCTCGACACGGCGATTCAGGAAGCGCTGAAACCACCGGTCAGCAAACGCTCGTCGCGCCAGCCCAGCACCCGGGTGAAAACCATCCTGCCGCTGCTGCGCAATGCGATCAAAATCATCCTCGTGGTGATCTGCGCGATCACCACCATGGCCAACCTCGGCATCAACGTTGCGCCACTGTTGGCCGGTGCCGGGGTGGTCGGTCTGGCGATCGGTTTCGGTTCGCAGCAACTGGTGCAGGACGTGATCACCGGGCTGTTCATCATCATCGAGGACACCCTGTCGATCGGCGACTGGGTGGTGCTTGATTCCGGGCACGCCGGCACCGTCGAAGGCCTGACCATTCGCACCCTGCGCCTGCGTGACGGCAAGGGGTTTGTGCATTCGGTGCCGTTCGGCCAGATCAAGGCAGTGACCAACCAATCACGCCAGTTTGCCTACGCGTTTTTCTCGGTGCAGTTCACCTACGACACCGATGTCGACAAGGCCATCGAGCTGATCCGCGAGACTGGCGATTCGATCCGTGAAGACCCGTTCCTCAAGTACAACCTGCAAGGGCCGCTGGATGTGTTCGGGGTGGACAGGATGGACTTGAACGGCGTGGTGCTTACCGCGCAATTCCGTACCGTGTCGGGTGGGCAATATGCGGTGAGCCGGGCGTTCAATCAGCGTTTGAAAAAGCTTGTGGATAACAGTCCCGAGGTGCATTTCGCGCAGACTTATCCACAGCAGGTTTTGTTGCCCAAGCGGCAGGGTGAGGGGGGGTTGGTGGCGAGCGAGGCGCCACAACGGTCGAGTACCTGACCGCCGGATTTTGTGCTGGGATTGCCGGCCTCTTCGCGGGCAAGCCCGCTCCCACAGGGTTCTGGGTGATGTTGAAATAGTAGGCACACCAAAAATCACTGTGGGAGCGAGCTTGCTCGCGAAAGGGCCGGAACTGTCGACATCAATGCCGGATCAGCTTGCTGCGCACCTGTTCCATAGTGATCTGATCCAGCTCAGCCCAGAAAACCTGCTTGCCGGCAATCTCGGCAGCAACCGGCACCCCATCGCGATATAGCAGCCGATTACTCGCCAACGCCGGCACTTTTGCCCCCGGCAACAATGTCCCCGCCAGGTTCAATGGATCCACCCCGCACACCGCAATCAGACTGCCGTCATGTGCCCGGCGGCGCACTTCGCGCAGCAACGGAATCGCCTCGGGCAAGGCAAACTGTTCTCCCGCCAGACCACTGACAAACCGCCCGCCGCGAATCTCGCCACGGGCCTCCAGCCGATGAAACGTGCGCAGCAATTCGCGCCAGCTCGGCAGCCAGTCCGCTTCGCGCTCCAGCAGACGCCAGAACACCACGCCGTAGCGGCGCAGCAACGTCATGGCGACATGTTCGAGGGTTTCCGGCGAAGCGCTCTGGCTGTTCTCCATGAGCGGCCCGCGCCGCAACAACGCCCAGCGCCCGGCATCGTCCATGCCACCGACAAACGCCCCGCGCCCGCGACGACTGCTGCGTTGCTGGCGCTTGCTCGCCGGGGTAATCAGGGCGCGCAAACCGGCGAAGCTGTCGGCGTTCACCAGACCGGCACCGACCAGTTCCTGCAGGGCGATTTCCAGCTCGGTGCGCAGCAGGTGCGCCTCGTGGATCAGCTCATCGAAAAACAGCGCGCCGTGCTGACTCAGCGCCTCATAAACCTTTTGCGTTTTCGCTGACAGTTCGCTGACCGGCGTCTGTTCGGCCAGCGCACTCCACAGCCCGACCTGACTGCGCGGCAACAGCACAATCGGCGTACTGCGCAACGCCGTGCCGCTGACTTTCTGCCGGGCGCTGAGCCGCGTCCACACCAGTTTGCCGTTGCGGCACAGGTCATCCAGCCAGCTCGGCGAATAGTCTTTCAGGCGCGCCGGGAGAATGTCGCTGTCCCACGCGGAGGCCGCTGCCGGGTAACCTTCGAACTGGCCGACAATCGCCGGCAACACCGCGCTGCCCTGAGCGCGCGTAGCGGAGGACAGATGCTGCCAGTCGAACAGAAAACGCATGAAATCCTGCAGAGCCACCGGCTCGATTTCCCGGCGCAAACGCTTGACCGTGTAGCGATGAATGCGCGCCAGCAGATGCCGTTCGCACCATTCCTCAACCGTCGCGCCCGGGGTGAATTTACCACGCAGCACGTAGCCTTCGCGCTCCAGTTGCGCGAGGGCCTGATTGACCTGCGGTATCGGCAACGCGAGTGGTTCGGCAATGGTGGCTAACGGCAGCGGGCCAAATGCGGCCAGTCGCGCGCGGAGCACTTCGACCAGCGCTTCCTCTAACGTCCAAGGTTCGTTGAAACCGGGCAAGGCCTCTTGCTGCGGTTGCAGCGTGGCCTGTGGATAAAGCGCCACGACAGGCAGGCCAGGCGTCCTCGCGCCAGCCACAACGAGCAGGGGGGTGGAGGAGTAGTGCCTGTGAGGCCGTCTTCGCGAGCCGGCCCGCTCCCACAGTTGACAGTGTTCCGACTGGCGGAACGCGGTTGAATGTGGGAGCGAGCCTGCTCGCGAAGCTTTTCTTTTGCCGTTACTGGCGGAACGGCCAAGCGGCAGGCGCGACCGCTCGCAGTCAGCGCGTCAAGCCATTCGCGCCAGTGTTCGCCAGCCTGAACTTCAAGGTCGCTGATGCAGGCAAGGCTCATCAGCGCCTCGTGCATTTCATCGATGTTGGCCGGCGTCGGCCATGCCTCTTCACGCACCGCGTTGATGGCGTCTGCGTCCAGCGCACCGAGATCATCAGTGGACTGCGGATCGCTCCAGCGCCGGTTGATCACCGCTTGGGTGCGACGTTCCTCCAGCGGCGCATCGTCGAGAAAGCTGTACGGCCGCGCGCTGAGAATTTCTGCCGCCAGCGGTGACGGTGCCGGCAGATCGCGGCTGAGCAACCGTACCTCGCCACTCTCCATGCGCCGCAGCAGATTGAGCCACCCGTCGCTGTCCATGGCCTCGTGCAGGCAATCGTCGAGAGTCTGTTCAATCAGCGGATGTTCGGGAATCTCCCGCTCGCCGGCGAGGTTTTCCAGACAGGCGATCTGATCGGGGAACACGCTGGCGATCAGGTCTTCGCTTTTCATCCGCTGCAATTGCGGCGCGACTTTGCGCCCGCCGGTAAAACGCGGCAACGCCAGCGCCACCCCGGCATTCCAGCGCCAGCGCACACCGAACAATGGCGCGTCGAGAATCGCCTGAATCAGGATGTGCTCGGCGCTGTTGCTGTGCAGGTAACGCCAGACGTCGTCCAGCTCGAAACTGTGGCTGGTGGACAGCGACAGGACGATCGCGTCTTCGCTGGCGGCAGCCTGCAATTCGAAGTTGAAGGTGCGGCAGAAACGCTTGCGCAGCGCCAGGCCCCAGGCGCGGTTGATGCGGCTGCCGAACGGTGAATGGATGATCAATTGGGTGCCGCCGGACTCATCGAAAAACCGCTCCATCAGTAACGTGTCCTGCGAGGGCAGGGCGCCGAGGGTCAGGCGAGCGCGGGCGAGATAGTCCACCAGCTGTTCGGCGCTGGCGCGGTTCAGGCCGAGGGTTGCGGTCAGCCAGTCGAGCGCCGGTTGCAGATCGCCGGGGCTGGCGCCGAGCAACAGGTCGAGGGTCGCTTGCAGGCGCGCCACCGCCGCAGACAATTCATCGCTGCGCCCCGGGGCTTCGCCGAGCCAGAACGGAATGGTCGGCGGCTGGCCCTGAGCATCCTCGACCCGCACCTTGCCGGTTTCAACCCGCAGGATTCGGTAGGAGGTGTTGCCGAGCTGGAACACATCACCCGCGATACTTTCCACGGCAAAGTCTTCGTTGACGCTGCCGATGTTCAGGCCTTGCGGTTCGAGCAGCACGCTGTAGTCGGCATTATCGGGGATGGTGCCGCCGCTGGTCACAGCGGTCAGTTGCGCGCCACGGCGGCCACGCAGGGTGCAGCTGACCGCATCGCGGTGCAGGTAGGCACTGCGGATGCCCTGACGACCGTTGTAGCCTTCAGCGAGCATCGCCAGCAGCGCTTGATAGTGTTTTTCGTCGAGATCGCGGTAGGGCGAGGCTTTGCGAAACAGCGCCAGCAGCGCGTCTTCCGCCCATTCCCGGCAACTGACTTCGGCGATGATCTGCTGCGCCAGCACATCCAGCGGCGCTTCGGGGATGTGCAGGGTGTCGAGTTCGCCACGGCGCACGCAGTCGAGCAGGGCGGCGCACTCGATCAGGTCGTCGCGGGTGGTGGCGAACAAGCGGCCCTTGGGTGTGCCGCCGACCTGGTGCCCGGAGCGCCCGACCCTTTGCAGAAACCCGGCAATCGAACGCGGCGAGGATATTTGGCAGACCAGATCGACTTCGCCGATATCGATGCCCAATTCCAGTGAGGCGGTGGCGATCAGCACTTGCAGCTCGCCGCGCTTGAGCCGCTGTTCGGCGTCGAGGCGGAATTCCTTGGCCAGGCTACCGTGATGCGCGGCCACCGCCTGTTTGCCCAGGCGTTCGCTGAGGTGCCGACTCAGGCGTTCGGCCAAGCGCCGGGTGTTGACGAAAATCAGCGTGGTGCGGTGTTCGCGGGCCAGTTCGGCGAGCCGGGCATAAACCAGTTCCCAGACGTCGTTGGCCATCACTGCCGACAACGGCACCGGCGGCACTTCGATGCCCAGATCCCGTGGCCGGGCGTGGCCGATGTCGATGATTTCGCAGGGGCGATCGGTGCCGACCAGAAATCGTGCCACGGCATCAATCGGCTTTTGCGTGGCGGACAAGCCGATGCGGGTCAAGGGTTCGGCACACAACGCCTGCAGGCGTTCTAGGCTCAGGGCCAAGTGACTGCCGCGTTTGCCGGCCGCGATGGCGTGGATCTCGTCGATGATCACCGTGCGTGTGTTGCCGAGCATTTTGCGCCCGGACTCGGAGCCTAGCAGCACGTACAGCGATTCCGGGGTGGTCACCAGAATGTGCGGCGCACTTTTGCGCATGGCGGCGCGGTCTTTCTGTGGAGTGTCGCCGGTGCGTACGGCGGTGGTGATTTGCAGTTCGGGCAGGCCCATCTGGCGCAACTGCTCGGTGATTCCGGCTAGCGGATTCTGCAGGTTGATGCGGATGTCGTTGGATAAGGCCTTGAGCGGTGAGACGTAGACCACCAGCGTTTCGTCGGGCAGGCCGTCGGGGTTTTCCAGGCCACGGTGGACGAGGTCGTCGAGCACCGCGAGAAACGCGGTGAGGGTTTTGCCGGAGCCGGTGGGCGCGGCAATCAGCGTCGAACGGCGCTGGCGGATCAACGGCCATGCGCGGGCCTGGGCGGCGGTGACCGTCGGGAAAGTGCTGCTGAACCAGGCGCTGACGGCGGGATGGAAGCCCGCCAGGGCCGCGTCCTTGGGGATGGGCAGATTCATGCTCAAGTTATGCGGGTGAGGGCGGCAAGATGCAAGTACCGCTGGGGATCTCCAGTGGCTGACAGGCTTCATCGCGAGCAGGCTCACTCCTACAGGGGAATGCGGTCAACTGTAGGAGTGAGCCTGCTCGCGATGGGGCCAGTTGATTCGGCACAATTCCCGGCGATCTACACTTTACGGGTGACGGTTGCGCACTAAACCCGCAAAATGCAACGATTCCGGCAATTATCGATGACGGTGTCACCAGCACCGTCGCTAAAGCCATCGTTCCAATCAGACTGGGCCTGCTGACTCTATGCGAATGCGCCTTATGTTACTGGGCGGCGGAAATGCCCTTGGGCAGGCGCTGATTCGCCTCGGTGCGGAAGAAGACATCGGTTTCCTCGCCCCCCGCCCGCCAGAAGACGGCTGGGATGCCGCGAGCCTGACGCAACTGCTCGACGATACCCGTCCGGATGCGTTGATCAACCTCGCCTACTATTTCGACTGGTTCCAGGCCGAGACCGTCAGCGAAAGCCGTCTGGCCGGGCAGGAACGCGCCATCGAACGGCTGGCCGAGCTGTGCCAGCACCACAACATCATCCTCGTGCAGCCTTCCAGCTATCGGGTGTTCGACGGTTCGCGGGCGACCGCCTACAGCGAAAAAGACGAGCCGGTGCCGCTGGGCCTGCGCGGTCAGGCACTGTGGCGCATCGAGCAAAGTGTTCGCGCCACTTGCCCGCAACACGTGTTGCTGCGCTTCGGCTGGCTGCTCGATGACAGCCCTGAAGGCACCCTCGGGCGCTTCCTCGCCCGCGCCGAACAACCGGACGAATTGCTCATGGCCGATGACCGCCGGGGCAATCCGACTCCGGTCGATGACGCCGCACGGGTGATCATTTCGGTGCTCAAGCAACTCGATTGCGCAGCGCCGCTGTGGGGCACTTACCATTACGCCGGCCACGAAGCGACCACGCCGCTGGCGCTCGGTCAGGCGATTCTGACCGAGGCGCGCGGCCTGCATCAGTTGGCAATCGAAGCGCCGACCGCTCAGGCCCATGCCGCGCGGCCGGACGCCGCCGAGGAACCGCAACACGCGGTACTCGCCTGCAAGAAAATTCTGCACACTTTCGGGATCAAGCCCCGCGCCTGGCGCGCCGCACTCCCGGCTTTACTGGATAGGTTTTATCGTCATGGCTGAAGGCCCTGTTTTAATCACCGGCGGCGCCGGTTTCATCGGCTCGCACCTGACGGATGCGTTGCTCGCCACCGGCCACTCGGTGCGGATTCTCGATGATCTGTCGACCGGCAAACGCAGCAACCTGCCGCTGGACAACCCGAAGGTCGAACTGATCGTCGGTGACGTCGCCGATGCCGCGCTGGTCGCGCAGGCCATGCAAGGCTGCAGCGCCGTCGCCCACCTGGCCGCGGTGGCTTCGGTGCAGGCGTCGGTGGACGACCCGGTGAAAACCCACCAGAGCAATTTCATTGGCACCCTGAATGTCTGCGAAGCCATGCGCCAGGCCGGGGTCAAGCGTGTGCTCTACGCGTCGAGCGCAGCGGTGTACGGCAACAACGGTGAAGGCGAGTCGATTGACGAAGAGACGCCAAAAGCCCCGCTGACGCCATATGCCTCGGACAAACTGGCCGGCGAGCACTACTTCGATTTCTACCGTCGTCAGCATGGTCTGGAGCCGGTGATCTTCCGCTTCTTCAACATCTTCGGCCCGCGCCAGGATCCCTCTTCGCCGTACTCCGGGGTCATCAGCATCTTCAGCGAGCGGGCACAGAAAGGCCTCCCGATCACGGTGTTCGGCGATGGCGAGCAGACCCGCGATTTCCTCTATGTCGAGGATCTGGTCGATGTGCTGGTGCAGGCAATCGACAAGCCTGAAGTGGAAGTGGGCGCGATGAACGTCGGCTGGAATCAGGCGATGAACCTCAAGCAGATGCTGCAAGCGCTGCAGGAAGTGGTCGGCGAGTTGCCCCCGGTCAGCTACGGCCCGGCGCGCTCCGGCGACATCCGTCACTCGCGGGCGAATAACGCGCGTTTGCTGCAACGCTTCAAGCTGCCAGAGCCGACGCCGATGCGTGTGGGGCTGGCGCGGTTGCTCGGCAGGTAGGTTTATCGCAGACATGAAAAAGGCGCCTTTTTACAGGCGCCTTTTTCACGGCCGGAATTTGTCGCTAATCCTGTGGCGAGGGGATTTATCCCCGATCGATCACGAAGTGATCGTCGTCAGTTCTAAGCCTGCTCACCCAAAGCCTCATTCACCACCACGTGAACGTTCCTGGTTGAATCTGCCTTAGAACTTGTAGCCCAGACCCACCATGTACACAAACGGATCGACATCGACATTCACCTTGGCACGGGTGCCCGGCGCCACGGCGTTGTTCTCGACGGTGGCTCGAGTATCGATGTCGATGTAGCGCACCTGGGCGTTGAGCATGATGTTGTCGGTCAGCATGTAGTCGGCGCCGACCTGCCAGGCCAGGCCCCAGGAGTTTTTCGCCTTGAAGTTGCTGAAGCCGTTGGACTGGGCTTCGCTGCCGACGTGCTCGTCGTAGATCCAGGTGTAGTTGATGCCGCCACCGATGTACGGCTGGAATGGCGATTTCGCATCCAGCGGGTAGTACACGACGCTGAGGGTGGGCGGCAGGTGTTTCAGGGTGCCGAGTTTGCCGTTGGCAGCTGGCAGCGCGGTGCCTTTGATTTTAACGTCATGCTCGAACGGCGAGGCCGCCAGCAACTCGATCCCGATGTTGTTGGTCAGCATGTAAGCGAAGTTCAGACCCAGTTGGGTGTCGCTGCTCATGGTCGCCTTGCCGCCCAGGTTGGTGCCGCTCAACGGACCCTGATCGACCTTGACATTGGAGCTGTCGGCCTTCGGGTTGACGGTGATCGCACCGGCGCGAACGATGATGTCACCGGCTTCGTGGGCGTGGGCGAGCGGGGCTGCGAGCGCGAGGGCAAACAGCGAGGCGCTGAGCAAGGACTTGTTCATGGGGGCTCCAAAAGGACGTTAAAAGTTTCTGATGTCCTATGGTATGAAGCCAACTGATACGGTCTTTTGACTCAGCTCAATGAAACAGTGATGCCGCGGTTTTTTGTGGAACCTTGGCGGGCACCTGTGGGAGCGGGCTTGCTCGCGAAGAGGACGGATCAAACAATACAAAAACTACCGGGATTCACTCCGGCAGTTCATACACATAAATCTTGTCCGCCGCCATCTGATACCCGGCATCGGCCAGTTCGCTGGTGGACGCCTTGACCTGCAACGGTCCCTCGACCCAGTACGGCTGATACAGCTCGTCGAGCTTCACGCCCAGCTCGCTTTTCACATGCACGATCTGGTTAGACGGCGGTGGCGGCACGTGGATGCAAGCGCCGAAATACGGCACCAGCAGGAAATCGGTGGTGCGGCCCTCTTCGTTGACTTCCAGCGGCACGATGTAACCCGGCAGGCGGATGTTCTGCCCGTCGAGACTCTGCACCACCGGCGCGTTGGGCATGTCCTGCTTGGCGGCTGGCGCCGACTCGGCCGAGAGCGCATCACTCATCTTCGACATGTCGTGCAACGGCGTCATGTTCGGCACTTCCGGCGCGGCGTCCGGCGGGATCATCTCCGACCAGGTCAGGTCTTTCGGCGCCGCTGCCGACACAGGCAGGGCGACCAGCAACAGCAGCGCAAGCACGGCGCGGGGCATGGTGAACATCCTCATAAACGGATCGACAGGCCATCGGCCAGGGATTGGCGATACGCGCGCCAGGCCGGCACGCTGCCCATCAGCAGCGCGGCCGCCAGAATGCCACCGAGCAGCGTCCATTCATACTCGCTCGGCCACGCCAGTGGCAGATACAAACCGTAATTGGCCTGCACATAACCCTGCGCGGCGGCGATGCCGATGTACAGCAAGGCCAGTCCGGCGATTACGCCGGTCAGCGCCAGGGCAAAGGCTTCCAGCACCAGCAGGCTTGCGATGTGCCAGGGCCGGGCACCGACCGAACGCAGAATCGCCATCTCGCGGCGACGCTCGTTGAGGCTGGTGAGAATCGCCGTGAGCATGCCGATCAACCCGGTCAGCACCACGAACAGCGAGACCACGAACAAGGCTTTTTCCGCAGTACTCATCAGGCTCCACAACTCCTGCAAGGCCACGCCCGGCAGGATCGCCAGCATCGGCTCACCACGGAATTCGTTGATCTCGCGTTGCAGGGCAAAGGTGGAAATCTTGCTGTTGAGGCCGAGCATGAACGCGGTGATCGCCTGTGGCGTCAGGTCCATGTTGCGTGCCTGATCTGCGGTGATCCGGCCGTTGCCCCGGGCCGGCACGCCGTTGTGCCAGTCGATGTGAATCGCCTCCATGCCGCCAAGGCTGATGTGCAACGTGCGATCTACCGGCGTGCCGGTGCGCTTGAGAATGCCGACCACGGTGAACGGTTTGTCGTCGTGTTTGACCAGACTGATAGCCGCCACACCATGGGCCAGCACCAGTTGGTCGCCGAGCTTGTAATGCAGCGCCTCGGCCACTTCGGCGCCGAGCACCACTTCGAACGGATCGGTGGCGAAGGCGCGGCCGTCGGCCAGTTCCAGGTGCTGCTGGCGGCCGTACTGGTAATGCTCGAAATACGCTTCAGTGGTGCCCATCACCCGGTAGCCGCGATGTGAATCGCCGAGGGACATCGGGATCGCCCACTTCACCTTCGGGTTGCTGGCGAAGTGTTCGAAGCTGTCCCAGCGGATGTTGTTGGTCGCGTTGCCGATGCGGAACACCGAATACAGCAGCAGGTTCACCGAACCTGAACGGGCGCCGACGATCAGGTCGGTGCCGCTGATGGTGCTGGCGAAACTGGCCTTGGCCTCAGTGCGCACGCGCTCGACAGCGAGCAACAGGCACACCGAAAGAGCAATGGCGAACGCGGTGAGCAGGGCGGTAAAGCGGCGGTTGGCCAGACTGGCCATGGCCAGACGAAACAGATACATCTCAGACCTCGGCAGACGTGGCGGCGCGATTGAGCTCGGCCAGGGACAGGTGACGGTCGAACAGCGGCGCAAGGCTTTGGTCGTGGCTGACGAACAACAGGCTCGATCCGGCTTCGCGGCATTCGGCGAACAGCAGGCGAATGAAGTTTTCCCGGGCGTCGTAATCCAGCGCCGAGGTCGGTTCGTCGGCGATCACCAGTTCCGGTTGGCCTATCAAGGCACGAGCGGCGGCGACCCGTTGCTGCTGACCGATCGACAGCGAATCGGCGCGACGACCGAGGATGCTTTCATCTTTCAGGCCCAAGTGGGCGAGCAGGGTGGCGGCGGCCTGATCGACGCTGCCGTGACGCTGTTTCGCCCGTTCGGCACGCAGTTTGGAGAAGTGACACGGCAACTCGACGTTCTCACGCACCGAGAGAAACGGCAGCAGGTTGAACTGCTGGAAGATGTAGCCGGTGTGATCGACGCGAAAGCGGTCGCGGGCGCCGGCACCGAGTTCGGTCAGCTCCTGGCCGAGCAGTCGAATGCTGCCGCGCCCGGGTTTCTGCACGCCACCGAGCAGGCCGAGCAGGGTGGTCTTGCCACTGCCGCTGGGGCCTTTGAGGAACAGTGTTTCGCCCGGTTCCAGGCGAAACGTCGGGATGTCCAGCAGCGGCGGGTGACCGGGCCAGTTGAAGCCCAGGTCGGACAGTTCGATGAGTGCTTGGGTCATGGCACCAATTTCATGGAGTGAACACATAACCCTGTGGGAGCGGGCTTGCTCGCGAACGCGGTGGATCAGCCAAATCTATGTTGACTGACACACCGCATTCGCGAGCAAGCCCGCTCTCACAGGGGATTTTCGGTGTGATCAGAAATTCAGGGACGCCGCCTTGGCGGTCACTTCCGTACCCTGCTGGCCGCTCGGGCCGATCAGTTGTACCTGAATTTTCTGAGTGGCCGGGAAGGTATTGAAGACGTTCGCCAGATCCAGCGTCTTCAAGGCACCTGGTGCAGCGCAACTGAATTGGTAGTGTGCGTGGATTTCGCTGTGATCGTGGTGATGCGCTTCACCACCCTTGGCATCTTCGTCGTGGTCATCATCGTCATGCTCGTCGGCAGCCGGTTTGTCGCCGAACAGCGGGCTTTCCAGTTCCTGGCTGGTGACCTTGCAACCGGCGGCGGCTGGCAGGCTGAACAGCGCCAGCGGGTTTTC
The DNA here is from genome assembly GCF_023063025.1 of Pseudomonas sp. YL2. Classification (NCBI taxonomy): domain Bacteria; kingdom Pseudomonadati; phylum Pseudomonadota; class Gammaproteobacteria; order Pseudomonadales; family Pseudomonadaceae; genus Pseudomonas; species Pseudomonas sp. YL2. The sequence goes on along the minus strand of NZ_JAJSLU010000013.1, from coordinate 103,351 downwards.
CAGTTTGGTGCGTGCGGCCACGACTTTGGCTTTGTCGGTGTCGGTGGCGGCGGCGTGTTCGAAGCCCACCAGGTTCATCGCCGGGCTTTCCAGTTCCAGTTCCAGGGTCTGGCCGTCGAGTGCGGCGTTCAGTCGGCCGACGCCATGTTCGTGGGCGCCGAGGCTGCCGTGCTCATGGTCATGATCGTGCTCATCGGCGGCATGGGCGATGGCCAGCGGCAACAGGGCAAACGGCAAAGCGAGCAGCAGACGACGCATGGCGGTCTCCGGAAAGTAAAGTGAAGAGTTTGTTATGTAATCTTATAACGAAAGTTCGCAGAGTTTGCCCGTGCGCTTGGCGTTGCACAAGTCCCGTGGGAGCATGCAGGTCAGAAATGTGCAGGAGCGAAGCAGATGTTGCGGATACGCGGAACCGTCGGCGCGACGCCGGTGGATTTGACGGTGGAGCTGGATGACAGCGATTGGGTGAAGCTCGGCGCAGCCCTTGGCGCGCAGCCGCAGGGCGATCAGCCTGAAGCGGCATTGAGCACGCCGGCAGTGAAGCCACTGAACCAGGACGATGCGTTGTGGCAGGTCGCGCAGGATCTGTTGCGCAAGGCCGGGCAACTCAGCGGGCCAGATCTTCTGGAGCAGCTTGAGGGATTGACCGGCAGCGCGGCCGCAGGCAAACGCCTGCTGGTGCGCTTGCGCCACAGTTCACAGGTGAAAGTGGCGAGCGGCGGCGATACGCCGCTCTACAGCTGGGTCGAGTGAGCGGTTAGTACAGTGCAGCGAAGACCTTGCGCCGGTAAGCGGTCACCAGCGGATGATCGTTGCCCAGCAGTTCGAACACCTGCAGCAACGTCTTGTGCGGCAACCCTTCGCCGTAGCTACGGTTACGGATGAACAGCTTGAGCAACGCCTCCAGCGCCGCTTCGTATTGCTGACGCGCCAGTTGCTGGATCGCCAGTTGATACACCGCTTCGTCGTCTTGCGGATCTTTGGCCAGACGCGCCTTGAGGTCGGCAGCATCCGGCAGATCACGGGCAAGTCCCAGAAATTTGATCTGCGCCTTGGCCCCGGCCAGTGCAGCCTTGTGCTCATCGCTCTTGACCGCGTCGAGCACGGTTTGCGCTTCGTCCAGTTCGCCGCGCTCGGTCAGGCAGCGGGCGTAGAGGATCAGCGCCTTGGCGTTGCTGTTGTCTTCGGTGAGCATGACCACCAGCGCCGCTTCCGCGTCAGCGAAACGCCCTTCATCGAACAGCGCCTGCGCCTGTTCGAACGGATCGGCGGCGGCCGGCGGCGGCATTTGCACATGCGGCTCAAGCAACGCGCGCACTGCGGATTCCGGTTGCGCACCGGCAAAACCGTCCACCGGTTGACCGTCCTTGAACAGCACCACGGTTGGCAGGCTGCGGATGCCGAAGCGGGCGACGATGTCCTGTTCGATGTCGCAGTTGACCTTGGCCAGCAGCAGTTCGCCCTGATAGCTCTCGGCAATGCCTTGCAGCATCGGCATCAGCGCCTTGCACGGCGCACACCATTCGGCCCAGAAATCCACCAGCACCGGCTTGTTGAAGGAAGCTTCGATCACCGACTGGTCGAAATCGGCAGTCGTGGCGTCGAAGATGTACGGCGTTTGCTGACTCATGGGGGATCTCGTAAAAGCGTGGATGGGGCAACTATACGGCTTGGCGGGGTGTGGCCGGAAGCGGTCAGTCTTTGAGAGGTGTGTTGCCTGCCAGAATGCTTTCGCGAGCAGGCTCGCTCCCACATTTGGAATGCGTTACCCCTGTGGGAGCGAGCCTGCTCGCGAAGCTTTTAGTCACGCCGCGCATGGTAAAGACTGACATGTCTGAACTCTTCCGGCTCCGCCAGATCCGGCAAGGTCATCGCCTCAAGCATTTCGATTCGCTCATACAACGGATGGCGAAAATCCCGGACCCGTGAATCCGCCACCAGCGCCTCGCGGCCACGGCTGAGAAACGCATCGAGCAGCGGCAGGTTCTCGCGGTCGTAGAGCACATCCGCCACCAGGATCAGATCGAAGCGATCTGCCTCGGCAAAGAAGTCCGTCGAATAACTCATCTGCACATCATTGAGTTCAGCGTTGGCCCGGCACGCGGCAATTGCCAGCGGATCAAGATCACAGGCAACCACCTCCAACGCCCCGGCCTTCACCGCAGCAATCGCGGCGATCCCGGAACCGGCGCCGAAATCCAGCACCCGCTTGCCGCGCACCCATTCCGGGAACTCGGCCAGATAGCGCGCCACCGCCAGACCGCTGGCCCAGCAGAAGCTCCAATAGGGCGGTTCGTGGAGAATGCGCTGGGTTTCATCCGGGCTGAACTCGCGGTGCATGTTGTCACCGTCGATCAGCCACAGCTGCAGATCGGTATCCGGTAATGCGCAGGCCTTGAGCCGCGCATCACCGAGCAATTCACCCAGCGCCTGTTGCAGGTCGAGCGGTACGGTCATGGTGCTTTGACAAATTGCAGCTGGCCAAGCGCCTGAGTGGTCGGCTGGGTGATGGTTTGCGACGGCAGGTGCAGGATCAACTGACCCGACTGCGTGGCTCGCCCGCGCAGCTCAACCCGTGCGCCGGCCGGGAAGGCTTCCGGATTGAAACGCAGGCGAAACGGCAGGATCTGGTTGTTGCCGATCAGGCTGGAACTGGCGAGCAGTTGTTGCGGGCGCGACTTTTCATCGATCACCAGCAGCGCCAGTTCGACTTCGGCCCCGGCCGGCACGCCTTGCAGGGTGCCGCTCAGTTCCCGTTGATAGGCCGGCAGCGGACCAAGATCAGCGGCCTCGCGGGCTTTTTTCTGCGCCTGTTGTGGTGCAGGTCCCGGTGTTGGCGGTTGCGGCTTGGGCTTGTCGCTGCCGCAAGCCACCAGCAGGGCGAAAAGACTGAGCAAAACGAGCGGTCGTAGCGACATTGGCAGCTCCAGAAAATGAAATCCGTGGATCAAACGATCATGGCAGTCTGTATACCGCAAACCCTATGGCTTGTCTTGCCACCGGGATGCGCTACCATGGCCCTCCCTTTTTTTGTTGCCAGCCACCATGCACTGTCCCTTCTGCGGTGCCAACGACACCAAGGTCATCGACTCGCGTCTGGTCGCCGAGGGCGAACAGGTGCGCCGCCGGCGTGAATGCCTGGCCTGCGGCGAACGTTTCACGACATTCGAGACGGCCGAACTGGTGTTGCCGCGCCTGATCAAAACCGACGGCAGCCGCCAACCGTTCGACGAAGAAAAACTCCGCGCCGGCATGCAACGCGCGCTGGAGAAACGTCCGGTGAGCGTCGAGCGCCTCGAATCCTCTCTGGTTCACATCAAGCACAAGCTGCGCGCCACCGGCGAGCGCGAGGTCAAATCCCTCGTGGTCGGCGAACTGGTGATGGCCGAGCTGCAAAAGCTCGATGAAGTGGCCTACATCCGTTTCGCTTCGGTATACCGGCGCTTCCAGGACCTTAACGAGTTCCGTGAAGAGATCGACCGCCTCGCCCGCGAACCGGTGAAAGAATGACCCGCGCCGCCGAGCAGGCGATCCTCGACGCCCACTTCATGGCGCGCGCGCTGGAACTGGCGCGCAAGGGCCACTACACCACCCATCCCAATCCACGGGTTGGCTGCGTGATCGTGCGTGACGGGCAGATTGTCGGCGAAGGCTTTCACGAGCGCGCCGGCGAACCCCACGCCGAGGTCCACGCCCTGCGCGCTGCCGGTGAACTGGCCCGGGGCGCCACGGCTTACGTGACCCTTGAGCCGTGCAGCCACCATGGCCGCACACCGCCGTGCGCCGATGCGTTGGTGACTGCCGGGGTTGCTCGGGTGGTCGCCGCGATGCGCGATCCGAACCCACAGGTCGCCGGGCGTGGCTTGCAGCGTCTGAGCGATGCCGGGATCGCTACCGAAAGCGGCGTGCTGGAAGTCGAGGCGCGCCAGCTCAATCAAGGTTTCCTGAAGCGCATGGAACATGGCTTGCCGTTCGTGCGGGTCAAGTTGGCGATGAGTCTCGACGGGCGCACGGCGATGGAAAGTGGCGAGAGTCAGTGGATCACCGGCCCGGCCGCGCGTTCCGCCGTGCAGCGTTTGCGCGCGCAGGCGGCCGTGGTGTTGACCGGCGCCGACACCGTACTGGCCGACGGCGCGCGCCTGACCGTGCGCGCCGACGAACTGGGTCTGGATGCTGAACAAACCGCACGGGCCATGAGCCGTCCGCCGCTGCGGGTGCTGATCGACGGGCGCCTGCGGGTGCCGTTGGATGCGCCGTTCTTCAAGGCCGGCCCGGCGCTGGTCGCCACCTGCATGGCGGTCGAAGAGCAATACGCCAATGGCCCGGAGTGCCTGATCGTGCCGGGTGATGACGGTCAGGTCGATCTGCATCAACTGCTCATCGAGCTGGCCAACCGTGGCGTCAACGAAGTGCTGGTCGAGGCGGGGCCGCGACTGGCCGGCGCATTTGCCCAGCTCGGTCTGGTCGACGAGTTCGTGATCTTCATCGCCGGCAAGTTTCTCGGCTCCTCGGCGCGGCCGCTGCTGGACTGGCCGCTGGCCTATATGAAGGACGCTCCCGAGCTGAAAATCACTGAAATCCGCGCGGTTGGCGATGACTGGCGAGTCACTGCGACGCCAGTCGTTTCGGCGAGCGTATAATTCCCGGCCATCGCCTTAGCGCTGGCTTCGTTCTCAAGGAGAACCCCATGTTTACCGGCATCATCGAATCCATCGGCAGTATCCGTGCACTGACCCCCAAGGGCGGTGATGTGCGGGTGCATGTCGAAACCGGCAAGCTCGACCTGAGCGACGTCAAACTCGGCGACAGCATCGCGGTCAACGGCGTGTGCCTGACGGCGGTTGAACTGCCGGGCAACGGTTTTGCCGCCGACGTCAGCCGCGAAACCCTCGACTGCACCGCCATGAATGACCTGAAAAGCGGCAGCCCGGTCAATCTGGAAAAAGCCCTGACCCCGACCACCCGTCTCGGCGGGCATCTGGTCAGCGGTCACGTCGACGGTGTCGGCGAAGTGGTGTCGCGCAGCGACAACGCTCGTGCGGTGGAATTTCGCATTCGCGCGCCGAAAGAACTGGCCAAGTACATCGCCCATAAAGGCTCGATCACCGTCGACGGCACCAGCCTCACCGTGAACGCGGTCGATGGCGCCGAATTCCTGCTGACGATCATTCCGCACACCTTGAGCGAAACCATCATGGCTTCCTACAAGCCGGGCCGCCGGGTGAACCTGGAAGTCGATTTGCTGGCGCGTTATCTGGAGCGTTTGCTCCTCGGCGACAAGGCTGCTGAGCCAAGCGCTGGCGGTATTACTGAAAGCTTTCTGGCCGCCAACGGCTATCTCAAATCCTGACTGAAGGGGGTGCCTTGTGGCGCTCAATAGCATCGAAGAACTGGTTGAAGACATCCGCCAAGGCAAGATGGTCATCCTCATGGATGACGAAGACCGCGAGAACGAAGGCGACCTGATCATGGCCGCCGAATGCTGCAAGGCCGAGCACATCAACTTCATGGCCAAGCACGCCCGTGGCCTGATCTGCATGCCGATGAGCCGCGAGCGTTGCGAGCTGTTGAAGCTGCCACTGATGGCGCCACGCAACGGTTCCGGTTTCGGCACCAAGTTCACCGTATCGATCGAAGCCGCCGAAGGCGTCACCACCGGTATCTCCGCCGCCGACCGTGCGCGCACCGTGCAAGCGGCGGCGGCAAAAGACGCCAAGGCTGAAGACATCGTCAGCCCGGGCCACATCTTCCCTCTGATGGCCCAGGCCGGCGGCACCCTGGCGCGCGCTGGTCATACTGAAGCCGCCTGCGACCTGGCGCGTATGGCCGGTTTCGAGCCAAGCGGCGTGATCTGCGAAGTGATGAACGACGACGGCACCATGTCCCGTCGCGCTGAGCTGGAAGCGTTCGCCGCCGAACACAACATCAAGATCGGCACCATCGCCGACCTGATTCACTACCGGATGATCCACGAACGTACCGTTCAGCGGATTGCCGAGCAGCCGCTGGACAGCGAACTGGGCCAATTCAACCTGGTGACCTATCGTGATTCGGTGGAAGGCGACGTGCACATGGCCCTGACCCTGGGCACCGTTTGCGCCGAGGAACCGACCCTGGTTCGCGTGCACAACATGGATCCGCTGCGCGACCTGCTGATGGTCAAGCAACCGGGCCGCTGGAGCCTGCGCGCCGCGATGGCTGCGGTGGCCGAGGCCGGCAGCGGTGTGGTGCTGTTGCTCGGTCACCCGCTGGACGGCGATGTACTGTTGGCGCACATCCGCGAAACCGGTGAGCAGGCGGCGGTGAAAAAACCGACCACCTACAGCATTGTCGGTGCCGGTTCGCAGATCCTGCGTGACCTCGGCGTACGCAAAATGCGCCTGATGTCTGCGCCAATGAAATTTAATGCGATATCCGGTTTCGATCTGGAAGTTGTAGAATACGTGCCCTCCGAATAATGACCCGGTTGTTTCCGGCATTGTTGACATGGATTCTTGTGGTGAGGGGATTCATCCCCGATGGGCTGCGCAGCGGCCCCAGTTTTGGGACTGCTACGCAGTCCATCGGGGATAAATCCCCTCGCCACAGGGGTGTAGTCGAACAGCAATGCGGTGTTTCCGGTCATGAATTTGTGGCTAATATCACTGAGGGATGCGTACGAAACGTGTCCCGGCTCTTTAAGAGATCTGACGAATGACCCTGAAGACCATCGAAGGTACCTTCATCGCCCCTAAAGGCCGCTACGCTCTGGTAGTGGGCCGTTTCAACAGCTTCGTGGTTGAAAGCCTGGTCAGCGGTGCAGTTGATGCCCTGGTTCGCCACGGCGTGAGCGAAAGCGACATCACCATCATCCGCGCGCCTGGCGCCTTCGAAATCCCGCTGGTTGCGCAGAAAGTCGCCCAGAAAGGCGAGTTCGCAGCCATCATCGCCCTCGGCGCGGTCATTCGTGGCGGCACTCCACACTTCGAATACGTGGCAGGCGAGTGCACCAAGGGTCTGGCCCAGGTGTCCATGGAGTTCGGCGTACCGGTCGCGTTCGGCGTCCTGACCGTTGATTCCATCGAGCAAGCCATCGAACGTTCCGGCACCAAGGCCGGCAACAAAGGTGCTGAAGCTGCCCTGTCCGCTCTGGAAATGGTCAGCCTGCTGGCGCAGTTGGAGGCCAAGTGATTAGCGACGATAGCGATCGTTTCAACCCGCGCGATCCGAAACCTGCGGATGCCGGCAAGCCATCGAAAAGCGTCAAGCGTCGCGAAGCCCGTCAGCTCGCGACTCAGGCCCTGTATCAGTGGCACATGGCCAAGGCTTCGCTGAACGAGATCGAAGCGCAGTTCCGCGTTGATAACGATTTCACCGATGTCGACGGCGCGTATTTCCGCGAAATCCTCCACGGGGTTCCGGCGAGCCGCACCGAAATCGACACCGCGCTCAAGCCGTGCCTGGACATCGAAATCGAAGAGCTGGACCCGGTTGAACTGGCTGTTCTGCGCCTGTCCACCTGGGAACTGCTCAAGCGCGTCGACGTGCCATACCGCGTGGTGATCAACGAAGGTATCGAGCTGGCGAAAGTCTTCGGTTCGACCGACGGCCACAAGTTCGTCAACGGCGTACTCGACAAGCTGGCTCCGCGCCTGCGTGAAGCTGAAGTGAAGGCGTTCAAGCGCTGATACGCGCTTGAGACCTCATGGGCGAGTTTGAGCTGATCCGCAATTTCTTCGCCGCCGCGCCTTGTGCGCAGGGCGGCGAGGGCGTTGCTCTGGGGATCGGCGACGACTGCGCCTTGCTCGCGGTTCCCCCCGGGGAACAGCTCGCGATTTCCACCGATACGCTGGTGGCCGGCGTGCATTTCGCCGATCCCTGCGATCCGTTTCTGCTCGGTCAGCGCTCGCTGGCCGTCGCGGTCAGCGATCTGGCCGCCATGGGCGCCACGCCCGTTGCCTTTACCCTTGCCCTGACTGTGCCGACGGTGACCGCCGATTGGCTGCAAGCCTATGCCCACGGTTTGAACCGCATGGCGCAGAGCTGCAGCATCGCGCTGGTCGGCGGCGACACCACGCGCGGGCCGTTGAGCCTGACGGTCACGGTGTTCGGTCGGGTGCCGGCCGGGCAGGCCTTGACCCGCAGCGGCGCACAACCGGGCGATCTGCTCTGCGTCGGCGGCGAGCTGGGCAATGCCGCCGGTGCCTTGCCGCTGGTGCTTGGCCAGCGTGAAGCCGCAACGGATATCGCCCAGCGGTTGCTCGATCATTACTGGTCGCCCCAGCCGCAACTGGCTCTTGGTCAGGCGCTGCGTGGCAAGGCCACTGCGGCTCTCGACATCTCCGACGGCCTGCTCGCCGACTGTGGGCATATCGCCCTGGCCTCGCAGGTTCGCCTCGAAGTTGAACGTGAACGCGTACCGTTGTCCGATGCTTTAGTGGCTTTTCTCGGTCAGCGCGGTGCCGAACGGGCGGCGTTGAGCGGCGGCGATGACTATGTGCTGGCCTTCACGCTACCGTCCGTCGAGTTGCCGGCACTGCTGGCCGATGGCTGGCCGATCCATGTGATCGGGCGTGTGGCGCAGGGCCAGGGTGTGGTCCTGCTGGATCGCGAAGGACACGACATCACCCCGCAAATCCGGGGTTATCAACATTTTCAGGAGACACCGTGACAGATCACCCGAAACAGGTTCCGGCCGAATTCGTTCCGCCGTCGGTCTGGCGCAATCCCTGGCATTTCCTCGCGTTCGGCTTTGGCTCCGGCACCTTGCCGAAAGCGCCGGGCACGTGGGGTTCGTTAGTTGCGCTACCCTTTATCCCGTTGTGGCAGATGTTGCCCGACTGGGGTTACTGGCTGATGCTCGGAATCACCATGCTGTTCGGCTTCTGGCTGTGCGGCAAGGTCGCCGACGATCTGCGGGTCCACGACCATGAAGGCATCGTCTGGGACGAAATGGTCGGGATGTGGATCACCCTGTGGCTGGTGCCGGAGGGCTGGTACTGGTTGCTCGCGGGGTTCCTGGTGTTCCGCTTTTTCGACATTCTCAAGCCATGGCCGATCCGCTGGATCGACCGGCATGTTCATGGCGGCGTCGGCATCATGCTCGACGACGTGTTGGCCGGCGTATTCGCCTGGCTGGCAATGCAGGGACTGGTGTGGATTTTCGCCTGATCCGGATCGTCAGGGTTAAGTGAGGAAACTAGGGATGGCTCGACGCTGGTTGGCGCTTGTGATGTTTACCTTGCTGGGCACTGTCGCCAGTGCGCAGGAAGCTGCGCCGACGCCCGCGGTCATCCATCTGGCCAGCGAAGACTGGGAAGACTACACCGCCGCCGACGGTCATGGCCTGGGCTGGGACGTGCTGCGCAAGGTGTTCGAACCGGCCGGGGTGAAACTCGACATTCGCAGCGAACCATACACTCGTTCAGTTGGGCTGGCCCAGCGTGGCGAGGTCGATGCTTGTGTCGGTTCTTATCATGAAGAATTCAGCGACCTGCTCTATCCGCGCTGGAATTTCGACACCGACCACATCTACGCCCTGGGCCTGGCAAGTAATCCAGCACCGACCCCGGAAACCCTCGGTCAATATCGGCTGGCCTGGGTTCGTGGTTACGACTATCAGAATTATCTGCCCGGCGTGCGCAACTTCAACGAGGTCGTGCGACGTACCGGGATCCTCTCGATGCTCACCCACAACCGCGCCGACTATTACATCGATGCTTTGACCGAAATCGATTACGTGCTTGGCCGGGCCAGGGAACCGACGCAGTTTCGCAAGACGCATATCGCCGAACTGCCGCTGTACCTGTGCTTCGCCAACACACCGCAATCGCGCATGTTGATGGCAGTGTTCGACCGGCGCATGGAGCAGTTGGTCAAGAGCGGCGAGCTGAAGCCGATTTTCGAGCAGTGGAGGCAGCCGTATCCGTTCGAGCCGAACTGACAGGGCCGTCCCCCCTGTGGGAGCGGGCTTGCTCGCGAATGCGGTGTGTCAGCCAGCCTATTGATCGACTGACACGACGCTTTCGCGAGCAAGCCCGCTCCCACAGGGTTCTGCACTGCCCGGGTGTTATCAAACTTTTTGATCGTTATGCCCGATAATTCAGCCTAAGCGTCTGCAGGAACCTGCTGTTACAATGCCGGCCTGCGAATTTTCAGAATTTTTAGATCAGGAGCACACCGGTGCCTGTCGTTTTTGTCGCCGCTTCCAAGCTGCCAACGCCTTTTGCGCAATTCACCATGCACGGTTTTCTCGATGAGGCTACCGGCCGCGAGCACGTTGTGCTGAGCCTGGGTGATTTCGCCGACGGTGCCCCGGTTCTCGGCCGGTTGCACTCCGAGTGCCTGACCGGTGATGCGCTGTTCAGCCAGCGCTGCGACTGCGGCTCGCAACTCGAAGCGGCGCTCAAGGCCATCGCCCGTGAAGGCCGTGGCGTGCTGCTGTACCTGCGTCAGGAAGGTCGCGGCATCGGTCTGCTGAACAAGATCCGCGCCTACGAGTTGCAGGACGGCGGCGCTGACACTGTTGAAGCCAACGAGCGTCTGGGCTTTGCCGCCGATCAGCGTGACTACGCCATGTGCCTGCCGATGCTCGAGCATCTGGGCGTGAAGTCGCTGCGTCTGATGACCAACAACCCGCGCAAGGTCAAAGCCCTGACCGACATGGGCATCGTCGTCGCCGAGCGCGTGCCGCTGCACACCGGCCACAACCCGCACAACAAACTGTACCTGGCGACCAAGGCCAGCAAGCTCGACCACATGATGGGCAACGAGCATCAGGGCGAGGTCGACCGCGCGTGACCCGCGGTCAGGTGCGACGCCGCCTGGCGGTCGACTGGTGGAAATACCTGGCGCTGGCGCTGCTGCCGCTGTTTGTCCTCAATGGCCTGTTCGGCCAGGGCGAAGGCATTCTGCCGGTGCTGGCCATGCCGTTGTTCATTGCCGGCGTGGCCTCGATGTTTGTCAGTCTGAAGTTTTTCGGCCGCTACAAGCACGCGCTGATCGCCACGCAAAAAGCCCTTGATACCCCCGACGAACCGGCGGCCTGGATTGCCTTGGCGGCCCAGCGTCGCAGTGCATTCCTCGCGGCCGCATTGCCGGCATGGATCGGTGCGCTGGCGGTGTTCGTCGGCCTCGAAGCCGTACCGCTGATGCTGCTGGCGTTGTCCACGGCGGTGCTGTTCTACCTCTATCGCATCCCGCGTCAACTCGGCTGATGCGTCGTCTGTGGCTGGCGGTTCTGCTGCTGGCCTGCGCCGGCCCGGTGCTGGCGAGTCTGCGAGTGGTCAGTCTCGCGCCTTCTTTGTCGGAAATCGTTGTCGAGCTGGGCTCGGCTGATCTGCTGGTTGGCGTGCTCGATGCCGGCGAGCGTCCGGCGGCGCTCAAGGATGTACCGTCAGTGGGGCGCTACGGTCAGCTGGACATGGAGCGTCTGCTCAGTTTGAAGCCCGATTTGTTGCTGTTGTGGCCCGGCAGTGTCGGCCCGGCACAACGCGATCAGCTCAAACGCCTGAACATTCCGACCTACGTCGCCGAGCCGCACAATCTCGAACAGCTGTCTGCGCAGATCGAGACGATTGCCGCGCAACTGGGGCGACCTGAACGTGGGACGAAACTGGCGGCGGACCTGCGCCAGAAGCTCGATGACCTGCGCCAACGCTATCGCCGGGACACGCCGCTGACAGTGTTTTATCAAGTCTGGGACAAGCCGCTGTACACCGTTGGTGGCGGACAGATCATCAGCGATGCGCTCGAAGTCTGTGGCGCACGCAATGTGTTTGCCGATCTGAGTTTGCCGGCGCCGCAGGTGAGTATCGAGGCGGTGCTGCAGCGCAATCCGGAGGTGATTTTGGCCGGTGATCAGGCCCAGCTCGATGCGTGGAAGGCCTGGCCGCAGGTGAGTGCGGTGGCACATGGTCAGTTGCTGCTGGTCAGCGACAAAGGCCTTGAGCGCCCAAGCGGCCAAATGATCGAAGCCACCGCCAAACTCTGCCAATTGATCGCGCCTGAGCGCTGAGACCGAGGTGAATTCTTCGCGAGCAAGCCCGCTCCCACAGTTGGAATGCGTTCCCCCTGTGGGAGCGGGCTTGCTCGCGAAGAGGCCAGTCGAAGCAGCGAAAATTCTGGATCAGAGCTCCGGTGTCCAGGTGACCCCAAACATCCACGCCCGACCTTCCTCGCGATAGCCATACTGGCTGCCGTCATAGCTGTACAGCGCACGGCTGTAGCCTTTGTCCAACAGGTTATCGACCTTCAAATCCAGTTTGATCTCGCGATTCAGCGCCCAACTGCTGCGCAAACCGATCAAGCCGTAGCCGCCCAGTGAGTGGGTGTTGTTCAGATCGTCGTAACTGCCGCTGACCAACTGCCAGCTCGCGCCCACGCCCAACTGGTCGAACTGGCGATCCAGATCCCAACTCATCGTGCGCCGCGCACGACGCGCCAACGTGTGCCCGCTATCACGATCACGCGGGTCGATAATCGCCACACCGAGATTGCTTTGCCAGCCGAACAGTTCCTGCTTCAACGCCGCTTCAAAGCCATTGATCCGCGCCGAGGCCACGTTCTCCGGGCGTGAGTTGCTGCCGAAGATGATCGCGTCTTGCAGGTCCGTGCGGTAAATCGACGTCTCCAGTCGGCTGCTATCGCTCAACTGACTGCGCCATTGCAGCTCGTAGCTTTTCGAGGTTTCCGGCTGCAGGTCAGGGTTGCTGAAGTCCGGGTAGTACAGGTCGTTGAAGGTCGGCGCGCGGAAGCCTTCGCTGTAGCTCAGCAGCAGATCGTTGTCCGGGTTCAGGGGCAGGGTGAAGGTGCCGCTCCAGGTGTTCTGGCTGCCGAATTGCTGGTTGTCGTCGTGACGCAGGCCCAGTTCGGTGGAGAAGCTGTCGGCCTGATAACGATGCTGGATGAACGCGGCGCGGTTCCAGCGGCTGTCTTCGTTGAATGCGGTGCTGCTGTTGACCCGGTCTTCGTACCAGTCGCCGCCGAGGATCAGGCTGTTGCGCGCATCCAGAGTCAGGTCGTTCTGCCAGTTCACCGAGTCGCGATAGGTGTTGAACACCGTGCGCTCGTCGCTGAGCTTGTCGAGGGTCTTCTCGCGGTTCTCGGTGTGACCGAATTCGACGCGGGTTTTCCAGATTTCGTTGACCCGGGCATCGACGTAACTGCTGACACTGCTGACGTTGAAGTCGCTGTAAGGCTGCTGTTGCACCGACTCGAAAGTAGTCGTATCGAAGCGGCCGAACGGGTTGTCGAACTCGCTTTTGCCACGGTTATCCAGCAGGTTGGCGCCGACTTCGATGTCATCGGTCAGTGCATGGCTGAGACTCAGGCTGACGGATTTATTGCGGTAGGCATCATGATCGCTGTCGCTGGGATAGGACTCGTGAGTGCGGTCGAGACCGGCGGTGTCATCGAGGCTGGCGCCCAAGTTGAAACGGGTCTTGTCATCGCCACCGGACAGGCCGAGGCTGCGTTCCCAGGTCTGGTTGCTGCCGAAGCCGACGTGCAAGCGCGGCTGCAGGCCTTGCTCGGTGCCGCGGCGGGTGAAGATCTGAATCACCCCGCCAATCGCATCGCTGCCGTAAATCACTGAGCGCGAACCGCGCAGCACTTCCACGCGTTCGATCTGGTCGATGTTCAGGTGCTGCAGATTGCTGTCGCCGGAGGTCGAACTGCCGATGCGCTGGCCATCGACCAGCACCAGACTCTGCGCCGACTGGGTGCCGCGAATGTAGATCCCCGGCAGACTGCCGCGCCCACCGGCCTGCGCCACCTGCACGCCCGGCACCCGTTGCAGCAGGTCGGTGACGCTGCCTGGTTGCAGGCGGTCGATGTCTTCGCGGGTGAACACGGTGTTGGCGGCGCTGCTGTCGTTGCGCGCTTCGACCTGGCGGTTGGCGCTGATCAGCGTATCCGGCAGCTTCAGCGCTTCGTCGCGTTCGAAGGTATCGGCTAGGGCGCTGGCGGCTGGCAGCAGGAGAAAGGGCAGGGCGAGGCGCGAGAGGTTCATGGACGTTCCACTGGTGTTTCAGGTGTACACAAATCAAATGTGGGAGCGGGCTTGCTCGCGAAGGCGGTGTATCAGTCAGCATTACTTTGACTGACAATCCGCATTCGCGAGCAGGCTCGCTCCCACAAGGGTATTGCGTTTATTTGTCGAGTAAAGCCAGACGCTCACGAATCGAAGCTTCGATTCCCGCTTCGTCCAGCCCGCACTCGGCCAGCATCTGCGCCGGTTTGGCGTGCTCGACGTAAATGTCCGGCAAGCCCAGGTGCAGCATCGACTTGAGAATGTTCTCGCGCGCCAGGAACTCGCTGACCGCGCCACCGGCGCCGCCCATGATCGCGTTCTCCTCGATGGTCACCAGCAACTCGTGGCTGCCGGCAATCTCGCGTACCAACGCTTCATCCAGCGGCTTGACGAAGCGCATGTCGACCACGGTCGCATCCAGCTTCTCGGCGACTTTCAGCGCTTCGGTCAGTTGCACGCCGAACACCAGCAGGGCGACTTTGCTGCCCTGGCGGCGGACGATGCCCTTGCCGATTTCGATCGGCTCGAGATCCTTGTCGATGGCCGCGTTCGGGCCGGTGCCGCGCGGGTAGCGCACCGCCGCCGGGCCGTTGTACAGGTGGCCGGTGGTGAGCATTTTGCGCAATTCGTTTTCATCGCTCGGGGTCATGATGACCATGCCCGGAATGCAGCGCAGGTAAGACAGATCGAAGCTGCCGGCGTGGGTCGGGCCGTCTTCGCCCACCAGACCGGCGCGGTCGATGGCGAACAGCACGTCGAGGTTCTGCACCGCGACGTCATGCACCAACTGGTCGTAGCCGCGTTGCAGGAACGTCGAGTAGATCGCCACCACCGGTTTGGCGCCTTCGCAGGCCATGCCGGCGGCGAACGTCACCGCGTGCTGTTCGGCAATCGCCACGTCGAAGTAGCGCAGCGGGAAGCGTTCGCTGAACGCCACCAGGTCCGAGCCTTCCTTCATCGCCGGGGTGATCCCGACCAGACGCGGATCAGCTGTGGCCATGTCGCACAACCATTCGCCGAACACCGCCGAATACTTCGGTCCGCCGGCCTTTTTCGGCGCAGCGGCCGGGGCGTCGAGCGGTTCGAGCTTGGTAATCGCGTGGTAACCGATCGGGTCGACTTCCGCCGGGGCGAAGCCTTTGCCTTTCTTGGTGACGATGTGCAGAAACTGCGGGCCTTTCAGATCGCGCATGTTGCGCAGGGTGGCGATCAGGGTCGGCAGATCGTGGCCATCGATCGGGCCGATGTAGTTCCAGCCCAGCTCTTCGAACAGGGTGCCGGGAACCAGCATGCCTTTGGCGTATTCTTCGGTGCGACGGGCGATTTCCCAGGCGCCGGGCAGGCGCGACAGGACTTTCTTGCTGCCCTCGCGCATGCTCGCGTAGGTGCGGCTGGAAAGAATCTTCGCCAGATAATTGGACAGGCCACCGACGTTGCGCGAGATCGACATGTCGTTGTCGTTGAGGATCACCAGCATGTTGGCGTTGACTTCCGGCGCGTGGTTCAGCGCCTCGAAAGCCATGCCGGCGGTCAGCGCGCCGTCTCCAATCACCGCAATCGCCTTGCGATCGCTGTTTTGCAGGCGGGCGGCAATCGCCATACCCAGCGCTGCGCTGATCGAGGTGCTGGAGTGGCCGACGCCAAAGGTGTCGTACTCGCTCTCGGCGCGACGCGGGAAGGCGGCGATGCCGTCCTTCTGGCGCAGGGTTTCCATGCGCTGGCGGCGACCGGTGAGGATCTTGTGCGGATACGCCTGATGACCGACGTCCCACACCAACCGGTCATCCGGGGTGTCGAAGACGTAATGCAACGCGATGGTCAGCTCGATGACGCCCAGGCCGGCACCGAAATGCCCACCGGTCTGGCCGACCGTGTAGAGCAATTCCAGGCGCAACTCATCGGCCAGGGTTTCCAGCTCGGCTTCGCCTAACCGGCGCAGGCCGTCCGGCGTGTTCGCGCGGTCGAGCAGGGGCGTGGTCGGGCGCTTGCGGGGAATCTCATGAAACGTCGTGGGCATCAGGCGAATCGTTATAGGTATAAAAGATGCGGCAGTTTACCTGATGCATCGCCCCCTGCCCACGCGTTGGTCTTTTTTGGCAGGCTGGCGTTCAGTTGCGCCGCTCGACGATATACCGGGCCAGGTCGCGCAAAGGCTCGGCTGCCGCGTCAAACGGTCGCAGTGCGTGCAGGGCCTGATCGCGCAGTTCCAGAGCGTAGACCTTGGCCGCGTCCAGTCCCAGCAGGGCCGGGTAGGTCGGTTTGTCGCGGGCGATGTCGGCGCCCTGGCGTTTACCGAGGGTTTCGGTATCGCTTTCGACGTCGAGAATGTCGTCCTGCACCTGGAAGGCCAGACCGATGGCCTGTGCATAAGTCTGCAGGGCCTTGAGTTGATCCTGCTCGGCACGGCCGCTGGCCAGGGCGCCGAGCTTGACGCTGACTTCGATCAACGCGCCGGTCTTGTGCCGGTGCATTTGCTCCAGCGCTTGCTGATCCAGCTTCAGGCCGACCGAGCCGAGGTCGATGGCCTGACCGCCGACCATGCCTGCCGGGCCGGCCGCGTGCGCCAGCGCCGTGACCTGTTGCAGACGGATGTCAGCGTCCAGATCGCTCAGGCGCGGGTCGAGCAGGGCGCTGAACGCCAGGCTCTGCAAGCCGTCACCGGCGAGAATCGCGCAGGCTTCGTCGAATTTCTTGTGGGTGGTGGGCTGGCCGCGACGCAGATCGTCGTCGTCCATCGCCGGCAAATCGTCGTGAACCAGCGAATAAGCGTGGATCAGCTCAACTGCGCAGGCCGCGCCGTTGGCTTGTTCAGCCTTGCCGCCCAGCGCTTCGCACGCGGCGTAGGCCAGCAGCGGGCGCACGCGTTTACCGCCGATCATCACGCTGTAGTGCATCGCCTCATACAGGCGCGACAGCTCCGGCAGCGGAGCCTTGAAGAGGATTTCCAGTGCCGCATTGACCCGCGCCTGGCTGGTCGCCGAATACGCCGCAATCATTCTGGCTGTTCCGCGTCGAAGGGTTCCTCGGCGAGTTCGCCATCGCGCTCCAGCAGCACTTGCACCTTCTGCTCGGCCTGGGCCAGCGCTGCCTGGCAGTCACGGGTCAGACCGATGCCCTGCTCGAAAGCGGTCAGCGAGTCTTCCAGCGACAATTCACCGTTCTCCAGACGCTCGACCAGTGTTTGCAGGTCGGCGAGGGACTGTTCGAAATCCAGTGCAGCTTTTTTGCGGGCCATGGCGGCGATTTCCGGTTGACGTTAAACCGGCGCGACACTAGCAGATAGGGGGGTTATGGGCAAATGAGTGGGCCGACGGACAAGGGTGTCAGTCGGTCGAGTCACCCGGATATTGAATCTGATACCGAGTGCTCCGCCCCCCGCCCGGAAGACGTTGCAGGCAGCCTTTTTCCAGCAGTTCCGCCAGATGTCGGGTGGCCGTGGCTTTGGAAACCTTGGCCACACTCTGGTATTGCGCTGCACTGATACCGTGCTCGAAACCACGCTCACCACCGTCGAGCAAACGATTGAGCACTTTGATCTGCTCCGCCGACAGCCCGGATTCGCGGTGCGCCTGCCAGAAGCGTGATTTTCCCAACACACTTTCAATCCGCGCAATGGCCTGTTGCAGACTGCGCAGTAAGGTTTGCAGGAACCATGTGAGCCAGTCGGTAATGTCCAGCGTGGCTTTCTGACTGGATTCGAGAATCCGGTAATAGCCCGCACGATCATCGAGGATGCTGGCGGACATCGCATAAAAACGAATCGCCTGCGCTTCGCTCTGAGCCAGTGCCAGATCGGTAAGGGTGCGAGTCAGGCGTCCATTGCCGTCGTCGAACGGATGCAAGGTGACGAACCAGAAATGTGCGATGCCAGCTCGCAAGAATGGATCGAGGCCTGCCTGTTGCCGACTGGCGTCGAACCACTTGAGAAAACTGTCGAGTTGCCGCTCAAGGCCTTGTCGCGGTGGCGCCTCGAAGTGCACGGTCGGACGGTCGATTCGCCCTGAAACCACCTGCATCGGCTCATCGCCGCGTAATGCGCCGACATTGATTGCACGCGAAAGGAAACCACTCTCCTGTTCTGGAAACAGCCATGAATGCCATTCCAGCAATCGTTGCAGTGTCAGCGGTTCGGCAAAGCGTTGAGTGGCATCGAGCATCAGTTGCGCGAGCCCTTCGCTGCGCTTGCTGACGTTGTCGCCATCAGGCGATTCCAGCCCCAGGCGTCGTGCCAGTGAAGAACGCACGGATTCAACATTCAATTGTTCCCCCTCGATGGCCGAGGAGGTCACGATGTTTTGCAGCAACGCGTCCAGTTCAGTCTGAGCGCTCAATGAATTGCCCACTGATCCCGCCATGCCCATCAATTGTCCCTGCGCCTGAACGCATTCGCGCAACAGCGCAGTGAGACGCTCTGCCTGCCAGTTGAAGTCGGGCCAGTCGGGCTGCTGCCAGATCCAGTGAGTTGCCATGAAATGCCATTCCTGAGTGTGTGAGCCGAATAGAAACGCTATTCGGCTCATTTCGTGAGCCGAATATGACACCTATTCGGCTCATCGTCCACCCGAGGGCGTGATTCCTACCGCATTTCAAGATGTATCCGATTGTTAAAAAACTGCCGAATCGCTAATCTTCGCGCCTTCTACGACCCCATAGTCACGGGTCTTTCAGACGAAACGCAGTTTCCACCGCTGTGAAGTACCGAGGATCGGGTGCAAGGTTTCGTTCAGGCATGGCAGGAGGCATTACATGCGTTCATTTCTTTGGCTGCTGATCGGTTTGGCCTGCGCGCCTGCGCTGTGGGCGGCGCCGACTGCCGAGCTGTCTGAGCCATCCGGTGGCTGGCGTTACAACGGTCTGCTCGACCGCAGTGAAAACCCGCAAGTCGCCTATCCCACGCCGCCGATCGATCGCGGCATTCAGCGCAATCGCACGATGATTCAGGGCCAGCTCAAGGCCATCGGCAATCAGCGCGGGCCGCACACGCTGGCGGTCAACGGCAATCCATTGAATCTGTACACCGACGATGACGGGCGATTCGCCCGGCCCTATGCGTTCGGCGCCGGTTCCAACAGTGTCGAAGTGCGCAGCGCCGAGGGCCAGTCGCTCAAGCGTGTGCAGTTCTACGAAGCGAACAACCTGCGCACTCCGGCGAAAATCCGTGTGGTGCTGGGTTGGGACGATCCCAAGGCCGAACTCGACCTGCACATCATTACACCCGACGGCCAGCATGCGTTTTTCGCCCACACGGCGTTGACCAACGGTGGCGGTCTGGACCCGGATGGTGTCGATGGCCCCGGCCCGGAAATGTTCACCATGACCGCGCCGCTGCATGGCACCTATCTGGTTTACGTCAACTATTGGGGCAACTTCGGCAACGGCGGCTATAACTTCGAGGAGGCCAGCAATCAGAACGAGGTGATCACCTCGCAAATCACGCTGGTGCTCAACGAAAACACGGTCGACGAAAAACGCGAAACATTCATCGTGCCCCTGCGGGCGATCGGTGATCTGCTGCTGGTCAAGACTTTCAACTATTAAGCATCCCGCTCCACGGATGAACTTCGGGTTTTGTGAACATGAGTGATAACGCTGCTTCTCCGGCCGTCCCGACTCCTGCCGGCCAACCTTCCCGGCGCTGGCCGGCGCTACTGATCGGCCTGGTTCTGGTGGCCGGGGTGGCCGGTGGTCTTGGCTGGCTGCTGCACAAGCCCAAGGTGCCGGCGGCGGCACTGGCCAGCGACAAGCTCGGCCTGAGCAGGCCGGACGCGCTGCTGGAAACCCGCTCCCTGAGCCAGTTGCCCAAGGACCTGCTGACGGTGCCGTTTCTCAAGGCCACGCTCACCGAGGATTTCGTCTTCTATTACGAAACCCACGCCGACCGCCTGGGGTTGATCGGCAGCCTGCGGCGGATCATCTACGAACACGACCTGAAGCTGCAGGACAGCCTGATCGAACAGCTTTTCGATCAACCGGCCGATGTGGCGTTGTGGCGTGGCGCCGATGGCCGGCTCAAGGATTTCCTGCTGGTGATGGATCGCGGCGGATTGGCGAAACTGCTCGAACCGTTGGCGAAAGTGGCGCTGGACGATTCGCAACTCAGCGTCTTCGGCAGCCTCAAGGTCGGCAGCGACGAAGTGCCGCTGTACCAGCTCAGCTACAACGCCAGCAAATCGCTGCTGTTCGCGTCGCGCGGCGACAAACTGGTGGTGCTGTCCAACCCGAACAAGTATTACGACCCGGCCAGTGGCGAATCGGAAGAGTCCGGGCACGTCTCGCCACAAGCGCTGGCAGCGCTGCTCAGCGGCGACAAACTGTTCCCCGAGGCCTTCGGTCTGCCGGCCAAGGCGCCGGAGATCAAACAGCGTCTGTCGGTCAATTCCAGCGTCCTTGCGATGGGCTATCAGCGCTTCATCCCGAACTTCGCCGGGCTGCGTTTCGACATGGATGACAAGGGCTGGCACAGCTACCTCGCCATGGACGAACTGGATAATCAGCCGGACTTCGATTTCAAACCGGTGTGGCAAGCCATGCCGCTGGGCGCCAGTGCCTGCGTGACCTTTCCGGTAGCGGCCGAACCGCAGAAACCGCTGCTGGTGAAACTCGGCGCCGACGAAGCGGTGGCGCAGAAACTCACCGAACACGTGGCTGGCGCGGCGGGCCTGTGCTGGTACGCCGATTCGCGGTTGTACACGCCGTTGCTGGTTGCCAGCCTGAAGGACGAGGACAGCGGCAAGCTCGATGGCGACCTGGGCACGTTGTTCGGTTCGATGGTGGGCGCCTACGAGACGAATGTCGATGAACACGCATTCCCGGTGGTCGAGAAACAGGAAGGCCAGAGCCATGTCTGGCAGCGTCAGGTCAGCTCCAATTTCGGCCCGTACGCCGCCAAGACTGCCGAGAATCCGGATGCGATTAGCGGTAAAGCGTTCATGAAAGTCAGCCTCGCCCGTCACGGTTCGACGCTGCTGTTTTCCCTCGACGACAAACTGGTGGACAAGGCTCTCGGTACTCTCGACAAGCGCTTCCCGCCGATGGCCGACGTGCTGCCGAAAGATGTGCTGATGCCGATCTACTTCGGTCCGGATTCGATGGCGCAACTGATGCAGCAGGAAACCCTCGACAGCCTGCCGCAGGACATGGAGCCGGTGTTCTACAACGCCGCGCAAACCTACCTGATTCCGAAACTGCGCACCCTCGGCGGCTACGGCAAATACGCCCTGACCCTGCCGGAAGGCAGCGAGCCTGACGGCCACTGGCAATGGCTGCCGCTGGAGTGGAAAGCGCTGTGACGACACTGATCCGCAGCCTCGGCCTGCTCGCGCTACTGCTCAGCGCGGGCGCCCGAGCCGTCGAAACGCCGGCGCTGGATCCGGCGCAGTCCCAGGTGTTCCGCGCCTGGTTCGTGCGCATCGCTCAGGAACAACTGAGCCAGGGCCCGAGCCCGCGCTGGTATCAGCAGGACTGCGCAGGCCTTGTGCGTTTTGCCGCCAACGAAGCGCTGAAAGTCCACGACGACAAGTGGCTGCGCAGCAATGGCCTGTCCAATCGCTACCTGCCGCCGGAGCTGACGCTCAGCGATGAGCAGCGCAAGCTCGCCCAGCAATGGCAGCAGGGCGGCGGCAAGGTCGGGCCGTACGTCAACGCGATCAAACTGATTCAGTTCAACAGCCATCTGGTCAGCCGCGACGTGTCCCAGGCACGCCCCGGCGACCTGATGTTTTTCGATCAGGGCGACGACCAGCACCTGATGATCTGGATGGGCCGCTACATCGCCTATCACACCGGCACGACCACCCCCACTGACAACGGCATGCGTTCGGCAAGCCTGCAGCAACTCATGACATGGAAGGACACCCGATGGATA
The DNA here is from genome assembly GCF_023063025.1 of Pseudomonas sp. YL2. Taxonomy (NCBI): domain Bacteria; kingdom Pseudomonadati; phylum Pseudomonadota; class Gammaproteobacteria; order Pseudomonadales; family Pseudomonadaceae; genus Pseudomonas; species Pseudomonas sp. YL2. Next base: position 81,476 of record NZ_JAJSLU010000013.1, on the reverse strand, counting down.
CCCGACGCAGCCAACCCCAACTTCATCGGCGTCTATCGACTGAACTTTCTCTCCCAATGACCGGTGCCCGCATGCTGCGACTCTGCGCTCGAATTCCTCTGCTGCTGGCGCTGTTGCTGCCATTGGCGACCGTCAACGCTGAAGATTCGGTGGAGCCGAGCGGCTACACGCCGGTCCCCGGTGAAAGCTTCTTCCTGCTGGCCGACAGCAGTTTCGCCGCCGACGAACAGGCGATGGTTCGTCTCGAAGCGCCGGGCCGCGACTACCGCCGCTTTCGTATGGAACCCTATGGCGGCGCCGACATCCGCGTATACCACATCGACAAGCCGCTGGATTTCCTCAAACGTCAGAAGAACCTGCACCGCGTGGTCAGCGACGGTCAGTTCAAGGGCGAGGGCTTGTCCAACACCCTCGCGTACCTGTGGGACAACTGGTACCGCAAATCGCGGCGGGTGATGCAGCGCGCGTTCTCCTACGAGTCGCGCAAGCAGGTCACCGAGGAAGTGCCGGAGCTGAAGATGGGCACCGCCATCGCCGCGCCAACCCCGTACGACGCGCAGCCGCAATTCGCGCTGATTCCGGGTCTGCCGGTGGTCAGCCAGTTCCGTTATCCGCTGTGGCAAGCCAAACCGATCCAGCCGCCGGCCGGTGTCAATCTGGCCGGGTCTTCCAGCGAGTTCGTCAGCGTTGCGCCGGGTAACGTGTACATCCCGTTGGGCAACCTGAAGCCGGGCCTGTATCTGGTCGAAGCGCTGATCGGCAAGTATCGCGCGACCACCATGGTCTTCGTTTCCAACACCGTGGCGGTGAGCAAAATCGCCGGCGATGAATTGCTGGTCTGGGCCGCACGCAAACACCAAGGCAGTTCGGTGCCGAAGGTCAATGTGCTGTGGACTGACGGCCTCGGCGTGATGAGCAGCGGTGCCACTGATGCCGATGGTTTGCTGCGCCTGAAACACGTCAGCCCCGAGCGCTCGTTCGTGATCGGCGAGGACGAAGAGGGCGGGGTGTTCGTCTCGGAAAACTTCTATTACGACAGCGAAATCTACGACACCAAACTCTATGCGTTCACCGACCGACCGCTGTATCGCCCGGGGGATTGGGTGTCGCTGAAAATCGTCGGTCGCGAGTTCAAGAATGCGCGGGATTCGGTGCTGCCGGGCGCTGCTGACGTCAACGTCAGTGTGCTTGATGCCACCGGCACCGAGCTGCAACGCCTCGACCTGAAACTCGATTCCAGGGCTGGTACCCAGGGCCGGTTCCAGTTGCCGGACAACGCTGTGGCCGGTGGTTACGAGATCCGCTTCAACTACAAGGATCAGGCCTACAGCAGCGCCTTCCGCGTGGCCGAGTACATCAAGCCGCACTTCGAAATTTCGCTGAATCTGGCCAAGCAGGATTACCGCACCGGCGAGCCGGTGAAGGGCAGTCTGGTGCTGCTGTACCCGGACGGCAAACCGGTGGCCAACGCCAAACTGAGCCTGAGCCTGCGTGCCCAGCAACTGTCGATGGTCGACAACGAGTTGCAATACCTCGGGCAATTCCCGGTGGAGCTGACCAGCACCGAACTGACCACTGACAGCAAGGGCAACGCGACCCTCGACCTGCCGGCCGCCGACAAACCGAGCCGTTATATGCTCACCGTGTTTGCCAGCGATGGCGCGGCGTATCGGGTCAAGACCACCAAGGAAATCCTCATCGACCGTGGCGCCGCGAGCTTCCGCCTGAGCGCGCCGCAACGTTTCAGCGCAGTCAACGACAAAGTCGCGTTCAGCTACGCCAACGAGGGCGGCGGCGAGCAGAGCAAAGCCGTGACCCCGAGCAGCTACAGCTGGATGCGTCTGGAAGACCAGAGCACTGGCGAAGGCAAACTCGCGGCGACTGACAAAGGCTTTAGTCTGGCCTTTGAACGTCCGGGTACTTACAACCTGACGCTGAAAGATCAACACGGTCGCGTCCTCGGCGCCACCGGCCATTCGGTCACCGGCGACGGTGTCAAAGCGGTGCCGGGCACTGTGGAAATCGTCCTCGACAAGCCCGAGTACAAGGCCGGCGATGAAGCGCTGGCACTGATCACCTTCCCTGAGCCGGTCAGCGATGCACTGCTGTCGCTGGAGCGCGATAAGGTCGAGGCCACCGCGCTGCTGGCCAAGGGCGGCGACTGGCTGAAGCTGGAAAAACTCAGCGACACCCAATACCGCGCGCGGATTCCGGTGAAAGACAATTTCGCGCCGAACCTGACCTTCTCGGTGCTCTACACCAAGGGCGGGCAGTACAGCTTCCAGAACGCCGGGATCAAAGTGATTGCCCCGCAAATCGACGTGGCGATCAGCACCGACAAACAGGTGTATCTGCCGGGCGACACGGTGACCGTCGACCTGACTACGCAGTTCGCCGGTAAAGCAGTTCCGGCGCATCTGACGGTGAGTGTTGTCGATGAAATGGTCTACGCGCTGCAACCGGAAGTCGCGCCGACCATCGACCAGTTCTTCTACCACCCGCGTCGCAATAATGTGCGCACCAGCGCCAGCCTGTCGTTCATCAGTTACGACGTGGCGTTGCCGGGCAGCCCCGGCGCGCCGGGCAAGGCCAACCGCAGCGAACGTGGGGTGAAAGTGCTGGAGCGTCCGCGTCGTGAAGACGTCGACACCGCCGCGTGGCAGCCGGAATTGCTGACCGGTGCCGACGGCAAAACCCGCTTCACCTTCAAGATGCCGGACTCGCTGACCCGCTGGCGCATCACCGCCCGGGCCATCGCCGACGACGGCCAGGTCGGGCAGAAGAAGCAGTTCGTCCGTTCGGAAAAACCGCTGTACCTGAAGTGGAGCGGGCCGAGCAAATTCCGCAAGGGCGATCAGCCGCAACTCGGTGTGTTTGCCTTCAGCCAGGCCGAAAAACCGGTCAAGGCTGAGCTGGTCACCCATTACGCTGGCGCCGAACAACGCCTGCCGGTAACCCTGAACAACGGCATCAACTACGTGCCGCTGCCAGCGTTCGCCTTGGCGACCGGTGAGTGGACAGCGGAGCTGGTGCAGGATGGCAAAACCGCTGACGCCCTCGCCGTGCGCCTGAGCGCCACCGGTGACGGTTGGCAGGTGACGCAAACTCAGAGCCTCGACGTCGCCAGCGGCGATACCCCGTTGAGCCTGCCGGCCGACGCCACCGACATTCGTCTGCGTCTGGATGACAGTCCGCAAGCGCTGTTCCGTTCCGCCCTCGATGATTTGCTGAGCTACCCGTACGGCGGCGTCGAGCAGACCGCCAGCCGTTTGCTGCCGCTGAGCATCGCTTATCCGTCGCTGGCGTCGAGCCCGCAGATCCGCGATCGCCTGCGCCTGATCATGCAGAACAGCCGTCTGCGTCTGGTGCAAATGGCCGGGCCGTCGGCGAGCTTCACCTGGTGGGGCTTCGACGGCGAGCCGGACGCGTTCCTCAGCGCTTACGCCTACTACGCCGACTGGAACGCCAGTCAGGTGCTGGAACTGACCTTGCCACCGGAGCACTGGCAGCGAGTGCTGGAGGTCTACGCCAAGCAAGCGCCGAACACGCCGCTGCTGCAGCGGGCACTGATTCTGTCGTTCGCCAAGCAGATGCACCTGCCGGTGAATACCCTGCTCAGCGGTTTGATGGACGATCTGGCCAAGGCCGGTGAGGGCAATGCCGAAAACCTGATGGACGACGGCGAAGACAGCCTGGTGATGAGCGACCCGGATTCGGCGCTCGGTCTGGCGGCGGCGCGGGTGTTGACCGCGTCGCTGGCCACGCAGTCGAAAGTCGCGTTGCCGGAGGCATTCAACCGTCAGGTTGGCGCGGCGCAACAGCGTCTGGCGGTCAGTTCGCAGCCGTTTGCCGAAGCGCTGAACCTGTCGCTGCAACCGTTTGATCAGGCGCGGGCGACGGCGTTGTTGCAACGTCTGTTGCCACAGCAATCGACCCTCGAACGTGCGCTGGCGCTGAGCTGGTTGCAACGCAGCATCGCCCAGGCCTCGCCGACCATCGCGCTGATGCCGGGTGAAGGCTGGAAGAAAAACTACGGCGCCACCGGCGAGATGTACTGGACCTGGCAGGGTGCGACGCCGGTGCCGAGCGTGTTGTCGGTGTCCGGCACTCAGGAGCGTCCGTTGCGCGCGGCGCTGAGCTTCCAGACCCAGCAACCGGCCGTCGATCCAATGGCCGTGACCATCACCCGGCGCCTGTCGCGACTGGTGCCGGGCGATGAAGCGTTCACCTTCAAACTGGAGCCGGTCGGCAGCAAACCGCTCTCCAGTGACAGCCTGTATCTGGACGAAGTGATCCTCACCAGCAAGGCGCCGAAACCGCTGCGCTACGGCATGCTCGAAGTGCCGCTGCCACCGGGCGCCGACGTCGAGCGCACCACTTGGGGCATCAAGTTGCAGGGCAAGGACGGCACCGAGCCGACCGCGCTGGAAAAGGCGCGCTTCGAACCGGGGCAATTGGCCTACGCGGTGCCGGTGGATGCGCTGAGCGGCGAATTGCGTCTGCGCCATCTGGTGCGGTTCTCGCAGAAGGGCCAGTTCAACCTGCCGCCGGTGCGCTTCACTCAGGTCTATGCGCCGCAGCATCAGGCCCGGGAAGCGAAAGCCGCCCTCGGTCAGGTCACGGTCAACTGACATGAACCGGCCGCTGCTGTGGCTGTTGATGTGTGTGATGCCTGCGCTGGCGACGGCGCAGGATGAGCCGTTGCGGCTGGCGTACAAGGGCGAGTTGCTGTCGTTGAATCAGACGCAACTGATCGCTCGCGAACCGTTGCCGTCGACGCTGGAAACGCCGCTGGGCAGTCTGTGGAAATTGTTCGTCTATGCGTGGCTGGTGGATACCGGCGCGCGCGAGCCAGCGTATGAATGTCGCGGGCAGTCGAAGGAAGAGGTTTATTGCTGCTCGGCGGGCGGCAGGATCGAGCGTGATCAGGCGTTGGTCAAATCCTGCGGCTTGTACTTTGAGCCGGCGCGATTGGGCATCGCTGCTGCCGATTGGCGCACCTATTGGCAGGCGCGGCAGGCGCCGTCGTGGTTGCTGGATTTGCCGACCGTGCAACCGGCTACTCGGGTTTCCGTGACTGACTTGCTGAAGGTGTTGTCGGTGCTGCCAGCGCAGGAGCAGATGCGCCGCGTGTTGCTCGACGTCGTGCTGAATGCGGCGGACGGCAATGTCGTCGGTGAGCTGGGCGGGCGCTTGCGGGTGAAAACCTGGAGCTGGCTCGGCGATCAGGATCCGCAATCGCGGCAGGGCGGTTTCGCCGGTTGGACGGCGGACGGCTCGCCGATCTGGGCCGGTGGGCGTGGCACCAGTCAGATGGTTTTGCGTCATTACGGGCAGGCGTTGGCGATGGTGTTGCCTTCATCGTGGCCGGCGGAAGCGGGGCGTTGTGTAGAGGTCGGACTGTTCTCGCGCTATCCGCTGACGCGTGTTCTGGCAGGGGATCGGGTGGTGTCTTCCGGCCCGTTGCAAGGCGACTACCGCGTCGAGTTCGCCAACGGCAATGCGCTGGATATCCACAGCGCCAGCGAAATGTTTCTGCTCAACGACAAACTGGTCGCCAGACTTGATCGCGAAGAATACGTCGCCCGCGTCCTTGAGCGCGAAGCCAAACCTGAGCCCGCCGAAGCTGCCAAGGCACTGGCCGTGGCGATCCGCACCTATCTGTTGCAAAACGCCACGCGCAACGGCGATTGCCTGAGCATCGACGACAGCAGCAACCGCCAGCGCGTCGCCCCACGCCCAGCCTCCGCCGAGTCGCGCAACATCGCGGCGTGGACCGCGGATCTGGTGCTGGCCGGCAGCACCGTCACCTATCACTCCGATCAACCCGGCCCGGACAAACTCGCCTGGCAACAAGCCGTCGAACAGGCCAACGCCGGTCAACGCTACGACGCGATTCTGTTGCACGCCTATCCGCGCGCCAGCCTCAGCCGTTGGGACAACCCGGTGGCCTCCTGCGAAGCGTTGCCCGCCGCGCAAGACTGGCTGCAAAAGCAGCGCCGCGGCTGGCGTCCGACCCTGGAAAGCGAAACCGGCTACAACGAAGTCAGCACGTTCGCCGTGTGCAAACTGGCGTTCGGCCGCCCGTTTGTCGATCGCGAACGCCAGCGCATTTACGTGCGCGGCGTGCTGACGCTGCAGGATCGCCTCGACCTGACTCACGAATATCTGCACCTGGCCTTTGAAGCACATCCCAATGGCCAGGATGAAACCTACATCGAAGGGCTCGCCCGTCACCTCTTGCTGGAATAGACCATGACACTCCGTTATCCACAGGTCTTGCTGTTGCTCTGCGCGTTCAATGCATGGCCGATGGCAATGGCCGCTGACAGCGTCAAACTCGACACCCCGGTCGGCGGCTGGCGCACCGGCGCGCCCGAGGGCGAAGGCGAGAACTTCCGCCAGACCGTCAACTACCCGGCCTCCTCGGTCAACACCCCGGTCGGCCAGGCCAACACTGCCCGCATCAGCGGCGAGATCAAAGCCACCCCCAAGAGCAAGGATCCCGGCCGGCTGATCGTCAACGGTGTCAGCATGCCGCTGAAAATCGACGACAGTGGCCGCTTCGACCGCCCGTTCTCCTTCCCCAACGGCAGCAACAGCGTCGAAGTGCGCATCCCCGACGGCCAGCAACGCCACCGCACGCAATTCCTCAACACCAGCGGCGGCGCCACCCCGGCCAAACTGCGCGTGCTGCTCTCTTGGGACAGCGACGGCACCGACCTCGACCTGCACTTGATCACCCCCGACGGCGCGCACATCTGGTACGGCGACCGCGTCGCACCCAATGGCGCCGCACTCGACGTCGACGTCACCACCGGCTACGGCCCGGAAATCTTCGCCATGCCGGCACCGATCAAGGGCCAGTATCTGGTGTATGTGAACTACTTCGGCGGTGGTTATCGCGGTGATGATGAAGGCGGGGAAGAGGCGGTGCAGCCGCTGACCACGGCGCAGGTGACGGTGATTACCGAGGAAGGCACGCCAAGCGAGAAAATGGAGACGTTTGTGGTACCGATGCGGGCGGTGGGTGAACTGACGTTGGTGAAATCGTTCAGCTATCCCTGAGCAGCAGCCTGCTCAGGGTTGCACTAGAAACCGGGCGGAATGTAACCAGGCACGAACGGCACGTTGATGCACTTGCCGTGAATGATCTTTCCGTCTTCGATTCTGAACAGCACGATCTTTTTCGCCTTGTTGACGGTGGCTTCGAGTTTGCAGTCGGAACTGTGACCGACCGTCTCGTAGTACTCGGTGTAAACCATGCCGTTGCCGGTGTGATTCATTGAAGTGCCGGCCGCTTCCGTGGTGGTCCAGCTGGACGATTTGTACCAGGTGAGCACAGCCAGATTCTCGCCGTTGGCCCCGGTCTGTTTTTTCATCGAGTCGGGTTTGCCGAACAGATCGAGCGCTTCCTGCACATCGCGTCCTTCCCAGCGCGACTGGGCAATCAAGTGGCAACCATTGATCAGCAAAACAGCGGGCGTTATCAGCAGCGCCAATAACGTTTTAGTCCATGGGTTCATCGTGATTCCCGCCGCTTACTTGTTGCCCAGGATCGAGTCGAGGTTGTCCATCATCTGGCCTTTCTCCTGAATCGGCGCCAGTTTGAAGAACATCTGCTGCAGGCCCTGAATCATCTGCAAGTACTCCATCTTGCCCAGCGCGATCATGTCCTTTTTGGCAGGTGAGCAAACGAACTCGCTGGTGCGCTGCACCCAGAACTCTTTCGGCTGCTGCCATTGGTCATTAACTTTCAGGTTGCGCATCATGTAGGCGATGCGATCAACCGACTGGCCATTGAGCATTCGGACCTTGTTCGTCGAACACTGAACTTCGAGGTTGTAGGCATCGATCATCGGTTTGCCGGGTTCCTCATACACCAGCGTCACGGCGACCAACTTGGCCCCCTTGGTCTGCTTCGACGGCACGACTGAAGTGCTGTCGGCGACATACATGATGTTCTTGTGGGGAACGCCGTTGCCGTAAATGATCCACCAGTCACCGACGAGCTTCGGCTCGTCTGCCAAGGCTGAAGTGGCAGCGGTCAGGAGTGCGGTCAGCAGAACAGCGGAGTGATTGAGTTTGAAAAACATGGTGTTGCTCCATTCCTTGGCGCTTTTGTAATGCACAAAAACAGAATGGAAATTTAGTGGTGAGGTTGGTCGCGGGGCAATTAGGGCGGATGTGCTAATGGCTTATTGCGATGCCTGAGTGGCGGGCGCTGCCCGGTTTATCTTGCGAAAGGCTCAGGTATAAAGAAAGCAAGGTTTGCAATGGGAGCAGGTCAATTCCATGAGGTCCCATGAGGACTCAGTACCGTAATCCGGCCGGAGGATGAGGATAGAGACACTGGGATTTGCGCTTGGCGGGATTTAGCACTCTGGGTATTCGAAGTTACAGGTCATCCAGGCTTATCTTGACCCTTTGAGGAGCTACAAGGCGTTTGGTGACTGCAGCGATGAGAGCCTTATCCTCTACAAAATTCAATTCTGTTTTGAGCGGTGACTGATACTGATCAGCGAAGCGCTGCTTCAGATCGTCGTCAGTAGAGGGTTTAAAGAATGCCACGATGGAAAACCGTAATGAAGTTGTCGCTACGATAACAAGTGGGCCTTCCTAGAGGTAGGCCTGGGTTTCTTTCAGGCATTAAAAAGCCGGCTTGTGGCCGGCTTCTCGGGGACTGGCTTGGTTTATTTTTGGTAAACCGCGTCAGCCTTCAAAACGTACACCCGGATCTGCGTCCGGCTGTGGGACTTGGTCAGACGTTGGTCTGCCGCGTCAGGCGTCATCTGAGCCGCGGGAGCGGGTCGATGCGCAAATGTGGGGCGCAGGATACTGAGTTTTGTTGGGGATTCCCAGCCTCAACTGCGGAATAGAGCCACTGCGGCGGTCGATATTTGTAATTTGTACTGATTTTCGGGGCCTCTTCGCGAGCAGGCTCGCTCCCACAGGGTTTGGTGCAGGGTTGAAGATCCGTATCCGATCAGAGAAACGGTACCACCGGCCGGCGTTTGCCCAGGGTCGACCACCAGAATACCCAGCCCAGAATGTGTATCCGCTGCTCATCGATTTGTGCTGCGCGGAAGATTTCGTCCGGGTATTCGGCGCTGTTGTGGCTGCGCAGGCGCAGGGCGTTGCCGGGCATGCGGTGCAGGTATTTGATGCGCAGCATGCCGTCATGTTCGATCGCGTAGATTTCGCCGTCGACCACCTGGGTCAGGCCGCGGTCGATGCCGACGATGGAGCCGTCTTCGATGCGCTCGGCCATGCTGTTGCCGATCATGTGCGCGCAGATGGCGTCGCTTGGGCGGATTTCCAGTTGCGCAAGATGGGCGCGGGGCAGGCGGACGGTTTGCTCGGGGTCGAGGATGACGTGGGTTTTGTCGGCGCCGGCGCTGAGCGGTGTTTCCTTGAAAAACGGCAGTTCGATGTCGTTGGGGTTGATGATGGAATAGACGCCGTTGACGGACTGGGCGTCGAAGGTGTCGCCGCTGCTGGCAGGCGTTTGCAGGCGGGGTGACTCTTTGCTGCCTTCGCCGGTTTTCAGCCACTCGCTGTTGACCGAGAGCAGGCGTGAGACTTCCTCCATGCGATACGCCGGGACGCCCCGGGTGTACCAGTTATGAATGTTTTGGGCTTCCGTGCCCCAGAACTTTGCGAATCCCGTGGTGGTGATGTTCGCTGCTTCCAGGAGTGCCTTGAATCTTGGACCGCTAGTGTTCTTTCTCATAAACACCGAGTCTACGGCCGTGCCAGAGCGGTTTGAATAAACTGGCTGTTCAAAAAAAGCCTGTATTTTGCGACTGGATGTAAGACGTGCTTGTGGGAAATCACTCACTTCGAAACTTTTCTGTAGTCCGCAATAAACACACTGTTTAAAGCGGCGTTTTTCAGGCACAAAAAACCCCGGATCAACCGGGGTTTTCTTCAAGCGTCATCCAGCCAGCAGATGCTTAGCCCTTGTAGGCAGCAACCGACTTGGTGATCGCGTCGCGAGCGGCGTCAGCGCCAGCCCAGCCTTCGATCTTGACCCACTTGCCTTTTTCGAGATCTTTGTAGTTCGCGAAGAAGTGCTCGATCTGCTGGATCAGCAGCGGTGGCAGGTCGGTGTATTCCTTCACGTCGACGTACAGCTGGGACAGCTTGTCGTGTGGGACTGCGATGACTTTGGCATCGCCGCCGCCGTCGTCGGTCATGTTCAGGATGCCGACTGGACGCGCGCGGATCACCGAGCCTGGAGCAACCGGGTAAGGGGTCACAACCAGCACGTCGAGGGGATCACCGTCGTCAGCCAGGGTGTTCGGGATGTAACCGTAGTTGGCCGGGTAGAACATTGGGGTGGCCATGAAACGGTCAACGAACAGGCAATCGCTGTCTTTGTCGATTTCGTATTTGATCGGCGCGTGGTTGGCCGGGATCTCGATCGCGACGTAGATGTCGTTCGGCAGGTCTTTGCCAGCCGGAATCTTGCTGTAGCTCATTGGGCGTTGCCCCCGTAGTTGACCAAAAACACTTGGCCGGATTGACCAAAAAGTGGCGGCGATTATAGGCATATTCCTACGCCGACGCCACGTACCAGAAGTCGTGCAGCGCTTACGCGTGCGCCTGATAGACCGGGTCTGTGGCCTGAAGTTGCCGCAGCCTGCCCAACGGATCCTGCCGGTAGAAAAGCTGCAGTTGCAAGTAGACCTGTGGATAAGCCGCGTGCAGCAGATCCGGAGCGCTGAAGAAGTATTCGCTGGTGACCGCAAAGAACTCCGCCGGGTTTTCTGCGGCGTACGGGTCGATGGCGGTTTCGGCGTCGGGGTTGCGGTCGAGCTGGCGGTTGAGGTCATCGTAGGCGTGTTGCATGACCTCGGCCCAGTCGCTGACGCGCATGTCGGCGTGCAGCGGCGGCAGGCCGTTGGCGTCGCCGTTGAGCATGTCGAGTTTGTGCGCCAGTTCGTGAATCACCAGGTTGTAGCCTTCCCAGCCACCACTGGCCATCACCCCCGGCCAGGCGAGGATGATCGGCCCCTGTTGCCAGGCTTCACCGCTGTGCTCGCCGTCCCACTCGTGCTCGACGCCGCTGGCATCGCGATGCCGTTGCGGGCTGAGGAAGTCGTAGGGGTAGAGGACGATTTCGTGGAAACCCTGATACCAGTTCAAATCGCCCAGATTGAGCAACGGCAACTGGGCCTGGGCGGCGAGCAGCAGGCGTTGTTCCTGATGCAGTTCGACACCGGGCAGGGCGGTCAGGTGTTTTTCTTCGAGGAACAGCACGCTGGCTTCACGCAACCATTGGTCTTCGGCGGCGCTGATGCCGTCGAGAAAGCTCAGGTGATGGCGCACCCGTTGCCAGAGGTCGTCGGCAATCGGGTGCCTGGCCAGAATGCGCCGGCGACGCCAGGCGCTCAGTGACCACATCGGATCAGTGGGTTTCGGCTTTGGAGCTGGAGCCGCCGAAACGGCTGCGCACCACGCCGATGATCATCGGAATCAGCGACAGCAGAATGATGCCGACCACCAGCAGCGACAGGTTCTTCTTGATGAACGGCACGTTGCCGAAGAAGTAACCCAGAGTGACCAGGCCACCGACCCAGAGGATGGTGCCGAATACGCTGAACGCGAAAAAGCGCGGGTAGGGCATTTTCCCGACGCCGGCGACGAACGGGGCAAAGGTACGGATGATCGGCAGGAAACGCGCCAGGGTCACGGTTTTGCCGCCGTGCTTGTCGTAGAAATCGTGGGTTTTTTGCAGGTAATCGCGACGGAAGATTTTCGAATTCGGGTTGCTGAACAGTTTTTCGCCCGCCGTTCGTCCGATCACGTAGTTGGTGCTGTCGCCGAGGATCGCCGCGAGCATCAACAGACCGCCCAACAGGACTGGGTCCATGCCACCGCCCGCCGCCACCGCTCCGGCGATGAACAACAGCGAATCACCCGGCAGGAACGGCATCACCACCAGACCGGTTTCACAGAAGATGACAGCGAACAGAATCGCGTAGATCCACGGCCCGTAGTTGGTGACCAGCAAATCGAGGTACACATCGAGATGCAGGATAAGGTCGAGCGGGTTGAAATCCATGGGGGCACCTGTGGTGACGGCCCAACTCGGCAGGCCTGTGCGGATGATTCGGGTGTAAGCCTACAGCGGGGTGTAGTTTTTCTTACAAGCCGGAAAGCTCGGGATTATACGGTCTGAGAGGTGAAAAGCGCGTTGGTTTTGTAGCGAGGGATGTCGGGGTGTGAACAAATGTCAGGCAGGCATTGATGGTTGCGGCAAGGTGGGTGTGGCGAGGGAGCTTGCTCCCGCTGGAGGGCGGAGCACTCCCAAGCCTTGATTTGCCTGACCTGTTGAGATGACTGAGGTGGGGCCGCTTCGCAGCCCGGCGGGAGCAAGCTCCCTCGCCACAACAGGCCCTTGATGAGCGCTAGAGCTCGTCACTGATCGGCAGCACGTAGTTCTTGAACTCGGTGTCTTCCTTGAATCCGATGGATTCGTAGGTTTTCTGCGCCACCTCGTTGTTGCTGCTGGTGGAAACGCGCATGCGCACGGCCTGGGTTTCCTTGGCCATTTTCTTCGCGGTGCGGATCAGGTTATCGGCCACCAGTTGGCGGCGGGCGTCTTCGGCGACATAGATGTCGTTGAGGATCCACACGCGCTTGAGCGACAGCGAGGAAAAGCTTGGATACAGCTGGCAGAAACCCATGAGCTTCTTGTCGTCATCATCGGCCAGGGCCAGATAAATCACCGATTCCTTGCGGCGCAGGCGTTTTTCGAGAAACGCGCGGGAGGAATCCGGGTAGGGCAGGGAACCGTAGAACTCGCGATATTTGACGAACAACGGGGTCAGCAAATCCAGGTGTTCGAGGGTCGCTTGAATAATCCGCATGATAGGTCTCGTCTTCAAGTGGCTGTCTTCAACTGCTCTGACGGCGATGGGAAACCCTGCGGCCGTGCATCGATCCTGCCTGAAAGCAGCGCAGAAACGCAATGCGGAAACGGTTCAGGTTGTGGGCGGATCAAGCAGGAAGTTTCCCTTCATGTCCGCACCGGCGTCCGACTCCAGCGTCTGCACCTGTGCTTCGTCCTTCAGATTGACCCCCGACAGCTGCCGCCGGCAGGCTTCGCGCATCAGATACAGCAAGCGATGCGCAGCCATGCCGTAGCTCAAGCCCTCAAGCCGCACGTTGGAGATGCAATTGCGGTAGGCATCGGTCAGCCCGACTTTTGGATTGTAGGTGAAATATAAACCGAGGCTGTCGGGCGAGCTGAGGCCCGGACGCTCTCCGATCAGCATCACGACCATTTTTGCACCCAGCAACTGACCGATCTCGTCACCGATGGCGACGCGGCCCTGTTCCACCAGCACTACCGGGGCAAGCGACCAGCCGTCGGCGCTCATCTGCTCCTCCAGGCGGGTCAGAAACGGCAGGGTATGCCGATGCACCGCCAGTGCCGACAGGCCGTCCGCCACCACAATCGCCAGATCGACCCCGCCGGGGTTGGCCTGCGCGTAATCCCGCAGGCTCTGCGCCGAGGTGTCGCTGAGCTTGCGCCCCAGATCCGGGCGTTGCAGGTAGCTGTTGCGATCAGTCGCGGCGCTGTGCAGCAACAAACTGTCACGCCCGCGTTCGCTCAATTGCGCGCTGAGCCCGGCATGATCGAACGGCAGATGCACCGCATCCCGCGCTTGGGCGTGGGCGAACTGGAAATCCAGTTGGGCGCTGGTCGGCAGGCTGGTGCCGGTGCGGCCGAGGGCGATGCGCGCCGGGGTCAGGCGGCGCAGTTCCAGCCATGGGTTTTGCGGGTCGACAGGCGGTTTTTCCATCACACTCATCCCAGTTGCGCCAGCGCCTGGCGGAAGGCCGGCGGGAGGTTGTTGCCAAAGCGAACCTTGCCGTCCGCCTGGGTGAAGATGCCCATGTTCGCCAGCCATTGCTCGAATTCCGGCGCCGGTTTCAGGCCCAGGGTCTGGCGCGCGTAGAGCGCGTCGTGAAACGAGGTGGTCTGGTAGTTGAGCATGATGTCGTCGGAGCCGGGGATGCCCATGATGAAGTTGATTCCGGCCACACCGAGCAGGGTCAGCAGGGTGTCCATGTCGTCCTGATCGGCTTCGGCATGGTTGGTGTAGCAGATGTCGCAGCCCATCGGCACGCCGAGCAACTTGCCGCAGAAATGGTCTTCGAGGCCGGCGCGGATGATCTGTTTGCCGTTATAGAGGTATTCCGGGCCGATGAAGCCGACCACGGTATTCACCAGAAACGGCTTGAAATGCCGCGCCACGGCGTAGGCCCGGGTTTCGCAGGTCTGCTGGTCGACACCGTGGTGGGCGTTGGCCGACAGCGCGCTGCCCTGACCGGTCTCGAAATACATCAGGTTCTGCCCCAGAGTGCCGCGCTTCAGGCTCAGCCCCGCGTCATAGCCTTCCTGCAATACGTTGAGGTTGATGCCGAAACTGGCGTTGGCTGCTTCGCTGCCGGCAATCGACTGGAACACCAGGTCCAGCGGCACGCCACGGTTGATCGCCTCGATCGAGGTGGTGACGTGGGTCAGCACGCAGGCCTGGGTCGGGATGTCATAGCGCTGGATGATCGCGTCGAGCATTTCCAGCATCGCGCAGATCGAGGCGATGCTGTCGGTGGCCGGGTTGATGCCGATCATCGCGTCGCCATTGCCGTACAGCAGGCCGTCGAGAATGCTCGCGGCGATGCCGGACGGTTCGTCGGTCGGATGGTTCGGTTGCAGCCGGGTCGACAAGCGCCCGCGCAGGCCGAGGGTGCCGCGAAATTTTGTGACCACGCGGATCTTCTGCGCCACCAGCACCAGATCCTGCACGCGCATGATCTTCGACACGGCGGCGACCATTTCCGGGGTCAGGCCGGGGGCGAGGGCGCGCAGGCTGGTTTCGTCCGCCGCGTCGCTGAGCAGCCAGTCGCGGAAACCACCGACGGTGAGGTGGCTGACCACGGCAAAGGCTTGTTTGTCGTGGGTGTCGATGATCAGTCGGGTGACTTCATCGGTCTCGTAAGGAATCAGCGCTTCCTGCAAAAAATGCGTGAGCGGGATATCGGCCAGCGCCATTTGTGCCGCCACGCGTTCGCCGTCATTGAGCGCGGCAACGCCGGCCAGAAAGTCACCGGAGCGCGCCGGGCTGGCCTTGGCCATGACGTCCTTGAGGCTGTCGAAGCGGTAGGTCTGGGCGCCGACGGAATGGGCAAATGCGGCCATGGGGCGGTGTCCTCCTGATTCTGTGGGTAACTCGGTCTCCCTGTGGGGGAGGGGTTCGTCGCGGGAGGGGGGGGGTGGGGGACCACCGTTGTGGGTGGGAACGCGCCCCCCCCGGGCAGACCCCCCCC
>NZ_JAJSLU010000013.1:16194-66121 GCF_023063025.1 Pseudomonas sp. YL2 | reverse complement strand
GGGCTTGCTCGCGAAAGCGTCGTGTCAGACGACATCGTTGTTGGATGACACGACGCCTTCGCGAGCAAGCCCGCTCCCACAGGGGGATCTTCATGCACTTCTATATAGCGGGCACCGGGCGACAGGCCCGGTGCCGGTGCAACTAGATACCTTCGAGCATAGCGTCTGCCGGGGCTTCTGAGCGTTGCTTGGCGGTCAGCTGGAAATACAGATAGCCAGCGGCCATGAAACCCAGGAACGCACAGCCGATCAGCGTGTTGAACCACGCCATCGCCACCAGGCACACCACGGCCAGAAACAGCGCAATTGCTGGCACCACCGGATAGCCCGGGGCGCGAAAGGTGCGTTCCAGATTCGGCTCGGTCTTACGCAGTCTGAACAGGCTGAGCATGCTGATGATGTACATCACGATCGCGCCGAACACCGACATGGTGATCATCGCAGCAGTCAGGGTCATGCCTTGCAGATTGACCAGTCCATCGCTGTAAATCGCCGCGATACCAATCACACCGCCGGCCAGAATCGCCCGATGCGGGGTCTGAAAGCGCGACAACTTGGCCAGGCTTTTCGGCAGATAACCGGCGCGGGCGAGGGCGAAGAATTGTCGCGAGTAACCAAGAATGATCCCGTGGAAACTCGCCACCAGACCGAACAGGCCAATCCACACCAGCATGTGCATCCACGATGAGTTGTTGCCGACCACCGCTTTCATTGCCTGTGGCAGCGGATCATTGATGTTCGACAGTTGGCGCCAGTCGCCGACGCCGCCGGCCATCACCATCACGCCGATGGCGAGGAACACCAGAGTCAGGATGCCGCTGACATAAGCCTTGGGAATTGTGCGTTTCGGGTCCTTGGCTTCTTCGGCGGCCATGGCGGCGCCTTCGATGGCGAGGAAGAACCAGATCGCGAACGGGATCGCCGCAAAGATTCCGGGGATCGAGCCCATCGTGAACTCGTTGGAACCCGACCAGCCATTGAGCACGAAATTGCTGAAGCTGAAGCCCGGCGCGACCACGCCCATGAACACCAGCAGTTCGGCGACCGCCAGCACGGTGACCACCAGCTCAAAAGTCGCGGCAATGCTGACGCCTAGGATGTTCAGGGTCATGAACACGAAATACGCGCCGACCGCTGCCACCTTCGGATCAAGCTCCGGGTACTGCACATTGAGGTAGGCGCCGATGGCCATGGCGATCGCCGGTGGGGCGAAGACGAATTCGATCAGCGTGGCGATGCCGGCGATCAACCCGCCTTTTTCGCCGAACGCCCGGCGGCTGTAGGCAAACGGCCCGCCCGCGTGGGGAATCGCGGTGGTCAGTTCGGTGAAGCTGAAGATGAAGCAGGTGTACATGGTCGCGACCATTAGCGCCGTGACCAGAAATCCGAGGGTGCCCGCGGTGCCCCAGCCGTAACTCCAGCCGAAGTATTCGCCGGAAATCACCAGGCCGACGGCAATACCCCAGAGGTGCAGGGTGCCGAGTGTGGGTTTGAGCTGTGTGGTGGAAGTCATAAGTCCTCTCTGTTTTTTATTGTTCGATCTGTTGGACTTTCGGGTGCAGTGGTTGAGGTGGATGGACGCTGTTCACGCAGCGGCAGTTTTTGTGCAAAACCTGAATGACGGGTACGCAAGGGCCGTGCCAGAGCGGCCAGGCCATTGATGGTGTGTCAGACAGGACGCCTTCGCGAGCAGGCTCGCTCCCACAGTGGATTTGTGCCGAGCCTGTGTATGTGGTGCGACACGACTCCCTTGTGGGAGCGAGCCTGCTCGCGAAAGCGGTCGAAAGGGCGACACAGAAATATCTGTATCGCCCCCGGGTTTTAGAAGAAGCCCAACGGATTGATGTCGTAGCTCACCAGCAGGTTTTTGGTCTGCTGATAGTGATCGAGCATCATCTTGTGGGTTTCACGGCCGACGCCGGACTTCTTGTACCCGCCAAACGCGGCGTGCGCCGGGTACAGGTGGTAGCAGTTGGTCCACACACGACCGGCCTTGATCGCGCGGCCCATGCGGTAGGCGCGGTTGATGTCGCGGGTCCACAGGCCGGCGCCGAGGCCGAACTCGGTGTCGTTGGCGATCGCCAGGGCTTCGGCTTCGTCCTTGAAGGTGGTGATGCTCACCACCGGGCCGAAGATTTCTTCCTGGAACACGCGCATTTTGTTGGTGCCTTTGAGCAGGGTTGGCTGGATGTAATACCCGGTCGCCAGATTGCCCTCGAGTTTTTCCACCTTGCCGCCGGTCAGCAGCTCGGCGCCTTCGCCCTTGGCGATTTCCAGGTACGACAGGATCTTGTCGAATTGCTGTTCGGACGCCTGCGCGCCAACCATGGTGTCGGTATCCAGCGGGTCGCCACGTTTGATCTGCAGGACTTTCTTCATCACCACTTGCATGAATTCGTCGTAGATCGATTCCTGTACCAGTGCGCGGGACGGGCAGGTGCAGACTTCGCCCTGGTTGAAAAACGCCAGCACCAGGCCTTCGGCAGCTTTTTCGATGAAGGTCGGTTCGGCCTGCATGATGTCTTCGAAGAAGATGTTCGGCGACTTGCCGCCCAGCTCCACGGTCGATGGAATGATGTTCTCGGCCGCGCATTTCATGATGTGCGAGCCGACCGGGGTCGAGCCGGTGAAGGCGATCTTGGCGATGCGTTTGCTGGTGGCCAGGGCTTCGCCGGCTTCTTTGCCGAAACCTTGCACCACGTTGAGCACGCCCGGTGGCAGCAGATCACCGATCAGCTCCATCAGCACGCAGATGCCCAGCGGGGTTTGCTCGGCAGGCTTGAGTACCACGCAGTTGCCAGCGGCCAGTGCCGGGGCGAGTTTCCACGCGGCCATCAGCAGCGGGAAGTTCCACGGGATGATCTGCCCGACCACGCCCAGCGGTTCATGGATGTGATAGGCCACGGTGTTGCCGTCGATTTCGGCAGCGCTGCCTTCCTGCGCGCGCAGGCAACCGGCGAAGTAGCGGAAATGGTCGGCTGCCAGCGGGATGTCGGCGTTGAGGGTTTCGCGGATGGCTTTGCCGTTGTCCCAGGTTTCGGTGATCGCCAGCAGTTCGAGGTTCTGTTCGATGCGGTCGGCGATTTTCAGCAGGATCAGCGAGCGCGCCTGCACCGAGGTCGCGCCCCACGCATCGGCTGCGGCGTGGGCGGCGTCCAGTGCCTTGTCGATGTCTTCGGCAGTGGAGCGGGGGAATTCGGCAATCGGCTGGCCACTCACTGGCGAGGTGTTGGTGAAGTACTGACCTTTGACAGGTGCGACGAACTCGCCGCCGATGTAGTTACCGTACTTGCTCTTGAACGAGACTTTGGCGCCTTCAGTACCGGGGTGAGCGTAACGCATGATGTTGTTCTCCTTGGCTTTGTACTTATTAGAGAAACGCGCAAGTGCGCTTGCTATAAGCGTAGAGCAAAGGTCGGGCCACTGCCGTGCAGGGCAGGCAAATCAAGGCTTTGCGCGGTTTGTGTCGGACGGGCGGACGCAGCCTGTGATGGTTTCGGTACAGAGGGGGTGACAGTTTGTACCGCTTTTGGCACAGCCAGTGACCGGCTGGTCTTGCCAGCATTGCAATGCCGGGGCGGCTGGAGGATGCTGGGCCTCACCTCAGCATTGGGCCATCGAGCCTCGGGGAGAATAATAAGAAATGCACGACAACCATTTGAGTCGCCATGCCCAGCAGGTTCTCACCGTCAGTCAGGGCAAGCCGCACCTGCACGGGCCCGGTGCCGATCCGTCGATTGCCCGCTCGTGGCTGCGCTGTCTTGAGGACTATCACCTCGACCCGGCCCTGACCATGGCGCCCACCGTGCTCGAACACGGGCGCGTGCTGGAAAGCCGCGAACGCCTGCAACAGGTGTTGCAGATCGCCGGCAATGAAATGAGCAGCCTGCATCAACAACTGTCGGGCGCCGGTCATGCGGTGCTGTTGACCGACGCGCGCGGGGTGATCCTCAACTGCGTTACCGCACCGGCCGAGCGCAAGATTTTCGAACGCGCCGGTCTCTGGCTCGGCGCCGACTGGAGCGAAGCCTGCGAAGGCACCAACGGCATCGGCACCTGTCTGGTCGAGCGCCAGGCACTGACCATCCATCAGGACGAACACTTTCGCGGCCGCCACACCGGCCTGACCTGCTCGGCGAGCCCGGTGTTCGACCCGCACGGCGAACTGCTGGCGGTGCTCGACGTGTCCTCGGCGCGCCAGGACGTTTCTCGGCAGAGCCAGTTCCACACCATGGCGCTGGTCAATCTGTCGGCGAAGATGATCGAGAGCTGCTATTTCCTGCGTTGCTTTGATAACCAGTGGTTGCTGCGTTTCCATCTGCAGGCCGAGTCGGTCGGTCTGTTCAGCGAAGGGCTGCTGGCGTTTGACGGGGAAGGGCGGATCAGTGCGGTCAACCAGAGTGCGCTGAACCTGCTCGGGCATATTCGCGGAGGCTTGCTCGGCAAGCCGGTGGAAGCGTTCTTCGATTGTTCGCTGGACGAGTTGCTCGGTCGGGCCAGCGCCAATGCCAGCGCCAGTTGGCCGCTGCGCACCCGCGACGGGCGGCATCTGTTTGCCTTGTTGCGCGGCGAATCGCGCAAGCCGGCGCCGATCCTGCCGGCCCCGGTCGTGGCCAAGCCTCAACCGCTGACGAACATTTGCCTCGGCGACGCGGCGCTGCAAGCGGATTTCCGCAAGGCGCTGCGGGTGTTCGAACGCGACGTGCCGCTGCTGATCAACGGTGAGACCGGCTCCGGCAAGGAAGCCTTTGCCAAGGCTGTGCATCACGCCAGCCAGCGCGCCAGCAAAGCCTTCGTCGCCCTCAATTGCGCGGCGATCCCGGAAAGCCTGATCGAGAGCGAGCTGTTCGGTTATCGCGGCGGCAGTTTCACCGGCGCGCGCAAGGACGGCATGCGCGGCAAGCTGCAGCAGGCCGATGGCGGCACGTTGTTTCTCGATGAAATTGGTGACATGCCGCTGGCGCTGCAAACCCGGTTGTTGCGGGTGCTGGAAGACCGGCAGGTGGTGCCGATCGGCGGCGAGCCGGAAGCGGTCAACGTGCGGATCATCAGCGCCACTCACCGTAATCTGCTGGAGCGCGTGGCGGACGGCAGCTTCCGCGAAGATCTGTATTACCGGCTCAATGGCCTCGAAGTTGCGCTACCGGCGTTGCGCGAACGCAGTGATAAATCGCAGTTGCTGGATTTCCTGCTGGCCGAGGAGGCCGGCGGCGAAACAATTGTGATCGACGAACCGGCGCGCAAGGCGTTGCTGGCCTTCAACTGGCCGGGCAACGTTCGGCAGTTGCGCAATGTTCTGCGCACATTGGCGGCATTGTGTGATGAAGGGCGAATCGGGCTGGAGGATTTGCCGGCGATGATTCGGCAGACGCGGCCGGCGCTGCAGCTGAAGTCGGTTGAGTCCGAGCATCCGCTGGAAGACGCTGAACGTCTGGCGTTGCTCGATGTGCTGGAGCAAACGCGCTGGCACATGACCCAGACCGCGCAGCAGCTCGGGGTCAGCCGCAATACCCTCTATAGAAAGCTGCGCAAACACGCGATCTCCCGTTAAACCGCGCCGCACCGTTCGCGAGCAAGCCCGCTCCCACAGGATCAGCGCCAACCTTGTGGGAGCGGGCTTGCTCGCGAAGGCGTCGGCGCAGGCGAAACACCAGGTGCGATTTCCCCCTCCCTGCGCTAACCTGCGGCCATGTTTTACGAGGTCGACTATGCACATTCATATTCTGGGTATCTGCGGGACTTTCATGGGCTCGATGGCGGTTCTGGCCAAAGAGCTGGGCCATCACGTGACCGGCTCCGACGCCAACGTCTATCCGCCGATGAGCACGCAGCTTGAGGCCCAGGGCATTCAGCTGACCCAGGGCTACGACCCGGCCCAGCTCGATCCGGCACCGGATCTGGTGGTGATCGGCAACGCCATGTCGCGCGGCAACCCGGCGGTGGAGTATGTGCTGAACAAAGGCCTGCCGTACGTCTCCGGCCCGCAATGGCTGGCCGATCACGTGCTGCAAGGGCGCTGGGTGCTGGCGGTCGCCGGTACGCACGGCAAGACCACCACCAGCAGCATGCTCGCCTGGGTGCTGGAACACGCCGGCATGAGCCCGGGGTTCCTGATCGGCGGCGTGCCGCAGAACTTCTCGGTGTCCGCACGTCTGGGCGGCACGCCGTTCTTCGTGATCGAGGCCGACGAGTACGACAGCGCGTTTTTCGACAAGCGTTCGAAGTTCGTCCACTACCGTCCGCGTACCGCGATCCTCAACAACCTTGAGTTCGATCACGCCGACATCTTCCCCGATCTGCCGGCGATCGAGCGGCAGTTCCACCACTTGGTGCGGACTATTCCGAGCGAAGGTCTGGTGATCCACCCGACCACCGAACCGGCCTTGCAGCGCGTGATCGAAATGGGCTGCTGGACCCCGGTGCAGACCACCGGCGTCGGCGGTCAGTGGCAGGTCAAGTTGCTCAAAGACGATGGCTCGGCGTTCGAAGTAATGTTCGAAGGCGTGTCCCAGGGCACGGTCGAATGGGAGTTGACCGGTCAGCACAACGTCGCCAACGCCTTGGCTGCGCTGGCAGCGGCGCGGCATGTCGGTGTGGTGCCAGCGATGGGCATCGCCGGGTTGAGCGCATTCAAGAACGTCAAACGCCGGATGGAGAAAGTCGCCGAAGTACGCGGCATCACCATCTACGACGACTTCGCCCACCACCCGACCGCCATTGCCACCACCCTCGATGGCTTGCGCAAGCGCATCGGCGACGCACCGCTGATCGCGATCATCGAGCCGCGCTCCAACTCGATGAAGCTCGGCGCACACCGTGACGGTCTGCCGGACAGCGTAGTCGATGCCGATCAGGTGATCTGGTACGCCCCGGCCAACCTCGGTTGGGATCTGGGCGCCACTGCCGCACTGTGCAGCGTGCCGTCGATTGTCAGCGATTCGCTGGAAGGCATCATCGAACGCGTGAAGAGCCAGGCCCAGCCCGGTACTCACGTGGTGATCATGAGCAACGGCGGCTTCGGCGGCCTGCACGGCAAACTCGCCGAGGCACTGCAATGAACACTTTTGCCCAGAGCGGCGGCCCGGAACGCATCACGCTGGCGATGACCGGCGCGTCTGGCGCGCAGTATGGATTGCGCCTGCTCGACTGCCTGGTACGGGAAGATCGCGAAGTGCACTTCCTGATCTCCAAGGCCGCGCAACTGGTGATGGCTACCGAGACCGATGTCACGCTGCCGCCCAAGCCGCAGATGATGCAGGCGTTCCTTACCGAATACACCGGGGCGGCCGCCGGGCAGATTCGCGTGTACGGCAAGGAAGACTGGATGTCGCCGGTAGCCTCGGGCTCCGGCGCACCAGCGGCGATGGTGGTGGTGCCGTGTTCCACGGGTACCTTGTCGGCGATTGCCACGGGCGCGTGCAACAACCTGATCGAGCGCGCGGCGGACGTCACTTTGAAGGAACGTCGCCAGTTGATTCTGGTGCCACGCGAGGCACCGTATTCGAGCATTCATCTGGAACACATGCTCAAGTTGTCGAACATGGGCGTGACCATCCTGCCGGCCTCGCCGGGCTTCTATCACCAGCCGCAGACCATCGACGACCTGATCGATTTCGTCGTGGCGCGGATTCTCAATCTGCTGGGCATTCCTCAGGACATGCTGCCGCGTTGGGGCGAGCATCATCTGAGCAGCGATGAATAAGCTGTTGATGATTGCGCTGGCGCTGCAACTGGCCGGCTGCGCCACCGCGCGCACGCTGGATGCGGCCAAGCCGGGGGCGCCGGTGGTGTATTCCGGGACACGCCTGGATTTGTATGCGATGAATGGCGGGTGCTGTGCGATGGATCGCTTCGGGGCTGAGGCGCCGAGTTATCCGGGAGTGGACCTGCCGGCGAGTGCGTTGCTCGATACGCTGTTGTTGCCGTTGTCTTTGCTGACCGTGATTGGCGTGGGGTTTCAGGCGACTGGTGGGTTGTAGGGGAGTGCTGCGCACTCCATTCGCGAGCAGGCTCGCTCCCACAGGAGAGCGCGGTGCAATTGTGGGAGCGAGCCTGCTCGCGAAAGCTTTCTTCCAGACGCTATAGATTATTTGCCGAGCTTTCGCAGCTCATCCGACTCGACGATCCGCACCCCATCCTGTTCTTCCAGCGCCAGGCGCCACATCGCCCGGGCCAGTTGGCAGGCTTCGATGCCGCGATATTTGCCGGGAATCAGTTTGGAGAACGGCGCCGCCAGTTGTTCGCCCAAGCGCGGCTCGGTGCGATCTCCCAGCAATAGCGATGGTCGGCAGATGGTCAGTTGCGGCCAGTCCTGCGCGCGCAACGCCTGCTCCATCTCGCCTTTGACCCGGTTGTAGAAAATCGACGATTTCGGATCGGCGCCCAGCGCGCTGATCACGATCAGGTGCCGCGCGCCCATCTCCCGCGCACGTTTGGCGAAGGCCACCACCATGTCCAGATCCACCGCGCGGAACGCGGCTTCGGAACCCGCCTGTTTGATGGTGGTGCCGAGGCAGCAATAGGCGATATCGACGCGACCACTGAGTTGCGGCAGAAACGCCTGTGGGTCGCCCACCGGGTTTTCCAGGTGCGGATGCTCCGCCAATGGACGACGGGACGGGGCGAGCACGCGGGTGATCGTCGGCTCGTTGAGCAAACGGTCGAGCAGATGTTCACCGGTCAGTCCGGTGGCTCCGGCAAGCAATACGTGCTGAGGCGTCAAGTACATAGTGTTTCTCCCTTGATACTGTTCAGCTTAGTTGCTGTTTGTTGCTCCGTCGTTCAATGCAGCACTCTGCAACGCTTTTCTGGCCTGCTGTTTACGCAGCAGTTGCCAGTGCGCCAGCACGGTTTTCGGTGCCCAGATCTGTGGCTCCGAGGCTTCGAAGTTGTCCGCCAGTTCGCGCTCGGCGACGGTGGCCTTGGCCAGTTTGAAGGCCTGCTCCAGATCGTCGGTCTGGTTCAGGGCCTGAGCGAACAGGGCGTCGCCGAAGTAGGTGAAGTTGGCTTCTTCCGAGCAACCGAACGACACGCGGTCGGCACGCGAGGCGGTCATGATCAGGGTGCGCTCATCTTTCAGCGCGGGGATGAAACCGCCGGAATAGCACGATGAAATCACGATCACCTTGTCGCGGTTTTTCAGTGGCGCGAGCACGGCGGCAAGTTCGTCGGCGGGCAGGTCGGCGAGCTCCATGCGCGGTTGATCGAGTACCAGCTCGTGTTCGGCAGTGCCGTGGCTGGTCAGGTAGATGAAGATCAGGTCTTCCGGGCCGCTGCGTTCAGCGAGGGTCTGCGCGGCGCGGCGCAGGTTTTCGCGGGTGGCCATCGGCCGGTCGGCGAGATGCTCGCGGTGGTTGACCAGACGAATCTGGCCATAAGCGCCGAAACGCGTAGTGAGCATGTTGGCGACGTAATCGGACTCGCGCAGGAACACGCTTTGCTTGCCGTCGCCGCCGAGGGTCAGGGTGTACAGCTCGACTGCCGGAGTTGAGGCAGGCACGGCGGCCAGTGCGTCATCGAGCAGACGCCCTTGGGCCAGCAAGCCGAGTTCGAGGGTGTCGGGCAACAGCTTGCCGTCGGCATCACGTACGCGCTGGCCGTTGATCCAGGTACCGCTGAGCACGGTGCCGTCGGTCAGCACCAGGGTGCCGCGTCCGGCGTAGCTGTCGCCGTCGAACCCGCCGATGTAGAAGCTGCCGTCAGACAGGTTCAAGCGGCCCTGACCGCTGAAGCGCCAGTCGTTGAAGAAGCCGATGTAGTGGCTGCCGTCGGCGCCGATCAGTTCGCCCTTGCCGGTCAGTGCGCCTTCCTTGAACTGGCCGAGCCACACGTCGCCGTCGGCGTTCTCGTAGCGGCCCTTGCCGTGCAGTTGGCTGTTCTTGAAACCACCGACATAGATGTCGCCATCGGCACTGTTGAACGTGCCATTGCCTTCGAGCTGGCCGTTGACGAAGTGGCCGCTGAACGTATTGCCGCTGGAGTCGCCGCGCTGGCCTTCGCCGTTGGGTTTGCCGTGGGCGAACTGGCCCTGATAGGAACTGCCGTCGTCCATTTCCAGACGACCCAGCCCGGAATACTGGTCAGCCTTGAACTCGCCACGGTAGGTCATGGCGTTTTCCTTGAGGGTGCCTTCGCCATCGCGGCGGCCCTGCTTGAAACCGCCGGTGTAACTGCTGGCGTTGGTGGTCAGGCTGCCCTGGCCATCGAACAGCCCCTGCTGAAACTGACCGCGATAGACTTCGCCGTTGCTGCCGTGCCACTCGCCCTGGCCATGCCATTGGCCCTTGTCGAACTGCCCGGCGTACCAACTGCCGTTGGGGTAGTCGACCCGGCCCTGGCCTTGCAGCAAGCCGTTGACCAGTTCACCGCGATAGCGTCCGCCGTCCGGCAGCCGTGCATCCGGGGGCAACAGCGATTCGCCGTCGCCGCACGCGGTGAGCATCAGGGTCAGGGCAAGGGGTGCAAGAGAAGCGAGTGGGCGCATAGCGGGATCCGGGCAATTAGGCGACCGAGTATGCCGCAGCTATGTGACCTTATACAGCCGGGAAAACAGCGCTGATGCGAAACAGCGTGCGCTGTTTCGCATCTCGTGACTCAAACGAAGCAGAGCGACAGCGGTTCGGCGATATAGGCCGGTTTGTCCGAGCCTTCTATCTCAAGCGTCGCGGTGGCCTTGAGCAGCCATTGACCGGGTTTTTTCTCGGTCACTTCGGCCAGATCGACCTTCAGGCGCACTTTTGAATTGACCTTCACCGGCTGGATGAAACGCACGCTGTCCAGGCCGTAATTGACCACCATCTTCAGGCCTTGCGGCAGCACGAGGATGTCTTCCATCAGTTTCGGGATCAGCGACAACGACAGGAAACCGTGGGCAATGGTGCTGCCAAAAGGCGTTTGCGCGGCTTTGACCGGATCGACATGGATGAACTGATAATCCCCGGTGGCTTCGGCGAACAGGTTGATGCGCTCCTGATCGATGGTGAGCCATTCGGAACGTCCGAGTTCCTTGCCGACATAATCTTTGAGCTCTGCAACGGGAACATAGGGCATTGAGACTCTCCTTGGGTTCATCGGTTTTATAGTTTTTCAGGTGGGGGATTTGACCGCCCTGCGAACCACTGTAGATCAACATGGCGATTTGCTCCGGTCAACCGACCATGCTTTTGGCGAATGCCGATCCATAGCGCTGCCGTGCTTATAATGCCGAGGACTTGCGGGGGGAGATGTCTGATGTTGTTACGTGGCCTGACCATGCTGGTGCTGTTCCAATTGCTCGGCACGGCACTCAACCATTTGCTGTTGCCGGTGCTGCCGGGGCCGATCATCGGTCTGCTGCTGTTGCTGGTGTTCCTGATCATTCGCGGTGAAGTCGGCGAGCCGCTGAACCTCGCGGCCGGCAGCCTGCTGCGCTATCTGCCGTTGCTGCTGGTGCCGCCGGCGGTGGGCGTGATGGTTTATGCGAGCGACATTGCCGCCGATTTCTGGGCGATTGTCGGCGCGCTGGTGTTGTCGTTGATCCTGTCGATGGCCTTCGCCGGGGTGCTGATGCAACGCCTGGTCAAGCGCCATGCGCCGCACTCGGAGGAGTCGTGATGCTCTTCGATTGGCAAGGCGCCTGGGCTTCGGTGATCCATCATCCGCTGTTCGGCATCGGCATCACCCTCGGTGCCTATCAATTGGTACTGGCGGCGTTCGAGAAAACCCGCTGGATCTTTCTGCAACCAGTGCTGGTCTCGATGCTATTAGTGATTGGCGTGCTGGTCGGCTGCGGCCTGACCTACGCCGAGTACCGCAAGAGCACCGAAATCCTCAGCATTCTGCTGGGCCCGGCGACCGTGGCGCTGGCGGTGCCGTTGTATGTCAACCTAAAGCGCATCCGCCAATTGTTCTGGCCGATTTTTACTACGCTGGTGATAGGCGGCGTGGTCGCCACGGGCATGGGCGTATTGCTGGGCTGGTGGTTCGGTGCCGAGCACATGATCCTGATGACCATGGCGCCGAAGTCGGTGACTTCGCCGATTGCCATGCTGGTGGCCGAGCAGATCGGTGGTGTCGCGGCGCTGGCGGCGGTGTTCGTGCTGATCACTGGGGTGATCGGCGCGATCTTCGGCCCGGCGCTGCTGACCCGGCTCGGCGTGCACAGCCCCGAGGCGCGCGGCATGGCGCTGGGCATGACCGCGCACGCGGTCGGCACCTCGGTGGCGTTGCAGGAAAGCGATGAATGCGGCGCCTTCGCGGCGCTGGCGATGAGTCTGATGGGCGTGGCCACGGCGGTGTTCCTGCCGTTGGCGGTGTCGATGGTGGTGTAAGGAAATGTCTATGAGTCTGCCGCTTTTTCCGCTGAATACAGTGCTGTTTCCCGGCTGCAACCTTGACTTGCAGATCTTCGAGGCGCGCTACCTGGACATGATCGGCCGCTGCATGAAACAGGGTGGCGGTTTCGGCGTGGTGTGCATTCTTGACGGCCACGAAGTCGGCGTTGCGCCAGAGGGCTTTGCACTGGTCGGCTGCGAGGCGCGGATCACCGATTTCCAGCAACAGGACAATGGTCTGCTGGGGATCCGGGTGCAGGGCGGGCGGCGTTTTCAGGTGTTGCGCACAGAGGTGCAGCGCGATCAGTTGATCCTCGCCGACGTCGAGTGGCTGGACGATGAGCCGGAGCAACCGTTGCAGGACGAAGACGCCGATCTGGTGGCGCTGCTCAAGGCCTTGGCCGAGCACCCAATGGTCGAGGCGTTGAACATGGGCACCGAAGCGTTGGTGCAGCAGTCGCTGGCCAATCAGCTGGCGTATCTGCTGCCGTTCGCCGAAGAAGACAAGATCGACCTGCTGCAACTCGACGATCCGCAGCAGCGACTGGATGCGATCCAGGCGCTGCTCGATGAGCTGCAGGGCGAGCTGTTCGCCTAAGTATTAGTAGGCGTAACGCAACATCGTGTCCGGCAGATGCCGCAGAACGAACAGGCTGAACAGCACCAGCAGTGCCGGCAGAATCAGCCACCAGACCTTGAACGGCATAGCATTGAGCGGCGCCTTGCGCTGACTCAGCCACAAGCCCGCCGCACATACGCATGCCGCCAGCATTGCGCCGGCCAGAATATCCGTCGGCCAGTGCGCCCCCAGATAAACCCGTGACAAAGCAATCGACAGCGCTGGAATACAGCCGAGCAGCAGCCAGGTCAGGCGCATGCGCGGCGGTTGTCCGCGGCCGGCGAGAACCGCCAGCACCAGAAACAGCGCGAACGAACCCGAGGCATGACCGCTGGGCATGCTGTAGCTGGTCAGCGGATCGGTCAGCACTTCCGGGCGGACCCGGGCGAAAAACTGTTTGGTGACGGTATTGAGGAGCGCGGTGCACAGCAGCACGCCACCGGCAAAAATCGCCTGACGCCATTGCCGGCAAAGCAGCAACAGACCGGTGAGCAGGGCGCTGAACATCAACATATTGCGGAATTCACCGATCAGGGTGAAGGTCACTGCGATTTCATCGAGCATCGGCTGCCGATGTTCCTGCACCAGGGTCATCACGCCCTGGTCGAGGGCGTGCAGGTACGGATAGCCAATAAACAGGCCGATCAGAATCATCAGGCTCATGCTGCTGATCCAGATCGTCGCCCGGCGATGCTGGCGCAAGCTGCTGTTGACGCTCATGCCGACCATCACCGCAATACTGGCGGCAACGATGCCGGCCTGCAGCCAGAAACCTTCCGGCAGCGGCAAGCGGATCGCCGCGCCGGTGGCCCAACCCGGCAGCAGATAGGCGACGCTCCAGCCGGCGGCGGCCAGCAGGCTGACGGCGGCGAAACGCGGGAAGGGCATGTCGCACATCCCGGCAACCATCGGCAACATCGGCCGCAACGGGCCGATGAAGCGCCCGACCAGCAGGCTGGCGATGCCGTAACGCTGGAAGTAGGTTTCGGCCCCGGCCATCCATTCCGGATGGTGGCGCAGCCCCGGCAGGCGGCGGATGTTCTGATGGAAATGGCGGCCGAGGAAGTACGAGAT
The DNA here is from genome assembly GCF_023063025.1 of Pseudomonas sp. YL2. Taxonomy (NCBI): domain Bacteria; kingdom Pseudomonadati; phylum Pseudomonadota; class Gammaproteobacteria; order Pseudomonadales; family Pseudomonadaceae; genus Pseudomonas; species Pseudomonas sp. YL2. Next base: position 52,117 of record NZ_JAJSLU010000013.1, on the reverse strand, counting down.
CACATCGCCGAGTATCCCGCCGAGAAAGCCCAGCAGCAGGGTTTCACTCAACGACAGTGCGCCGCTGCCGGCGAGTACGGCCACGGCAAACAGCAACACCGTGCCGGGCACGATCAGCCCGGCAATTGCCAGGCACTCCACGCAAGCGACGATAAATACCGCAGCCGCCAGCCACTGCGGATTGGCGGCGAGCCACCCGGTCACGCTATCGAGCCATGGGCCCATACACACAACTCCATCAAATCTTCAATAAGTCCCGAAGGCTGTACAAAATTTCAGCAATCACTCAGTACCCCTGTGGGAGCGGGCTTGCTCGCGAATGCGGTGTGTCATCAACGAACTCGTATCTGACACGCCCTCTTCGCGAGCAAGCCCGCTCCCACAAGGACGCATTAGGTTCAAAACCTGTGTCACTTCAGGACAGCAAAAAATAATCGCGACCTTCGACCTGGCCCCGGCGCAGCGGGTTCCGCGTGCACCATTGGGCATACGCGGCGTCGACGAAACGGTACATCAGGTGTTCGTCGCGGCCATGGGGGATGCCCAGGCGGGTGGTCTGGATAATCTGGGTCGGTGCCGGCCCGGTGTCTTCCACCAGCATCAGATCGTGATCGAAACGCTTGGCGTCCCACATCGGCACCTTCAACCCCAGCGCCTTGCACAGCAGCGTCTGCCCGGCGCAAAGCTTTTGCGAAGGACGCGGCCGGCCCTGGGCATCGGGATTGTTCAGCAGCATCTGCGCCAGACTCGCCGGCCCACTGATTTCATCGACCCACGGGTAGGCGGACTTGATCAGCACCGCATTGCCGGGCCCCTGAGCGCTGAAGTTCAGCGAATCGCCACCGCGGGCGTAATACATATAGATGTGCCCGCCATCCAGAAACAAAGCCTTACGTTTTTCCGTGTAGCCGAGCGATGCATGACTGCCTTTTTCCGCGCAGTAATAGGCTTCGGTTTCGATGATCCGGGCGCTGAGCCACAGATCGCCGACCCGGTGGCGGATGACTTTGCCGAGCAGGTCGCGGGCCAGCACTTGCGCGTCACGGTCGAAAAAAGCGTCCGGAAGGCCCAGTGGCAGGCGCTCGGCGGTGGCGCGAACGGTCAGGTTGGACATGGCAAACGGTGGTTATCCAGGCGAAGGAGGTCGTGATGATAACAATCCGCGGCTTAATTACGGCTGAACGTCGGCAAATTGCAGTCCATTTCGACCATCCGCCTGTCACCGCTGTTAGTCCCGGGACGCGACAGCTATAATCTGCCGCTTTCCTCTTTGCCAAGACCCCAGCAGACCATGACTGAGTCCGTTCTTGACTACATGACCCGATTGGGTCGCGCCGCCCGCGAAGCTTCCCGGGTCATCGGCCGTGCCAGCACCGCGCAGAAGAACCGCGCCCTGCAGGCTGCTGCCAATGCGCTGGACGCTGCTCGCGCCGAGCTGGCCGCAGCCAATGAACAGGATCTGGCCGCCGGTCGCGCCAACGGTCTGGAGCCGGCCCTGCTGGAGCGTCTGGAGCTGACTCCGGCGCGCATCGACGGCATGATCGTCGGCCTGCGTCAGGTGGCAGCACTGCCCGACCCGGTCGGTGCGATCCGTGACATGAGCTTCCGCCCGTCCGGGATTCAGGTCGGCAAGATGCGCGTGCCGCTGGGTGTGATCGGGATCATCTACGAATCCCGGCCCAACGTGACCATCGATGCCGCCAGCCTGTGCCTGAAGTCCGGCAACGCGACCATCCTGCGCGGTGGCTCCGAGGCGATTCATTCCAACCGCGCGATTGCCGCGTGCATCCAGCGCGGTCTGGCCGAGGCCGAATTGCCGGCAGCCGTGGTGCAAGTGGTCGAAACCACAGACCGTGCCGCCGTCGGCGCGATGATCACCATGCCCGAGTACATCGACGTCATCGTGCCGCGCGGTGGCCGTGGCCTGATCGAACGCATCAGCCGCGATGCCCGGGTGCCGGTGATCAAGCATCTGGACGGCATCTGCCACGTATTTGTCAGCGAGCACGCCGATCTGGCGAAAGCCCAGCGCATCGCCTTCAATGCCAAGACTTATCGTTATGGCATCTGCGGGGCGATGGAGACTTTGCTCGTCGATCAAAGTGTTGCCAAGGATTTCCTGCCGTCGATGGCTGCCCAGTTCCGCGAGAAAGGCGTCGAGCTGCGTGGCTGCGAACGCACCCGCGCGATCATCGACGCGGTGGCGGCCAGCGAAGACGACTGGAGCACCGAGTATCTGGCGCCGATCCTGTCGATCCGCGTGGTCGACGGACTGGATCAGGCCATCGAACACATCAACCATTACGGCTCGCATCACACCGACTCGATCGTCAGCGAAAACCTCGCCGACACCCGGCGTTTCGTCGCGGAAGTCGACTCGGCGTCGGTGATGATCAACACCCCGACCTGCTTCGCCGATGGATTCGAATACGGATTGGGTGCCGAGATCGGCATTTCTACTGATAAGCTGCACGCCCGCGGCCCGGTGGGCCTCGAAGGACTGACCTGCGAGAAGTACATCGTGGTCGGTGATGGCCAGTTGCGCGGCCAGGCGACGGTCTGACTTGACCGACCTCGACTTGACAGCGCCGCTGCCTGACGGCGAACTCCGACCCCGGCGCATCGGCGTACTGGGCGGCACGTTCGACCCGGTGCACATCGGCCATTTGCGTGGTGCGCTGGAAGTCGCCGAAGCGCTGCTGCTCGACGAGCTGCGCATGATGCCCAGCGCCCGGCCGCCGCACCGCGATACGCCGCAGGTGTCGGCGCAGGATCGGTTGGCAATGGTTGAATGCGCGGTGGCCGGAGTGCCGCCGCTGGTGGTGGACGCCCGCGAATTGCAGCGGGACAAGCCGTCTTACACCATTGATACCCTGGAGTTGATGCGTGCCGAAATGGCCGCCGAGACCCAGGTTTTTCTGCTTTTGGGCTGGGACGCATTTTGCGGCCTGCCCACTTGGCATCGCTGGGAAGAGTTGCTCCAGCATTGCCACATCCTGGTGCTACAGCGCCCGGACGCCGACAGCGAACCGCCGGATGCCTTGCGCAACCTGCTGGCAGCGCGTTCGGTGAGCGACCCGCTGGCCCTGAAAGGGCCGAGCGGACAGATTGCATTCGTCTGGCAGACACCGCTCGCGGTTTCCGCCACCCAGATCCGTCAACTGCTGGCCAGCGGTAAGTCGGTACGTTTCCTGGTGCCCGACGCGGTCCTGGCCTACATCGATGCGCACGGTCTGTACCGTGCGTCGAACTGAACAAGGCGTGCTTCACTGATACGAATCCACGTATCGCCAAGCCGCCGAATATACGAGCAAAACGAGTTTTATATGACTGACAAAGACGTAAGCAAAGTTAAGCGCAAAGGCACGTTCAAGAGCGCGCCGCTGCCGGAAGTCGCCAACACCAACGAGCCGCTCAAGGGCGACGAGCTGGTCAAGGTTGCCGTGGCAGCCCTGGAAGACGTCAAGGCACAAGACATCCAGATCATCGATGTGCGCGACAAGCAGAGCATCACCGACTACATGATCATCGCCACCGGTACGTCCAATCGCCAGATCAACGCGATGCTGGACAAGGTCCGTGAAGAAGTCAAAAAGCAGGGCGCCAAGCCGCTGGGCGAAGAAGGCAAGGGCGACAGCGACTGGGTGCTGCTCGACCTCGACCTGGTGATCGTGCACATGATGACCGCGTCGGCGCGTCAGTTCTACGACCTGGAACGCCTGTGGGCCGGTGCCGAGCAAAGCCGTGCGGCAGACGCCAAGCACCACAGCCCGGAAAACACCCACGAGCATTTCACCAAGCTCAACAAAGACCAGCTGTAAGGGATTGCTGTGCGACTGCGACTGATCGCCGTCGGTTCACGCATGCCCAAGTGGGTGGAAGAAGGCTGGCATGAATATGCCAAGCGTCTTCCGTCCGAACTGGCGCTGGAACTGGTGGAAATTCCGCTCAATACCCGTGGCAAGAACGCCGACGTGGCCCGTTTCATCCGCCAGGAAGGCGAAGCCATGCTGGCCAAGGTCGGGCCGAACGAGCGGATCGTCACGCTGGAAGTCCACGGCAAGCCCTGGAGCACCGAGCAACTGGCGGTCGAACTCGACCGTTGGCGGCTGGATTCGCGCACGGTCAATTTCATGGTCGGCGGCCCCGAAGGGCTGGCGCCGGAAGTCTGCGCCCGCGCCGATCAGCGCTGGTCGTTGTCGCCGCTGACCTTGCCGCACCCGCTGGTGCGGATCCTGATCGGCGAACAGCTGTACCGTGCCTGGACCGTGCTGTCCGGTCACCCTTACCACAAGTAGTCCTGCCCTCATGTCTCAGCCGATCCGCATCAAGGACCACGAAAAGGACGCCCGCCTGGTGCGCAGCCGCGTCGTGTTCGGGGCCATTGCGGTCATGCTGTTGATCTGCGTGCTGATTGCGCGGCTGTACTACTTGCAGGTGATCCAGTACGAGTACCACTCGACACTCTCGGAAAACAACCGCGTCCACGTGCAGCCGATTCCGCCGACCCGCGGCTTGATCTTCGACCGCAACGGCGTGGTGGTGGCGGACAACCGTCCGAGCTTCAGCCTGAGCATGACCCGCGAGCGTTCCGGCGACTGGCAGCAAGTGCTCGACGTGATCGTCGAAGTGCTGCAACTGACGCCCGAGGACCGGGTGATCTTCGAGAAACGCATGCGTCAGGGGCGTCGGCCATTCGAGCCGGTGCCGATCCTGTTTGAGTTGACCGAAGAGCAGATCGCCCGGATCGCGGTGAACCAGTTCCGCCTGCCAGGGGTGGAAGTGGTCGCGCAGCTGGTGCGCCACTACCCGCAGGGCGCGCATTTTGCGCACTCGGTGGGTTACATGGGGCGCATCAACGAGAAAGAGCTGAAGACCCTCGACCCGGTCAACTACAGCGGCACCCACCACATCGGCAAGACCGGCATCGAGCGTTTCTACGAGCCGGAACTGCACGGCCAGGTGGGTTACGAGGAAGTCGAAACCAACGCTCGGGGCCGCGTATTGCGCGTGCTCAAGCGTACCGATCCGATTCCCGGCAAGGACATCGTCCTGAGCCTGGACATCAAACTGCAGGAAGCGGCCGAAGCTGCGCTGGGCGGGCGTCGTGGCGCGGTGGTGGCGCTCGATCCGAAGACTGGCGAAGTGCTGGCGATGGTCAGCCAACCGAGTTTCGACCCGAACCTGTTCGTCACCGGCATCAGCTTCAAGGCCTATGCCGAACTGCGCGATTCCATCGACCGGCCGCTGTTCAACCGCGTGCTGCGCGGTCTGTACCCGCCGGGTTCGACGATCAAGCCGGCGGTGGCGATTGCCGGTCTCGATTCTGGCGTAGTGACGGCGTCGAGCCGGGTGTTCGACCCCGGTTACTACATGCTGCCCAACTACGATCATAAGTACCGCAACTGGAACCGCACCGGTGACGGCTTCGTCGATCTCGACACGGCGATCATGCGTTCCAACGACACCTACTTCTATGACCTGGCGCACAAGCTGGGCATCGATCGGTTGTCGGCCTATATGAACAAGTTCGGCATCGGCCAGAAGGTCTCGCTGGACATGTTCGAAGAATCCCCCGGCCTGATGCCATCCCGCGAGTGGAAACGCGCGACGCGCAAGCAGGCGTGGTTCCCGGGTGAAACCCTGATTCTGGGGATTGGCCAGGGTTATATGCAGTCCACACCGTTGCAACTGGCGCAGGCCACGGCGCTGGTCGCCAACAAAGGCATCTGGAACCGGCCGCACCTGGCCAAGACCATTGAGGGCGCCAAACCGGTAGACGAGAACCCGATGCCGGACATCGTCCTGCGCGATCCGTCGGACTGGACCAAGGTCAACCACGGCATGCAGCAGGTGATGCACGGCGCCCGGGGTACTGCGCGCAAGGCAGCAATCGGTGCGCAATACCGCATCGCCGGCAAGTCCGGTACCGCTCAGGTCGTCGCGATCAAACAAGGTGAAAAATACGACCGCTCCAAGGTTCAGGAACGCCACCGCGACCACGCCTTGTTCGTTGGTTTCGCCCCGGCCGACAACCCGAAAATCGTGGTTTCGGTGATGGTCGAGAACGGTGAGTCCGGCTCCGGGGTCGCCGCGCCAGTGGTGCGTCAGGTGATGGACGCCTGGCTTCTGGACCAGGATGGTCGATTGAAGGCCGAATACGCCGGTCCTATCAGTGCGGAGGCTACGGCCCGTGATGAATAATTTTGATCGCATGCTCTCCAGCGAGGATGTGATGCGTCGCCGGGCGACGCTGCTGCAACGTCTGCATATCGATGGCCCGCTGTTGATCCTGCTGCTGATCCTCGCCGCAGGCAGTCTGTTCGTGCTGTATTCGGCCAGTGGCAAAAGCTGGGATCTGCTGGGCAAACAAGCCACTTCTTTCGGCATCGGCCTGGTGTCGATGATTGTCATCGCCCAGTTCGAACCGCGGTTCATGGCGCGTTGGGTACCGCTCGGTTACGTGATCGGCGTGGTGCTGCTGTTGGTGGTGGACATCATGGGCCACAACGCCATGGGCGCGACGCGCTGGATCAACATCCCCGGGGTGATCCGCTTCCAGCCTTCGGAGTTCATGAAGATTCTGATGCCGGCGACGATTGCCTGGTATCTGTCCAAACGCACGCTACCGCCGCAACTCAAGCATGTCGGCATCAGCCTGATGCTGATCGGCGTGCCGTTCATTCTGATCGTGCGCCAGCCTGACCTTGGTACGTCGCTGCTGATTCTGGCCGGCGGCGCGTTCGTGCTGTTCATGGGCGGACTGCGCTGGCGCTGGATCCTCAGCGTGCTGGCCGCCGCCGTACCGGTGGCGATCGCCATGTGGTTCTTCATCATGCACGACTACCAGAAGCAGCGGATCCTCACGTTCCTCGACCCGGAAAGCGATCCGCTCGGCACCGGCTGGAACATCATCCAGTCGAAAGCCGCGATCGGTTCCGGGGGCGTGTTCGGCAAGGGCTGGCTGCTGGGCACCCAGTCGCACCTGGACTTTTTGCCGGAAAGCCACACCGACTTCATCATTGCCGTACTGGGCGAGGAGTTCGGTCTGGTGGGCATCTGCGCGCTACTGCTGATCTATCTGCTGCTGATCGGTCGCGGCCTGGTGATTACCGCCCAGGCGCAGACGCTGTTCGGCAAATTGCTCGCCGGCGCGCTGACCATGACGTTTTTTGTTTATGTTTTCGTCAACATCGGTATGGTCAGTGGCCTGTTGCCGGTGGTGGGGGTGCCGTTGCCCTTCATTAGCTACGGAGGAACTTCGCTGGTGACACTGCTGTCAGCGTTTGGGGTTTTGATGTCGATTCATACGCATCGCAAGTGGATCGCACAGGTTTGAATAAGGTGAAGAGTTCAATGCAAGTCATGCGCAGCTGGGCGACTCGTTACGCGCCGTGGGTCGGCCTGGTCGGCATCCTTGGCAGCGCGCAGGAAGCGCTGGCCGGCGATTACGAAGGTTCACCGCAGGTGGCCGAATTCGTCGGTGAAATGACCCGCGACTACGGTTTTGCCGGCGAGCAACTGATGGCGGTGTTCCGCGAGGCCCAGCGCAAGCAGGCGATTCTCGACGCGATCTCCAAACCCGCCGAGCGGGTCAAACAGTGGAAAGAATATCGCCCGATGTTCATCACCGACGCGCGCATCGCCCGTGGTGTGGACTTCTGGCGCCAGCACGAGGCCGTACTGGCCCGTGCCGAGCAGGAATACGGCGTACCGGCACAAGTCATCGTGTCGATCATCGGCGTCGAGACCTTTTTCGGACGTAATACCGGCAATTACCGGGTGATTGATGCATTGTCCACGCTCGGTTTCGACTATCCTCCCCGTGCCGAATTTTTCCGCAAGGAATTGCGTGAGTTCCTGCTGCTGGCCCGTGAAGAACAGGTCGATCCATTGACCCTCAAAGGCTCGTACGCCGGGGCGATGGGCTTGCCGCAATTCATGCCGAGCAGCTTTCGCGCCTATGCGGTGGATTTCGACGGTGACGGTCACATCAATATCTGGACCAATCCGGACGATGCGATCGGCAGCGTGGCCAGTTACTTCAAACGGCATGGCTGGGTCGCCGGGGAACCGGTGGTCAGTCGCGCCGATGTGCGCGGCGAGCAGGTCGATGAAGGCCTGACCACCGGCATCGAGCCGACGAAAACGGTCGGAGAGTTGCGGGCGCTGGGCTGGTCAAGTCATGATGCGCTGCGCGATGATATGCCGGTTACTGCATTTCGCCTCGAAGGCGACAACGGCCCTGAATACTGGATGGGCCTGAAGAATTTCTACGCGATCACGCGTTATAACCGCAGCGTGATGTACGCCATGGCCGTACATCAACTGTCTGAAGAGCTGGTAAAAGCACGGGGCGTCAAGTAATGCGGGCATTGCCTATCAATAAACCCCTGAAGCTGGTGGCATTCGCCGCGTTGGCGGTGCTGGTCGCCAGCTGTTCGACCAGCCGCACGCCAACCCAGAAGACCTCGTCCACCGCCGTACGTGCGCAGCCGGGGCTGGACATCAACCGCGCGCACAAAGACGGCGCGCCGTGGTGGGATGTCGATGTTTCGCGGATCCCGGACGCCACGCCGACCCTGCACACCGGCCCGTACAAGGCCAACCCGTACACCGTGCTGGGCAAGACCTATTTCCCGTTGCAGGAATCCAAGACCTACGTCGCCTCGGGCACGGCGTCCTGGTACGGCACCAAGTTCCACGGGCAAAACACCGCCAACGGCGAAGTGTATGACCTGTACGGCATGAGTGCCGCTCACAAGACTCTGCCACTGCCAAGTTACGTTCGGGTGACCAACCTGGACAATAACAAGAGCGTGATCCTGCGGGTCAACGATCGCGGGCCGTTCTATTCGGACCGGATCATCGACTTGTCCTACGCGGCCGCGAAGAAGCTCGGTTATGCCGAAATCGGCACCGCGCGGGTCAAGGTCGAGGGCATCGATCCGCAGCAATGGTGGGCCGCCAAGGGCCGTCCGGCGCCGCTGATGCTCAACGAGCCACAAGTCGCGCAGAATAGCGCCCCGGTGATCACGGCGTCGGCCGGTACCATCGAGCAGTGGACCCCGCCGCCGCAGCAACATGCTTCTGACACTGTCCCTGTACAGATCAGCGCAAAAAAAAACGCTTCTGCACCAGCGTCTGGCCAGTATCTGCAGGTGGGCGCGTTCGCCAACCCGGACGCTGCAGAACTCCTGAGGTCGAAGCTCAGCGGGATGGTGAGCGCTCCGGTGTTCATCAGCTCGATCGTGCGCAATCAGCAGACCCTGCACCGGGTACGCCTGGGGCCGATCGGTTCGCCGGGTGAGATCGCCCAGGTGCAGAACAGCGTGCGCCTGGCCAATCTCGGCTCGCCGAGCGTGGTCACCGAGTAAGAAACGTAGCACTTGATTGACGGTTCACTTGCGGTTTTGGGGGGTGAACCAGGTTGTTGGCTCGTCGAAGAACAAAAGCCCGGCAAGGGTGACTGGAGTGAGCAACTGAACACGCGATGGCCCGTTAGAAGGCTGTCTGAATAGTTTTGCCTTCGGGCAAGTTTCCATTAGCGATTTCGAGAGACGGATGAACATCACCACCTTTGCCAAACGCCTGTGTCTGCTAGTCCCGCTGCTCCTCTCGCCAGCCGCTTTCGCGGCCGAGATGATGCCGTCGCCACCTCAACTGGCTGCAAAAGCCTACGTGCTCATGGACGCCAGCAGCGGCAACGTGCTGGTGGAGAACAACGGTGACCAGCGTCTGCCGCCAGCCAGCCTGACCAAACTGATGACCGCGTACATCGCTACGCTGGAAATCCGTCGTGGCCAGATCGGTGAGAACGACCCGGTGACCGTCAGCGAAAACGCCTGGCGTACCGGCGGCTCGCGGATGTTCATCAAAGTCGGCTCGCAAGTGACCGTCAGCGACCTGCTGCACGGCATCATCATCCAGTCCGGCAACGACGCCAGCGTGGCGCTGTCCGAGCACATCGCCGGCAGCGAAGACGCGTTCGCCGACCTGATGAACAAGACGGTCGCCGATCTGGGCATGACCAACTCGCACTTCATGAACCCGACCGGTCTGCCGAACCCTGAGCACTACTCGTCGGCTCATGACATGGCGATCCTGGCCCGTGCGATCATCCACGAAGACCCGGCTCACTACGCGATCTACTCGCAGAAAGAGTTCTTCTGGAACGGCATCAAGCAGCCTAACCGCAACCTGCTGCTGTGGCGCGACAAGACCGTTGACGGTCTGAAAACCGGTCACACCGACGAAGCCGGCTACTGCATGGTGTCCTCGGCTGTACGTGATGGCCAGCGTCTGATCGCCGTGGTGTTCGGCACCAACAGCGAAGTGGCGCGTGCCGCTGAAACCCAGAAGCTGCTGACCTACGGTTTCCGTTTCTTCGAAACCCAGACCTTCTACCAGAAGGGCACCGAACTGGCTCAGGCCCCGGTGTGGAAAGGCACCACCAGTCAAGTCAAGGCCGGCCTGGCTGAAGACCTGACCATGACCCTGCCAAAAGGCCAGCTGAAAAAGCTCGCTGCCAGCATGACCATGAACCCGCAACTGACCGCGCCAATCGCCAAGGGCGACGTGATCGGTAAAGTCGAAGTGAAACTGGACGACAAGGTAGTGCACAGCGCTGACCTGATCGCTCTGGACGCTGTCGAGGAGGGTGGTATCTTCCGCCGCATGTGGGATAGCATCCGTCTATTCTTCTACGGCTTGTTCAACTGATTTGTGTTGACCTGCATGGCCCCGCCCCGATCCGGTGCGGGGCCATGTGCGTTACCACGGCTTGCGCTCTAGAGGCCGTTACGCCATGACCGATACCGAAGTAAAGGCGCCAAAGATCGAATTTCCGCAGACTGATTATCCGATTAAGGTGATCAGCGATACGGGCGTCGGCAACAAAGACAAAATCATCGACATCGTCAAGAAACACGCAACCATCAATGATGAGCGCATCGACGAGCGTCAAAGCAGCAACGGCAAGTACACCACCATCCAGCTGCACATCGTCGCGACAGACCAGGATCAGCTGTACAACATCAACAGCGAACTGCGGGCTTCCGGTTTCGTGCACATGGTGTTGTGATGCCGGGCACGCTGGGCTTTCGCGAACTTGGCCAGATGGCTTACGAGCCGGTCTGGCATGCCATGCAACGCTTCACCAACGAGCGCGGCAGCGATGCCGCCGACGAAATCTGGCTGGTCGAGCACCCACCGGTGTTCACCCAGGGCCAGGCCGGCAAGGCCGAACACCTGTTGCTGCCGGGCGATATCCCGGTGGTACAGGTCGATCGCGGCGGGCAGGTGACTTATCATGGCCCGGGCCAATTGGTGGCTTACCTGTTGCTGGATGTGCGCAAGCTGGGTTTCGGCGTACGTGATCTGGTCACGCGCATGGAACAGTGCCTTATCGAACTGCTGGCCAGCTACGGCGTCACCGCCGCCGCCAAGCCAGATGCTCCCGGCGTCTACGTCGACGGAGCGAAAATCGCTTCTCTGGGTTTGCGGATTCGCCACGGTTGCTCCTTTCATGGCCTGGCCCTGAACGTGGATATGAACCTGGAGCCGTTTCGACGGATTAATCCCTGCGGCTATGCCGGGCTGGCGATGACCCAGCTGAGCGATCACGCAGGATCGATTGAATTTGCCGAGGTAAGTGCCCGGCTGCGCGCGCAGCTCGTCAAACACCTCGACTATGCTGAGCAGACGACCCTGACGGGCGGAATCGACTGATATGACTACTGATGCAGTGCAAACCATGATCCCGACGCTCGACGTGACCGAGCGCCCGGCCCCGCGTCCCAAGGTTGAAGCCGGCGTCAAGCTGCGCGGCGCCGAGAAGGTTGCACGCATCCCGGTAAAGATCATTCCGACCACCGAACTGCCGAAGAAACCCGACTGGATTCGCGTGCGCATCCCGGTTTCGCCGGAAGTCGACCGGATCAAGAGTCTGCTGCGCAAGCACAAGCTGCACAGCGTCTGCGAAGAAGCCTCCTGCCCGAACCTGGGCGAGTGCTTCTCCGGCGGCACCGCGACCTTCATGATCATGGGCGACATCTGCACCCGTCGTTGCCCGTTCTGCGACGTTGGCCACGGTCGTCCGAAACCACTGGACGTCAACGAGCCGGAGAGCCTGGCGATCGCCATTGCCGACCTCAAGCTCAAGTACGTGGTGATCACCTCGGTTGACCGCGACGACCTGCGTGACGGTGGTGCCCAGCACTTTGCTGACTGCATCCGCGAGATCCGCAAGCTGTCGCCGAACGTGCAGTTGGAAACCCTGGTCCCGGACTACCGTGGCCGCATGGACATCGCCCTGGAAATCACCGCTGCCGAGCCGCCGGATGTGTTCAACCACAACCTGGAAACCGTGCCGCGCCTGTACAAGGCTGCGCGTCCGGGTTCGGATTACCAGTGGTCGCTGACCCTGCTGCAACGCTTCAAGCAGATGATGCCGCACATTCCGACCAAATCCGGCCTGATGCTGGGTCTGGGCGAGACCGACGAAGAAGTCATCGAAGTCATGAAGCGCATGCGCGAACACGACATCGACATGCTGACCCTCGGCCAGTACCTGCAACCGTCGCGCAGCCACTTGCCGGTGCAGCGTTTCGTGCACCCGGACACCTTCGCCTGGTTCGCCGAGGAAGGTTACAAGATGGGCTTCAAGAACGTTGCTTCCGGCCCGCTGGTACGTTCCTCGTATCACGCCGACGAGCAGGCGAAACTGGTCAAGGCTGAACTGCTCGGTTCCTGATCCGGCGCTGATAGCCTCGAAAAATACCCGCCTCGGCGGGTATTTTTGTTTGGGCCTGCCGCGCACTCTTTTGTTTGTCTCTGGACCTGACTACTGTGTCTGCAAGACTTTACACAGGGAGACCCATGGATGACCGTTCGACCGACCCACAGCCTTTTTCCGCATAAACCCGTACCGGCGCTGCCATCCGAAGGGCTGATCGGCGTGATCGCCCCTGCTGGCCCCGGTGCGCTGGACACGGAAAAGGCTGTGCAGTGGATGCGCGCCCGCGGGTATGCGCTGAAAGTGTTCCCCGGTGTCTACGAGAAGGACGGCTATCTGGCCGGCAGCGATGACGTGCGCCTCAACGACCTGCATGCCGCGTTCGCCGACCCTGAAGTCGACGCGATCATCTGCCTGCGCGGCGGCTACGGTACGCCGCGCCTGCTGGACCGGATCGATTACGATCTGCTCAGCCGCCACGCCAAGCCGTTTGTCGGCTACAGCGATATCACCGCGCTGCATCTGGCGATCAGCCGCTACGCCGGGTTCGTGACCTTCCATGGCCCGTTGCTCAATGCCGACCTGCTGGGCGACAAGGAGCCGCCGACTGTCACCTCATTCTTCGCCATGCTGCGCGGTCAGTTGAAGGCGGGGAGTGTGTTGAGCCATCCGGTGGCTTATCCCTTGACCACCGTCGAACCGGGCATTGCGCACGGGCGTTTGCTCGGCGGCAATCTGGCGATGATCGCCGCAACGCTGGGCACGCCGTATGAGATTGATGTCGAGGGCGTGATTCTGCTGATCGAGGACGTCAACGAGCCGCTGTACCGCATCGACCGTTTGCTCACGCAGATGCGTCTGGCTGGCAAGCTGGCCAGATTGCGCGGGGTGCTGGTGGGGGATGTCGCCGGGGTCGATGTCGAGGCGCTGAATCGCTTGCTCAAGCAGACGTTCGAGCCGTTACGGATTCCGGTGCTGTCGGGGTGGCGCAGCGGGCATTGTGATCCGAACCTGACGCTGCCGATGGGGGCGCTGGTGCGGCTGGATGCGGGGAAGAAGGAATTGATGCTGGAACAGGATGTAGTGATCAAACGCTAGGGTTTGATTGCCAGTGAGTCAGTCTTCGGGAGCAAGCCCCCTCCCACATTTGATTCGTGTCGTACACAGAACCAATGTGGGAGCGGGCTTGCTCGCGAAGGCGGCATCAGCCATACGGCTATCTTCTATTGAGTACGCAGGCTCTCAAGCAACTTATGCGTCGGATAACCATCCGCCGGCCAACCCAGCGCCTGCTGGGCACTGCGGATCGCCTTGCGGGTATTGGCGCCGATAATCCCATCCGCCGTTCCCGCATCGTAGTTACGCGCACTCAGCAGGGTCTGCAATTCGATACGTTCGGTACGGCTCAATGGCAGGTCGTCTTTCGGCCATGTGCCGTTGATCAGGCCTGCGCCATTGAAGCGCTCGGACAACAGGCTGACGGCCAGTGCATAGGACGACGAGTTGTTGTACTTGAGGATCGCCCGGAAATTATCGAGGATCAGGAACGCCGGACCACGGTAACCGGCCGGCAGCAGCAGGGCCGCGGACAGCTGTTCCGAACCGGCTGGGGCCTGACCGCCATTGGGCAGGATCACGCCGAGTTGACGCCATTCGGTGACGGTCTTGCGAATCGTGCCATCGGCGAGGGTGTAGTTGAAGCCGCTCGGCAGCTGCACTTCAAAGCCCCACGGCTGACCACGCTGCCAGCCGGAGCTTTGCAGGTAGTGCGCGGTGGAGGCCAGCGCATCGGCCGGGCTGCCCCAGATGTCGCGGCGGCCGTCACCGTCGAAGTCCACCGCGTGGGTGTTGTAGGTGGTCGGAATGAACTGGGTCTGGCCCATCGCACCGGCCCACGAGCCAAGCATCTTTTCTGGCGTGATGTCACCCTGCTGCAGGATCTGCAGCGCCGCGATCAGTTGTGCATGAGCAAATGCGGGGCGACGGCCTTCGTAGGCCAGGGTCGCCAGCGAGTTGATCACCGATTTGCTGCCCTGGAACTGACCGAAGTTGCTTTCCATGCCCCATACCGACACCAGTGCCTGGCGATCCACGCCATAACGCTGTTCGATGCTTTGCAGGATGTCGGCGTACTGACTGATCAGCGCCTGCCCCTTGCGCACTCGCAGCGGCGACAGGGCGCCATCGAGGTATTCCCATACTGGACGAGAGAACTCCGGCTGGCTGCGGTCGGCTTTGATCACACTGGCATCGAAGCTGACATTGGCAAACGCGCGGTCGAACAGATCGGCGCGGATCCCGGCTGCCAAGGCATCCTTGCGGAAACCCGCCTGCCATTCGGCAAAGGTCTGGGTTGGCTGAAGATCAAGCGGGTCAGCGGACGGCACTACCGGCGGGATGATTGCCGGGGCTGTTGCGACAGGGGCGGCTTGAAGGGGTTGCGCATCGGCGGCGGTAGGTTTTTCCGCGCAGGCGACAAGCAGAATGAAGCTGGAGGCAGCGATCAGTTGGCGAACGGGCCAACGACGGGAAAGACTGAAGGGCATGCACAGTTCCAGGGGATACGAATCAGGTGCAGACCTTAACATGACCAGGGGGTGCTGTGCTTCAGGCAGCCAGAAAGTAAGAAGCCTCCCAGCTATTAGACTGGAAGGCTTCGCGGCGGTAGCTGCCTTTACCCTTGGTTGGTCGTTCCTGGCGACTGCGGAACAGGGGTTGGGCGATGATGGATTTGGCCTTGTTCGGGCCATGTTTCGATGGCTTTTTGCTCATGAGGGTTCTCTCGGTAGGTGGGTGCTGCGGGGCGAATAATCTGCCGAAGCCGCGCGTCTGTCCAGCCTCTATTGCGTAGGAATATTCTGACGCCTTCGCGAGCAAGCCCGCTCCCACAGTCGACCGAGTTCTATCATGTGAATGCGATCGACTGTGGGAGCGGGCTTGCTCGCGAAAGGGCGTTATGCGGTTGAACGTCTTACTCGGCGGGCAGTGAAAGACGCTGGCCCGACATCAACAGCGCCAACCGGCTCAGGCTCATCCACGGCGAACCGGCGGCCTGACCCTTGATCTGCGCATCGATGCGCTGGGCTTCGAGCAACAACTGCGCCCAGCGTTGCGCCGAGTAGCGTTGCAGGGCTTTGCTCATCAGCGGTTTGCGCTTGTCCCAGACTGGCGGTTTCGCCTGGCTGAAGCACTTGTCCAGCGGCGTGCCTTGGCTGTACTGCAGCGAGATATTGGCCAGCAGGCGCAACTCCCGCGCCAGTGCCCAGAGAATCACCGGTGGCTCGACGCCTTCACCGCGCAGGCCTTCAAGCATGCGCAAGGCGTGGGCCGGTTCGCCGTTGAGTACGGCGTCGGTCAGGCCAAACACGTCGAAGCGCGCACTGTCAGCCACCGCGGCCTGCACGGTTTCGACGGTGATCTGCCCACCTTCGGCCATCAACTTGAGCTTTTCGATTTCCTGCGCGGCGGCGAGCAGGTTGCCCTCGACGCGTGCGGCGATCAGTTCGACCGCGTCCTGGCTGGCCGACAAGCCGGCCTGCGACAGACGCTGGCGAATCCAGCTCGGCAACTGGTTGGCATCCACCGGCCAGATCTGGATGAACTGGGTCTGCTGGCCTTCGACCAGGGCCTTGCCCCACTTGGTTTTCTGCGCACTGCCGTCGAGCTTGGGCAAGCTGATCAGCAGCACCGTGTCTTCAGCGGGGCGCGAGCAGTATTCGATCAGCGCGGCAGCGCCCTTGTCACCGGGCTTGCCCGAAGGCAGGCGCAGTTCCAGTAGGCGTTTTTCGGCGAACAGCGACATGCTGGCGCCGGCCTGCAACAAGGTCCCCCAATCGAAATTGGCGTCGGCGGCGAACACCTGGCGTTCGTCGAAACCTTGCTGGCGGGCAGCACTGCGAATGGCGTCGGCGGCTTCCTGGCACAACAGCGGGTCATCGCCGCTGATGATATAGACGGGCGCGAGCGCACCTTGCAGGTGTTTGCCGAGTTGAGCGGGAGCGAGCTTCATAAGAGAGGGCGAACGGGGCGCCTGAGCGCCCCGTACGTCTTACTGCTGCGGCAGTTCGAGCGGCGACTGACGCGGGGTTTCCGCTTCAGCTTTCTGTGCCGCCTTCAGCGCGTCGGCTTCAGCCCGGGCACGGTCGTTGGCCGCTTGCTGCAATTGCTGCAGTTGACCCGGCGTCAGCTGTTGCAGGCGCAGCATCATGCGCTGAACCAGTTCGCGACGGGTTTCGCGACGGGCGTCGTTGGCTTCCTGATCGGAGCCGACGAGGTTGTTGCCGTCGTGGATGAATACTTTCTGCACTTCAAGCTTGTCGCTCAGCAGGTTCAGATTGTGTTCGCCTACGATGTCGTAGTTCAGCACGGTGGTCACTTGGTACTCACCCGTACGACCGGCACCGGCGTAGCTGAGGATACGCTGGTTTTCCTGTTCGTCAGCCAGATACAGCTTGTACGGTGCACCGCTGTAGACCTTGACGCCGCTGGACTCGAGCACCTGACGCAGCTGGGTGACGGTCTCGCCATAAGCGTTACGGGCGCTCAGATCGAGCTCCTTGATCGACAGTTCGTTGGTGCCGGTGCCACGCAGCTGGAAACCGCAGGCGCTCAGCAGAACGGCGAGGCCCATCACCAGCAGATTGCGTTTGATCATTGTGTTGCTCCCCTTGAAACCATGTGGGCCGACCCTGCGGCCCGAAAGGTTTTACAGTGCGTCAGGCGAACCTGACGCCCAATCCAATTTAGCTGGCGACGATGTTAACCAGTTTCCCTGGTACAACGATCACTTTGCGAATGGTCAGACCGTCGACGAAACGCAGCACGTTTTCGTTGGCGCGGGCCGCCGCTTCAACTTCTTCGCGGGTGGCGCTGGCCGGCATTTCGATCTGGCCACGCAGCTTGCCGTTCACTTGAATGACCAGTTGCAGGCTGTCCTGCACCAGTGCGCTTTCATCGACCGCAGGCCAGCCGGCATCGATCACCGGGTCAGCGTGGCCCAGTTGATTCCACAGCTCATGGCTGATGTGCGGCGTGATTGGAGCCAGCAGCAACGTCACGGCTTCCAGACCTTCGTGAATCAGCGCGCGGTCCTGTTCGGTGCCTTGCGCAGCTTTTTCCAGCACGTTCATCAGCGTCATCACCTGAGCGATGGCGGTGTTGAATTTGTGGTTCTGGCCGACGTCATGGCTGGCCTGTTTGATGGCCAGGTGGATGGCGCGGCGCACAACTTTCTGCTCGTCGTTCAGGCCGGCGATGTCCAGCTTGCCCGGCAGGCCCTGGGTCACATGGGCCTGCGCCAGGCGCCAGACGCGCTTGAGGAAACGGTGCGAGCCTTCAACGCCGGAGTCCGACCATTCGGCGCTCATGTCCGGCGGCGAAGCGAACATCATGAACAGGCGGCAGGTGTCGGCGCCAAACTGATCGATCATCGACTGTGGGTCGACGCCGTTGTTCTTCGACTTGGCCATTTTCTCGGTGCCACCGATTTCCACCGGCAAGCCGTCGGATTTCAGTTTGGCGCTGATGACCTTGGCCTTGCTGTCACGCTCCAGTTCCACGTCCGCCGGGTTGAACCAGGTGTAGGCACCATTGGCTTCGCGGCGATAGTAAGTTTCGGCGATCACCATGCCCTGGGTCAGCAGGTTCTTGAACGGCTCGTTGGAGCTGACCAGACCTTCGTCACGCATCAGCTTGTGGAAGAAACGCGCGTACAGCAGGTGAAGAATGGCGTGTTCGATACCGCCGATGTACTGATCCACCGGCAACCAGTGGTCGGCCGCGGATTTTTCCACCAGGCCACCTTCGAAGTGCGGCGAGGCGTAACGGGCGTAGTACCACGAGGACTCGACGAAGGTGTCCATGGTGTCGGTTTCACGCTTGGCAGGCTGGCCGCATTTCGGGCAGCTGCACTCGTAGAACTCCGGCATGCGCGCCAGCGGCGAACCGGCGCCGTCCGGCACCACGTCTTCCGGCAGCACCACCGGCAACTGGTCTTCCGGCACCGGCACGTCACCGCACGTGGCGCAGTGGATGATCGGGATCGGGCAACCCCAGTAGCGCTGACGGCTGATGCCCCAGTCGCGCAGGCGGAACTGAGTGCGCGAGGCACCGAGGTTTTTCTTGATCAGGGCGACTTCCATGGCGTCGAAAGCGCCGGTGAAGTCCAGGCCGTCGAACTCGCCGGAATTGATCAGCGTACCGTGCTCGCCGTAGGCGTCTTGCCACGGAGCCGGGTTGGTGTCGCCGGAGCTGGTGCGCACCACCGATTTGACCGGCAGGTTGTACTTGTGGGCGAATTCGAAATCGCGCTCGTCGTGCGCCGGCACAGCCATTACCGCGCCGTCGCCGTAGTGCATCAGCACGTAGTTGGCGACCCATACCGGGAGTTTTTCACCGGTCAGCGGGTGCTCGACGAACAGGCCGGTCGGCAGGCCTTTTTTCTCTTGGGTGGCGACGTCGGCTTCAGCCACGCTGCCGCCCTTGCATTCGGCGATGAACGCTTGCAGCTCCGGGTTGTTCTGCGCGGCCTGGGTGGCCAGCGGGTGCTCGGCAGCCACGGCAACGTAGGTCGCGCCCATCAGGGTGTCCGGACGGGTGGTGAAAACCTTGAGGGTGCCTGCTTCGCCGATCGAGTCGACGTTGTACGGGAACTGTACTTCCATGCCGCGGGATTTGCCGATCCAGTTGCGCTGCATGGTCTTGACCTGTTCCGGCCAGCCAGTCAGTTCGTCGAGGCTCTCCAGCAGCTCATCCGCATAAGCGGTGATCTTGAAGTAGTACATCGGGATTTCGCGCTTTTCGATCAGCGCGCCGGAGCGCCAGCCGCGCCCGTCGATCACTTGTTCGTTGGCCAGCACGGTCTGGTCGACCGGGTCCCAGTTCACGGTGCCGTTCTTGCGGTAGATCACGCCTTTTTCGAACAGGCGGGTGAACAGCCATTGTTCCCAGCGGTAGTAATCCGGCTTGCAGGTGGTCACTTCACGGGACCAGTCCACCGCGAGGCCCAGGCTGCGCAGCTGGGACTTCATATAGGCGATGTTTTCGTAGGTCCACTTGGCGGGTGCCACGTTGTTCTTCATCGCGGCGTTTTCCGCCGGCATGCCGAAGGCGTCCCAACCCATCGGTTGCAGAACGTTCTTGCCTTGCATGCGCTGGTAGCGGGAGATCACGTCGCCGATGGTGTAGTTGCGCACGTGCCCCATGTGTAGCTTGCCGCTGGGGTAAGGGAACATCGACAGGCAGTAGTAGGTTTCCTTGCCTGGCTGTTCACTGACTTCAAAGGACTTTTGCTCGTCCCAGAACGACTGGGCGGCGGCTTCGATTTCACGGGGCTGATATTGTTCGTGCATGGCTACTTTTGTACTGGATAGGGGTGGCCTAATCCTCTTCAACGCGCCCTCCGGGGGATGCTCCGGACAGGCTGGAAGTGGAATGACAGGAAGCGCCGTAGCATACATGACCGCGCTTGGCCTAGGGAAACCCTGATTACAGCTGTCTGGCCCCGGAAAACCGTGGCGAGGGCCGTTGGTCGCGGCGTTCAGCCGGTTTGTGCAGCGAAGCTAAGCTCTTATTGGGGAGTGAGTCTTATCTTCAATGAGGTGAGGGATGGTGGAGCAACGGCAGAAAAACGTGACGAAACCCGAGTTGTATGAACGGTTGATGGATCGTCTGGGCATGGCGCTCGACGCTGCAAAAACCGCTGGCCGGCTGCGCGATGAGCGCCCCGTGGAACTGGAATTGCGTGGCTTGAGCCCCGCCGAGTTCAAACTGGTCAAGGCCTATCTGGATCGCAGTGAGCGTGAATCGCATGGATACCTGTCGCAGGCAGTGAAACAGCTCGATGCAGCACATTCAGCCAAGGTCATCTGGCTCAAGGACAAGGCGCCCGGCAGAGACACCGTAAAGGTTCGTTCTGTGCAGGCCAAGTAATCGCATGGCAGGTCAAGTAACGGATCTTTTCCAACAGGATCCTACCTATCGGTTGTAACGTTTCGTTAACACTCTTAGGCTTCGGGCATCTCTGGAGATGCCCCGATGCCTTTGCGTTACTTCATCAAACAACTTCTATTGCCGCCTGGCATTCTTTTGCTGCTGTTGCTGGTCGCCTGGTGGCTGCGCCGCTCCCGGCCACGGCTGGCCGGTCTGTGTTTTGCCCTTGGCCTGGGTGGTTTCTGGCTGATGAGCCTGCCGGTGGTGGTGCAATGGGGCGCCAAAGCGCTGGAGCGTGAGCCGCCGCTGCCCCGTGAGTCGTGGTCGATATTGGCGCAGCGCGCCGATGCCATCGTGGTGCTGGGCTCCGGGCGCGAGCGCGGCGATCTGGCCTGGGGCGAGGACCAGCCAACCGGCGTGGGGCTGGAGCGTCAGCGCTATGCGGCGCGACTGGCCAAGGCCTCCGGGCTGCCGATTCTGACCAGCGGTGGCCTGCATTACGGCACGCCGCCGACCGAGG
This sequence comes from Pseudomonas sp. YL2, assembly GCF_023063025.1. Lineage (NCBI taxonomy): Bacteria > Pseudomonadati > Pseudomonadota > Gammaproteobacteria > Pseudomonadales > Pseudomonadaceae > Pseudomonas > Pseudomonas sp. YL2. The sequence continues at coordinate 30,932 of NZ_JAJSLU010000013.1, read as the reverse complement.
CGAAGCTGATGGCCGATTCGTTGCGCGATGATTTCGGCGTGACCACGCGCTGGCAGGAAGGCGAGAGCCGTACCACCTGGGAAAACGCCAAATTCAGCGCCGACATCTTGTTGCCCCAAGGCATCAAGCGCGTCGTGGTGGTCACGCAGGCCTGGCACATGCCGCGCGCCGTGTGGTGTTTCCAGCAGGCAGGATTCGAAGTGGTGCCGGCGCCCGTCGGGTTTCTCGGAACCGATAATGCGCGCCCGTTTGGTGGCTGGCTGCCGGAGTTCAAGTCGATCTGGCAGAGCGGGCAGTTGCTGAATGAGGCGGTGGGGCAGGTGGGGTATTCGCTGTTTTACCGGGGTGATGCCAACCCTGATTGATTGGGTGCTACTGATGTCCATTCGCGAGCAAGCCCGCTCCCACATTTGAATTGCATTCCAAATATGGGAGCGGGCTTGCTCGCGAAGCTTTTTAAAGGGTTTTCGACATCCGGCTCGCCATCAGCGCCCAGCCAAACAGCAGCACACAGACGATGATCAGCGGCCATGAACGCCATTGCAGGTACGGCGTCAGGTTGTGCATCGGCACCACTTCGCCATACAGAATGCCCTGTTCGAACTGCGGGATCTGCTCGGTGATCTGCCCGAACGGGTTGATCAGCCCAGTCACGCCATTGTTCGTAGCGCGGATCATCCAGCGGCCGGCCTCAAGTGCGCGCATTTGCGCCATTTGCAGGTGTTGCAGCGGGCCGATCGAGGTGCCGAACCAGGTGTCGTTGCTGATTGTCAGCAGCAGATCGCTGCGTGCCGACAGCCCAGCGGCAAATTCCGGGTACACCACTTCGTAGCAGATGAATGGCGCGATTTGATAACCCTTGGCCTGCAGCAGCGGCTGATCCGCCGGACCGCGAGCGAAGTCGGACATCGGCAAGTCAAAGAACGCGATCAACCCGCGCAGCAGATCCTGCAACGGTACATACTCACCGAACGGCACCAGTTTCTGCTTGAGGTAGGTGCCATCGCCTTCGCCGACCACGGTGATGCCGTTGAAGAAGCGTTTTTCGTGACGAACCGTCTCGCGGATCGGTACGCCGGTGATCAACGCCGATTTACGCTCGGCGGCGAAGTTGCCCATCATGTTCAAGTAGCCCTCGGCGGACTCCTTGAGCACCGGTACCGCGGTTTCCGGCCAGATCAGCAGGTCCACCGGCTTCGAGCGAAAACTCAGGTCGCGGTACAGCGCCAGTTGCGCGTTAAGCTGCGCCGGATCCCATTTCATGCTTTGTTCGACGTTGCCCTGAATCGCGGCGACGCTCAGTGCCGGGCCGGACGGACTGGTCCAGGCGTGGCCCTTGAGCGCAATACCCGCCACCCATGGCCCGACCAGCAACAGCAAACCGGCCGCGATAAAGCCTTTACGACCGGTTTGCAGCAAGCGCGGCGCGTTATAGATCAGCGCCGCAGTCAGCGCCAGCACGAACGACACCAGCCACATGCCGCCCACCGGCGCGAGCCCGGCCAATGGGCCGTCGAGCTGGCTGTAGCCGGAGTAGAGCCACGGAAAACCAGTGAGGAACCAGCCACGAAACGCTTCCTGCCCGACCCACAGCGCGGCAAACGCCAGCGCATCGGCCAGCGGTGCTTCATTGCGGCGCAACCAGCGCGCCCAGACCCAGGCGGGCAGGGCGAAGAAAAAGGCGATCGCTGCGGTGAACAGCAACATCAGGAACCCGGCCAGCAGCACCGATGCGCCACCGAAATGGTGGATGCTGTAGTAGATCCAACTGGTGCCGGCGCCGAACAGGCCGAAACCGAAACACCAGCCACGGCCCAGCGCCTGACGCGGTTTCAGCTCGCGCAGGCCGGCGTAGAACAGCCCAACCGCGAGCAAAGCCAGCGGCCAGATGTTGAACGGGGCCAGGGCGAAGGTAGTGATTGCACCGGCCGCCACGGCCAGCAGGTTACCGGGCCAGCCGGGGCGGGTTGTCCAGCGCAGGGGGTATGTCATCAGCTATTTCCTGTATCGCGCCGGGTCTGCTGTTACGCAGGGCAAGGCGCGAGGAGTGAAGTTTGGTTTTTCAAATGAACGACGAGCAACGCAGCCCTGCGTAACAGCAGGCCCGGCCCTCCGGGTTACGCCTGAAAGCGGGCCATGCTGCGTTGCAGTCCTTGGAAAGGGAATGCCATTCCCTGCGGACTGCGCCTTGCCTGGCCCGCTTTCAGGCGCAACGCGATACAGGAAATAGCTGATGACATACCCCAATCCTTAGATTTAACGAGCGATTGGCGTCAGTCGCAGCAAATGAATCCGACGGCTGTCGGCGTTCAGGATGCGGAAACGATAGGCGCCGATTTCAGTGATTTCGTTGCGTTTTGGCAAGTGCCCGAACGCGCTCATCACCAAGCCGCCGACGGTGTCGAATTCGTCGTCGGAGAATTCGCTGTCGAAGAACTCGTTGAAGTTCTCGATCGGCGTCAGGGCCTTGATCAGGAAGTCACCGCTGGGCAGCGGCTTGATGTAGCTGTCTTCTTCGACGTCGTGCTCGTCTTCGATGTCGCCGACGATCTGTTCCAGCACGTCTTCAATCGTCACCAGGCCGGCGACGCCGCCGTATTCGTCGATGACGATGGCCATGTGGTTGTGGTTGGCGCGGAATTCACGCAGCAACACGTTCAGACGCTTGGACTCGGGCACGAAGGTGGCCGGGCGCAGCAGGTCCTTGATGTTGAAGCTGTCGCCGTTCTCCTTGAGGATCAGCGGCAGCAGATCCTTGGCCAGCAGCACGCCCATCACGTCGTCGTGGCTTTCGCCGATGACCGGATAGCGCGAGTGGGCCGAGTCGACCACGGCCGGGAGGAATTCACGGGGTGTCTGGTTCGCCTTGATGCTGATCATCTGCGAGCGCGGCACCATGATATCGCGTACTTGCAGGTCAGCCACCTGGATGGCGCCTTCGACGATGGCCAGCGCTTCGCTGTCCAGCAGTTTGTTCTGATGTGCATCACGCAGCAGCTCAAGCAGCTCCTGACGGTTCTTCGGCTCGTGGGCAAAAGCCTGGGTCAGTTTACCCAGCCATGACTTCTGCCCGTTGCTCGATCGATCTTCGCTCATAGCGATTACTCTGAATCCTTTGTTGTAACGATAGGGGATGTTTCGGCTTCGTCGTCCGCGTACGGATCGGGATAGCCCAGTTCGGCAAGCAACTCGCGTTCCAGTGCTTCCATTTCTTCGGCTTCGTCGTCATCTATATGGTCGTAACCGAGCAGATGCAAGCAGCCGTGAATGACTAGATGTGCCCAATGGGCCTGGAGTTCCTTGCCTTGTTCGGCAGCTTCGCGCTCGACCACGGCCACGCAGATCACCAGATCGCCGAGCAGCGGGATGTCGAGAAACTCGTCAGGGACTTCGGCCGGGAACGACAGGACGTTGGTCGCGTAATCCTTATGGCGCCAGGTGTGATTCAGCTCACGACCTTCTTCCTCGTCAACCAGACGAATGGTCATTTCCGAGTCGGCGCTGCGCTGGCGCAGGGCCAGTTCGCACCATTTGCGGAAGTCGGCTTCACTCGGGGCGTTCGCTTCGGTAGCGATTTGCAGATCCAGCTCAAGCATCGCGCGAGGTTTCCCTGGCGGCTTCGGCACGGGTCTCGAAGCGCTCGTAGGCCTCGACGATCCGCTGCACCAACGGGTGACGCACAACGTCTTTGGGCTGGAAATGGGTGAAGCTGATGCCCGGAACGTCCTTGAGCACTTCGATCACATGGTGCAGCCCGGACTTGGTGCCGCGCGGCAGGTCGACCTGGGTGATGTCGCCGGTGATGACCGCGGTGGAGCCAAAGCCGATCCGGGTCAGGAACATTTTCATCTGCTCGACGGTGGTGTTCTGGCTTTCGTCGAGAATGATGAAGCTATTGTTCAGCGTACGACCGCGCATGTAGGCCAGCGGCGCGACTTCGATCACCTGGCGCTCGATCAGCTTGGCCACATATTCGAAGCCGAGCATTTCGTAGAGGGCGTCGTACAGCGGGCGCAGGTACGGGTCGATCTTCTGGCTCAGGTCGCCGGGCAGGAAGCCGAGTTTTTCACCCGCTTCAACCGCCGGACGTACCAGCAGGATGCGGCGGATCTGCTCGCGCTCCAGGGCATCGACGGCGCAAGCCACGGCCAGATAGGTCTTGCCGGTACCGGCCGGACCGATGCCGAAGTTGATGTCGTTGCCGAGGATTTCCTTCACGTAGCGCAGCTGATTCAAGCCGCGTGGGCGAATCATGCCTTTCTTGGTGCGCAGGGCGACGGAGGCTTCGGCGGGGGCGTGGTTGTCCAGTTCGACCACAGCCGATTCCTGAAGGAACAGGTGCACCATGTCTGGCGACAGCTCGGTACCCTTGGTTTCGCGGTACAGGCGGCGCAGCAGGTTTTCCGCAGACGTGGTGTGCTTGGGGTCGCCGATCAGCTCGAACTGGTTTCCGCGATTACGGATCTCGATGGCCAGGCGCTGTTCGATCAAGCGCAGATGCTCGTCGAATTGCCCGCACAGATTGGCGAAGCGGCGAGCCTCAAAGGGCTCGAGGATAAAACGATGTGGTTCTATGGGTGCGTTCAAGGTCGTATTTAGCCGCCCTGGGGCAATTAAGATGAAATCAAGGATAACGCCAGTGGCGTGGGTGCGAAAGCTCTTATATGAACTCGCCCGATTCATGCCCCTGGCGCTGTACCTGTGGGAGCGAGCCTGCTCGCGAAGGCGGCGACACATTCAACATTGAGGTGTCTGACAGACCGCTTTCGCGAGCAGGCTCGCTCCCACAGGGATTTGCGGTGTTATTGGACCAGCGAGCCGCGCAGCGAGTGCGGTTGCGCCGCGTCGATGTGTACGTCGGCGAACTGGCCGATCAGGGTCGGATTATCGCAGCGGAAGTTGACGATACGATTATTCTCGGTACGCCCTTGCAGCTCGCCCGGGTCTTTCTTCGAGTAGTCGGTGACCAGAATGCGCTGGATCGAACCGACCATTTGTCGGCTGATCTCGAACCCTTGCTGATTCAAACGATGCTGCAAGGCGTTCAGGCGTTCTTTCTTCAGCTCTTCCGGGGTGTCGTCGGCCAGATCGGCCGCCGGCGTGCCCGGGCGCTGGCTGTAGACGAACGAGTAGGAAAAGTCGAAACCGACGTCGGCAATCAGCTTCATGGTCTGTTCGAAGTCTTTCTCGGTCTCGCCAGGGAAGCCGACGATGAAGTCCGAACTGATGCAGATCCCCGGTACCGCAGCGCGCAGTTTGCGCAGCTTGGATTTGTACTCCAGCGCGGTGTGGTTGCGCTTCATCGCCGCGAGGATCCGGTCGGAACCCGACTGCACCGGCAAGTGCAGGTGTTTGACCAGCTCCGGCACTTCGGCGTGGGCCTGGATCAGGCTGTCGGAGAACTCCAGCGGGTGCGAAGTGGTGTAGCGGATGCGGTCGATGCCGTCGACAGCGGCGACCACGCGGATCAGCTCGGCCAGATCGGCCAGACGCCCATCGTGGGTCAGGCCGCGATAGCCGTTGACGTTCTGCCCGAGCAAGGTGACTTCACGCACGCCGTTTTCGGCGAGGTGAATGATCTCGGCAATCACGTCATCGAACGGCCGGCTGACTTCTTCGCCACGGGTGTAGGGCACCACGCAGAACGTGCAGTACTTGCTGCAACCTTCCATCACCGACACGTAGGCGCTCGGGCCGTCGATGCGCGGCTCGGGCAAATGGTCGAATTTTTCGATTTCCGGGAACGAGACGTCGACTTGCGGCAACTTGCTGCTGCGCGCGGCGTCGATCATTTCCGGCAGACGGTGCAGGGTCTGCGGGCCGAAGACCACGTCGACATACGGGGCGCGATCACGGATCGCCGCGCCTTCCTGGCTGGCCACGCAACCACCGACGGCGATCACCATGTCCGGGTTGGCCAGTTTCAGTTCGCGCCAGCGGCCGAGCTGCGAGTACACCCGATCCTGAGCACGTTCGCGGATCGAGCAGGTGTTGAGCAGAATCACGTCGGCGTCTTCGGCGCGGGCGGTGACTTCCAGGGCCTGATGTTCGCCCAGCAGATCAACCATGCGCGAGCTGTCGTACTCGTTCATCTGGCAACCGTGGGTTTCGATGTAAAGCTTCTTGGCCATGGAGTAAGGTCGTCACCTGATTCAAAGAACCGCGCATTATAGGGAACAAGCCCTCAGGTTCCTACCGCTGTGCGTCCGGCGGCTATGCTATAGTTTGCGCCCTCATTTTTATCCCCGATGTTATCCCCCCGTCATGACCAAACGCGAAGCTCCAATCTATAAGGTGATTTTCCTCAACCAGGGCCAGGTGTTCGAAATGTACGCCAAGCAGATCTATCAAAGTGATCTGTGGGGTTTTCTGGAAGTGGAAGAGTTCGTCTTTGGCGAGCGCACGCAAGTGGTGGTCGATCCGAGCGAAGAGAAGCTCAAGGCGCAGTTCGAAGGTGTGGTGCGCAGCTTTGTGCCGATGCATTCGATCGTGCGCATCGACGAGGTGGAACGTCTGGGCACCCCGAAAATCAGCGAAGCCCGTGGCGCGGTCGGCAATGTGATGCCGTTTCCGATGCCGATGCCTGAGAAGTAGGGCTCAGAACCGCGTCGCCCCCTTCGCGAGCAGGCTCGCTCCCACAAAAGATCTTCGCAGCGCTGGAGATCAAATGTGGGAGCGAGCCTGCTCGCGAATGGGGATAGTCAGAGCAAAGCAGAAATCAGGGAAGTGGCGAAAACGGCGTACGCCCGTCGGCGCTCTGCAGTTCCATCAGGTATTTACGGAAAATTTGCCCGAGCACCTGGGTCGCGGTTTCGAGGTCTTCGCGGGACATTTTTTCGGAGACTTCGTCGGCGGTGTCCAGCGCATCTTCGGCGCCGTTGACCGCGGCCATCTTCAGCACGATGTACGCCTGAATGTTGTTGGCCTGCACGCCTTCGCCGTGGAAGAACATGGTGCCAAGCTTGAACTGCGCCTGAGCGTGGCCTTGCAGCGAGGCCTTTTCGAAATAGCTCAGGGCTTGATTGAGATCGCGTGGCGCATTCTTGCCGTCGTAGTAGAACTCACCCAACTCGTATTGCGCTTGCGCATCCCCTTCGTCGGCCGCTTTCTGGCAGGCGGCCAGTGCCTGCGTGACGTCTTGCGGCTGAGTGTTGAGGGTGCAACGACCCATCGCCGGGATCAACAACGAGTTGCCGCCTGCTTGTGCATGCGCGAGCAGGGGCTGAAGGAGCAACAGGCAGCCCAAGGCAAGGGTGCGGCCGGTGCGGTTCATGGGAATCGACTTACCTCTGAAGGGCACGCGGACCCATCGAGGGATCCAATAAGCGCGCATTATGAAATAAGCAGGGCCAACCTTACAAAGTCTTTACTCGTTTTTCTGCTGCGCGGGGAATATATCGGCCACTTTCTGATGGATTTTTAGCAGAGGCGTGGGAAAAACGGCGTGAGTGTAGGTGAAAGCTGACGCTGGCCATGGCCAACGTCAGCGGTACGGCGATTACTTCAATGCAGCGAAGGCGCGTTCGGCAGCGTCCAGGGTGATTTTCAGCTCGGCTTCGCCGTGGGCGATCGAGGTGAAACCGGCTTCGAATGCACTCGGTGCCAGGTACACGCCACCTTCGAGCATCAGGTGGAAGAAGCGACCGAACAGTGCTGCGTCGCTGGCCATCACGTCTTCAAAGGTGACGATGTCGTCGGCGCCGCTGAAGTACAGGCCGAACATGCCACCCGCTTGCGTGGTCACGAACGGAATGCCCGCGGCATCGGCGCGTTGTTGCAGGCCGTCGAGCAGGCGCGTGGTGTAGTCGGTCAGTTCGGCGTGGAACCCCGGACGGCTGATCAGGCGCAGGGTGGTCAGACCGGCGGCCATCGCCAGCGGGTTACCCGACAGGGTGCCGGCCTGGTACACCGGGCCCAGCGGTGCGATGCGCTCCATGATTTCACGCTTGCCGCCGAAGCAGCCGACCGGCATGCCGCCACCGATGATCTTGCCGAACGTGGTCAGATCCGGGGTCACGCCGTAGTGCGCCTGGGCGCCGCCGAGGGCAACGCGGAAACCGGTCATCACTTCGTCGAAAATCAGCACCACGCCATGCTTGTCGCACAGCGAGCGCAGGCCTTCGAGGAAACCCGGTGCCGGCGGCACGCAGTTCATGTTGCCAGCGACTGGCTCGACGATGATGCAGGCGACGTCCTGACCGACTTCGGCGAGCATCTTCTCCACGGCGTCGATGTCGTTGAACGGCAGGGTCAGGGTGTGTTTGGCGAACGCGGCCGGTACACCGGCGGAGCTTGGCACGCCCTGGGTCAGCGCGCCGGAACCGGCCTTGACCAGCAGGCTGTCGGAGTGACCGTGGTAGCAACCTTCGAACTTGATGATGCTGTCACGACCGGTGTAACCACGGGCCAGACGAATCGCGCTCATGGTCGCTTCGGTGCCGGAGCTGACCATGCGCACCATGTCCATCGACGGTACCAGCGAGCAGACCAGGTCGGCCATCTCGGTTTCCATCGCGGTCGGCGCGCCGTAGGACAGGCCGTGTTGCAGTTGATTGCGCACTGCATCGAGCACGTCCGGGTGGCTGTGGCCGAGGATCATCGGCCCCCACGAACCGACGTAATCCACATAACGCTTGTCGTCTTCGTCAGTGACGTAGGCGCCTTCGGCATGCTTGAAGAACAGCGGTGTGCCGCCCACACTCTTGAACGCGCGAACCGGCGAGTTCACGCCACCGGGAATGTGTTTCTGGGCATTGGCAAACAGGGTTTCGGAACGAGACATGATCGGGCTCTCAAATCAGATTTTCAGAAGTTCGTTGAAGGCGCGGGCGCGGCGGGTCACTTCGGCGGTGCTTTCGGCACCGAACAAACCGTGGACCACCGCCAGCAGGTCGACCCCGTGGGCCACCAGCGGTGCGGCGTTGTCGAGGGTGATGCCACCAATCGCGCAGACCGGCAGATGCAGCTTGCGTTTGGCCTCGTCGAGCAGATCGAGGCTGCAGCTTGGCGCGCCGGGTTTGGTGTTGGAATTGAAGAAGCGACCGAAGGCGACATAGCTCGCGCCTTCTTTGGCGGCTTGCTCGGCCAGTTCGAGTTGCGCGTGGCAGGTCGAACCGATGATGGCTTTGGAGCCGAGCAGGGCGCGGGTCGGCGACAGCGGGCCGTCGGTCTGCCCCAGGTGCACGCCGACGTTGAGGCGCGCGGCCAGCTCGGCGTCATCGTTGATGATCAACTGCGTCTTGTAGCGTTCGCACAGATCGCGCAGCGCTTCGGCCTCGCGCAGGCGGCGGGCCTCGTCGCTGCTTTTGTCGCGGTATTGCAGCAGGGTGACGCCGCCTTCCAGCGCCGCCTCCACGTAGGACAGAAACTTGCCCGCCAGCAATTGGCTGTCGGTGATGGCGTACAGGCCACGGAGTTTCATCAGGCAGACCTCACGACGTTACGAGCAAAAATCCAGCGGCAGGCGACGCGGCACGAACTGGCCTTTGCCCAGTTGTTCGGCATCGCGCAGGGTGCGCCAGGTGTAATCCAGTGCAGTACGCACGGCGCTGGCGAGGTTTTCGCCCTGGGCCAGCCGACCGGCGAGGGCGCTGGCCAATGTGCAGCCGGAGCCGTGATAACTGCCCGGCAAACGCTGGCAATAGAAGGTTTCACGCAGGCCGTCACGGCTGTACAGGCGATTGTGGATTTCAGTTTCGTCGCCATGGCCGCCGGTGATCAGCAGGTTTTTGACGAACGGCAGGAGTTTTTCCGCGCACTCATCCGCGGTGCCTTCGGGCAGTTCGGCGAGAATCCGCGCTTCGGGCAGGTTGGGGGTGGCAATGATCGACAGCGGCAGCAGACGCTCGCGCATCGCATAACCGACTTCGTCCTTGCCCAGGCGTCCGCCGCCGCCGGCACGCAGCACCGGGTCGCAGACTACCGGCAGGTGCGGGTGCGCCGAAAGCAGTTCGACCACGGTGTCGACCATTTCCAGCGAGCCGAGCATGCCCAGTTTGACCGCAGCGACTTCGGAGTCGTTGAGCACGGCATTGGCCTGGGCCAGTACCCACTCACGGTCGAGGACGCGGAAGTCAGTGACGTTGACGGTGTCTTGCACGGTCAGGGCGGTGACGGCCGGAGCCGCATGGCAACCCTGCGCAAGCAGGGCTTCGATATCTGCCTGCAAGCCGGCGCCACCACTGGGGTCGTGGCCGGAGAGACAGAGGACAACGGGGCGGGAGCTGTAGATATTCATGGTGCGCGAGCTTACCACCAAAGCTGAATTTGGGGTTCAGTCCCGATCGAGCTTGTCATCACAAAAGCATTCACAATGTCTGCTGCTTTACTGAGTTGACCAACTCAACAGCTCTAGCTCGCTGCTTTGCTCTGAAACGCCCGTTCTAGAGCCTTTGTAGGAAAAATTTCGATGGTGCTCAATGGCCATCAACGGCTATGCTAGTCTGGATCCAAACCAATAACAGGTAATACCGGTTTTACGTCTACTCAAAGGGAATGGGGGGCTTCCTGACACAACCGGACGAGCCACGCTGGGGCTTCAATGCGCTATTTGCTGATGTTGCTGTTCTGCTTGCCCCTCCTCGCAAGCGCCGTCGAGTTCGACGAAAATACCCAGAGCCTTCCCCTGGGCCGCTCCTTGCAAGTGTTCGAAGACCCGAGCGGTCAGGCGAACATCGCCGACGTCCGCGCTCAAGCGGCGGCGGGCAATTTCAAACCCCACGACAAAGCCACGCTCAATGCCGGTTACTCGCGCTCGGCGTTCTGGCTGAAGATCGACCTGCATTACCGTCCAAACAATCCGGCCGCGCAACGCACCTGGCTGCTGGAGCTGGCGTATCCGCCGCTCGATCACCTCGACCTTTATATGGCCGATGCCAATGGCGACTACCGCCTGATCCGGCAGACCGGCGACGCCTTGCCGTTCGCCAGTCGCGAGATCCGGCAGAACAATTACCTGTTCGACCTGACCTTCGCCCCTGACCAGCAAAAAACCGTGTACCTGCGCCTGGCCAGTGAAGGCTCGATCCAGGCACCAGTGACGTTATGGTCGAGCACCGCGTACCTCGAAGACCAGCCGGTGCGCCTGTATGTGCTGGGGATCATCTATGGCGTGCTGCTGGGGATGCTGGTCTACAACCTGTTCATCTACCTGAGCGTGCGCGACACCAGTTACCTCTATTACATCTTCTACATCGCCTCGTTCGGCCTTTATCAACTGTCGGTGAACGGCGCGGCGGTCGAGTATTTCTGGCCGGACAATCCGTGGTGGGCCAACGCCGCCACACCGTTTTTCATCGGTTGCGCCGGGTTGTTCGGCAGCCAGTTCGCCCGCAGTTTCCTGCAGACCAGAACCCACAGCCGCTGGCTCGACTATCTGCTGATCGCCCTGATCGCGTTCGGCGCGCTGGTGGTCGGGCTGTCGCTGATGACCAGTTACGCATTGTCGCTGCGCCTGGCGACCCTGTTGGCGCTGGTGTTCACCGTGGTGATCTTCGCCGCCGGGATTCTCGCCTGGTGGCGTGGCTTGCGGGTGGCGCGTTATTTCATCATTGCCTGGTCGGCATTCCTGCTCGGCGGCATCGTCAATACGCTGATGGTGCTGGGCCTGCTGCCGAACGTGTTCCTGACCATGTACGCCAGTCAGATCGGTTCGGCGATCGAAGTCGCGCTGCTGTCGTTGGCGCTGGCCGACCGCATCAACGCGATGCGCGAACAACAGGCGCAAACCCTGTTCGATGCCGGGCAGAAACTCGAAGTGCTCAACCAGCAACTGGCCCACAGCAACAAACTCAAGGATGAATTCCTCGCGACCCTGACCCACGAGTTGCGCACGCCGATGAACGGGGTGATCGGATCGCTGGAGCTGATGCAGACCGTCGAGCTGGAGCCTGAACTGGAGCAATACCAGCAAACCGCCGCTGGCTCTGCCCGGGACATGATGCGCATGGTCAACGGCATCCTCACCCTCACCGAATTGCAGGCCGGCAAGCTCAAGGCGACGCCGGGCAGCTTCAGTCTGCGCGCGGTGGTCGAGGCCTTGCGCGTGCAGTTCGACGGCAACGCGGCGAGCAAGTCGCTGGACTTCAAGGTCGAGGTGCTGCCGACCCTGCCGGATCGCTTGCACGGCGACAGCGCAAAACTGGCGCAATGCCTGGAGTGCCTGCTGGACAACGCGATCAAGTTCACCCGAGTCGGTGGTCTGGCGCTGCGGGTGACCGGCAAGCCGACAGCGGACAACCGCTTGGCGTTGTCGTTTGCGGTGATCGACACCGGCATCGGTTTCACCGATCTGGGCGAGGCGACGATGTATCAGCGCTTCTTCCAGCTTGATGGCTCGATGACCCGCGAATACGGCGGGCTGGGCGTGGGGCTGGCGATCTGTCGGCAACTGGTGGAACTGCTCGGCGGCAAGCTGACTCACCGCTCCCAGCCTGGCAGCGGCAGCCGTTTTCAACTGGATGTCGAGTTCGAGCTGCCGCCGCTCGAAGCGGCGCCAACCCCGCAAGCGCTGCATGAGCGCAGCCGTGCACCGCAGGACTGCACGGTGTTGCTGGTGGATGACAACAGCGTCAACCAACTGGTGATGCGCGGCATGCTGCTCAAGCTCGGTTTCCGCGTGCGCACGGCGGACAACGGCGCGGCGGCACTTGATTGCCTGCAACGGGAAACCTTCGACGCGGTGCTGATCGATTGCCAGTTGCCCAATCATGAAGGCGCGTCGTTGTGCTGCCAGATTCATGGGTTGCCCGGCTGCGCCAATCTGCCGGTGTTCATGCTGGCGCTGGGCACAGATCGCGAGCACTGCGCACCTGGCACGCGCATCGATTACCTGAACAAACCGGTGAAATTCGAAGACCTGCAGACGGCGCTGGAGCGTCGGGTGCTCAGCGCGTAACAGGGCGAAAGCGCCGACAGTTCGGCGCATATGACACTTTGATCAGCCACGGGCCGGTGCTTAACTGAATCCCTTGGCTGACCAAAGGAGCCCCGTCATGAACCTGCATCAGTTCGCCGAAACCCACGAAGTCACCAACCAGCCGCCATCGCTGGACGGTGCCAACCTGTACCGCATCGACCTGCCGTTGCAGGAGTGGTCACGCCGTTTCGGCGCCGGGTGGGCCGAGTCGCGGATCGACGCCTACGGTGCACTGGCCGGTGGGCCGCTGATGGCGGCAGGATTCCTTGCCAATCAGAACAAACCGGTGTTTGTCAGCCATGACCGCTACGGTCATCGCATCGATCTGGTGGAATTCCATCCCGCTTATCACGAGCTGATGCGCACTGCGATCGAACATGGCCTGACCTCGTCCCCCTGGACTCATCCGCAGGACGGCGCACATGTCGCCCGCGCCTCGATGAGCTATCTGCACAGCCAGGCCGAGGCGGGCAGCGGTTGCCCGTTGACCATGACTTTCGCCAGTGTCCCGGCCATGCGTTTGCAGCCGGATCTGGCCGAACAGTGGCTGCCGAAAATTCTCGCCACCGAATACGACCCGCGTAACGTCGGCATGGCGCACAAGGCCGGCGTGACCATCGGCATGGCGATGACCGAGAAACAGGGCGGCACCGACGTGCGGGCCAATACCACCAAGGCCTATCCGGTCGGTGCCAGTGGCCCGGGGCAGGCCTATGAACTGGTCGGGCACAAGTGGTTCTGCTCGGCGCCAATGTGCGATGCGTTCCTGACGCTGGCGCAGACCGACAAGGGCCTGACCTGCTTCCTGCTGCCGCGCCACCGCCCGGACGACACGCGCAATCAGTTCTACATCCAGCGCCTGAAAAACAAACTCGGCAACCAGTCCAATGCCTCCAGCGAGGTGGAGTTTCGCGGCGCGCTGGCATGGATGGTCGGCGAAGAAGGGCGCGGCGTACCGACCATCATCGAGATGGTGGCGATGACCCGTTTCGATTGCATGGTCGGCTCCAGCTCGCTGATGCGTCAGGCGCTGACCCAGGCCAGCCACCACTGCGCGCACCGCAAGGTCGGCGGCAAACTGCTCAGCGAGCAACCGTTGATGCAGAACGTGCTGGCCGATCTGGCGCTGGAAAGCGAGGCCGCACTTGCGCTGAGCCTGCGCATGGGCAAGGCGCTGGATCATCTGGATGATCGCCATGAAGCGCAATTCGCCCGGCTGGTGACGGCGGTGGGCAAATACTGGATCTGCAAACGTGCCCCCGGAATGATCAACGAAGCCGCCGAGTGCATGGGCGGTGCCGGGTATGTCGAGGAGAGCATCCTGCCACGGCTGTATCGCGAAGCGCCGGTCAACTCGACGTGGGAAGGCTCGGGCAATGTGCAGTGCCTGGACGTGCTGCGCGCGCTGTCGAAAGAGCCGGGTGTGCTCGATGTGCTGTTCAGCGAGTTGGGCGATGGCCATGGCGACAAACGTCTGGCTGCGCATATCCAGCAGTTGCAGGCGCAGTTCAAGGACACCAGCGACATTCAGTATCGGGCGCGGCAACTCACCGAAGACATCGCGCTCGGTTTGCAGGCCAAGCTATTGCTGGAGGCCGGCAACTCGGCGGTCAGCGACGCGTTCATTGCCAGCCGCCTGAGTGGTGGCGGCCGGGTCTACGGTGCATTGCCGCGTGGGCTGGACGTCGAAGCCATCGTCGCCCGCGCTACCCCCCAGGGTTTCTGACCCACCACAAATCCCCTTGTGGGAGCGGGCTTGCTCGCGAATGCGGTGTGTCAGTCAATGGATAGGTCGACTGACACTGCGCATTCGCGAGCAAGC
>NZ_JAJSLU010000013.1:0-16184 GCF_023063025.1 Pseudomonas sp. YL2 | reverse complement strand
ATCCCTTAGGGGGGGGCGGCCCGCCCGGGGGGGGGGGGGGGTCAGCTTAGGGGGGGGGCGACGGCCTCCCCGCAGCCCCGGGCAACCCCCCTCCCACAGGGGGATCTCCATTGATAGGGAGATTTGGATATAGCCACAACGCCACTGTTCCCGTGACGCGATGTTGCAGGCAAGATGAAGCTCTGCAAGTCAGAACACAGGAAGCTGATCGTGACCGAAGCGTTTATTGTCGTTCAAACCGCCGAACAAGCCGTGGATCGTCTGGCCGAGCTGCATGAGCGGGCCACCACTGCGCTGAACTCGGCGCTCAAGCGTTACCTCAAGGATCGCGTCGAGCCTGACGCCGAACAGCGTGCTCTGTTTCGTTACCCCGAACTGCGTCTGACCTACCTGTGTCAGGGCGAAGTCCCACAGACCACCCGCGCCTACGCCAAGGTGCAACTGCCGGGCACCTACAGCGTCACCGTCACCCATCCCAAGGCGTTCCGCAAATACCTGCTGGAACAACTGGTGCCGTTGATGCACGACTTCACCGTGACCGTGGAAGTCGGTGTCAGCCAACAGAACATTCCGTACCCGTACGTGGTCGAGCAGGGCGATGAGCTGGCCGGCTCCGGCGTTACCGCTGCGGTGCTGGCGCGGGTGTTCCCGAGTACCGACCTATCCGCCGCCACTGATGGCATCGCCGACGGTCTCTACGACTGGGAAAGCACCGATCCGCTGCCACTGGCGCTGTTCGACGCCGCGCGCGTCGACTTTTCCCTGCGTCGCCTGGTGCACTACACCGGCAGCGACTGGCGCCATGTGCAACCGTGGATTCTGCTGACCAACTACCACCGCTACGTCGACCAGTTCATCGTCCATGGCCTGGAACAACTGCGCAACGACCCGCGTTTCGTGCGCATGGTGCTGCCGGGCAACGTGATCATCGAGAAGGGCATGGATCACGGCGAAGCCTCGGCGATCGCCGCTGGCGTGGTCTGGCACCGCTACCAGATGCCGGCCTATCACCTGATCGCCAATGACGGCCACGGTGTGACCCTGGTCAACATCGGCGTCGGCCCGTCCAACGCCAAGAACATCACCGACCACCTGGCGGTGCTGCGCCCGCATTGCTGGCTGATGATCGGTCACTGCGGCGGGCTGCGTCAGTCGCAGACCATCGGCGACTACGTGCTGGCCCATGCCTACATGCGTCGCGACGGGATTCTCGACCGCGTGGTGCCGCCGAACATTCCGATCCCGGCACTGGCCGAAGTGCAACTGGCGCTGCAACAAGCCGCGGCCAATATCACCGGCGAGAAGGGCGAGGAGCTGAAAAAACGCCTGCGCACCGGCACCGTGCTGACCTACGACGACCGCAACTGGGAACTGCGCTGGGCGCAGGAACGTCCGCTGATCAACCTGTCCCGCGCCGTGGCGGTGGACATGGAAAGCGGCACCATCGCCGCCCAGGGTTATCGCCTGCGAGTGCCCTACGGCACGTTGCTGTGCGTCTCGGACAAACCGCTGCACAGTGAAATCAAGCTGCCGGGTTCGGCCAACGCCTTCTACGAGCGCGCGGTCAGCCAACACTTGAAGATCGGCATCGCGGCGGTGGATCTGCTGCGCACCGAACTCAACTCGCTGCACTCGCGCAAACTGCGCAGCTTCGACGAGCCGCCGTTCCGTTAACGGTTAGTCGTGGTCATTTGGCGGTCGGGGCACTAGCATTGTCAGCCCAGATCGCCAGATATTGTTTTGCCCATGTCCCGTCCCCCGCGCCCACCTTCCCGCCGTCCCGGTGCGAAGCCATCCTCCTCGGCTCCACGTCGTGTCGCCAAAGCGCCGCCGGCCGAGCCGAAGTTGATCCTGTTCAACAAACCGTTCGATGTGCTGACGCAGTTCAGCGACGAAGGCGGGCGGGCGACGCTCAAGGATTACATTGACGTGCCCGGTATCTATCCGGCCGGACGCCTTGATCGCGACAGCGAAGGCTTGTTGTTGCTGACCAACGACGGCCAGTTGCAGGCGCGGATTGCCGACCCGAAACACAAGTTGCCGAAGACGTACTGGGTGCAGGTCGAGGGCGAGCCGACGGCCGAGCAACTGCAGCGTTTACGCGATGGCGTTGAGCTGAATGACGGCATGACCCTGCCCGCCGAGGCGCGGCAACTGGACGAGCCGCAACTGTGGCCACGCAATCCGCCGGTACGCTTTCGCAAAAGCGTGCCGACCAGTTGGCTGGAGTTGGTGATTCGTGAAGGGCGCAACCGTCAGGTACGACGTATGACCGCAGCGGTGGGGCTGCCGACGTTGCGGCTGGTGCGTGTAGGGATTGGCGACTGGACGCTTGAAGGGCTCGATCAGGGCCAATGGAAAGAAGTGCCGGCGCGGTTATAGAGCGCCGGATTCGATCAGGCCGATCACCACACTCTTGATGATGAACGCAGCCACGCCCAGGCCCAGGACGAAGAACAGAATGAACGAGCCGAAACGCCCGGCCTTGGACTTCTTCGCCAGATCCCAGACGATGAAACCCATGAAAATGATCAGGATGCTGACCAGGCCAGTCATCATCCATTCTTCGAATACTGCTGGATCCATCGGGCATCTCCGGCGCGCACAGGGCTGAAAGGGCTGGGCGATTATACGCCGAGGGTGGCAGGGCCGCATTGACCTGTGTCGGTGTGCGGGGGTTATGGGGTGCCTGTACCGGCCCCTCCGCGAGCAAGCCCCCCCCCACATTTGGAATGCATTCCCCTGTGGGAGCGGGCTTGCTCGCGAAGGCGATGTCAGTTGCGCAGATGCGTCAGCGGCAGTTCGGTGCTGTTGAGCACCTGATTCAGTACAAAACTCGAACGCACGCTGGTCACCCCTTCAATCCGGGTCAGATGCCCCAGCAACAGCTTCTGATAGTGGTCCATGTCCGGCACCACCACTTTCAACTGATAGTCGGCATCCACGCCGGTCACCAGGCTGCATTCCAGCACTTGCGGCAGGGTGCGGATCGCCGCTTCGAAATTCTCGAAACGCTCCGGTGTGTGCCGGTCCATGCCGATCAGCACGTAGGCCGTCAGGCTCAGGCCGAGCATCTTGCGGTCGAGCAGGGCGACCTGGCGCGAGATGTAGCCGTCGTCCTCCAGTTGCTTGACCCGGCGCGAGCAGGGCGAGGGCGACAGACCGATGCGCTCGGCCAGTTCCTGGTTGGAGATGCGGGCGTCGCGCTGCAATTCCGCCAAAATACTCAGGTCGTAACGGTCGAGTTTGCTCATGAATCAGTCCTTGGTTGTAACTATTGCGGCGGATTATCTATCCAGGGTTAAAAATTGCGCAAGCAGTGTTTATTTGAGCAATCTTCGCAATCCTCTGTCGCGTCTTGCGGCCTATTCTTATCACCAGAATCACTGCTCGGTAACACAGTCCACTGCGGCCCGCCCAATCAGGCCCGCCGCGGCCGCCACCCCCACCGGGGCTGGGCCGGCCCCCGAGCTGCACACTGTCCAGAAGACGGCGTGAGGTGAGCCGACGTCAAAAGCGTCGAGCCAGGACGAAGTTCTCTAAAGGGAGGCCGACGGGTCTCCCTTTTTCTTGCCTGCGATTTTTGTGCCTCGATGCACAGCCTTCCTCAATAAATAAGTTTCGTGACTGATAACCTGTCGCAGAACCCGGTGTGCGTATTCCCGGTCTTAGCTACAAGCCCTCTTAATACCCGCAGTGAGGAAAAGCATGAAGTCGCGCATCTGGCGTCTGGCCGGTGTTGGTTTGCTGTGTGTGAGCGTCAGTGCGCAAGCGCTCGCCGACGATCCGGAGAGCCGCAGCCCTAATGGTGGACGCGGCCCTGAGCATCAGGGAAATAACCAGGGCCATGGGGGCGATCATCAGCCCCACGGGCAGAACAATCCGCCGCCGCAAAATCAGCCGCGGCCGCAGAACAACGAAATCATTCGGGGCGACAACAGCCGCCAGTTCGAGCACAACGGCCAGCAGCACAACAATGGCCAGTGGCAGAACCAGAACCGCGCGCCCAATCAGCCTGCTCCGGTGCATCAGGCGCCCCCGTCGAACAACCTGCCGATCCAGCCACGGCCCGACACTGTGCGCCAGACTCAGGAGCCGCGTCAGGGCTACTACCGCGACGAGCGCCCGCAGAACGGCTACCACAACCAGCAATGGCAAACCGGCAACCGGCCCAATGACAATCGCTGGCCGGGTCGCCCGGACGGACATGGCAACGGTTGGGGCCCGGGCCCGCAATACCGTCCGGGGCATGTGATCGACCGTTTCCCGGATCGCGAATACCGCGTGCCGTATCGCGGTCAGGATTACTTCTATTCCGGCGGCTACTGGTATCGCCCGCAAGGCCCGCGCTACATCGTCGTGCAGCCACCACGAGGGATTCGCACCCAGTATCTGCCGGACTATGCCCGTGAAGTGTGGATCGGCGGTGCGCTGCTGTTCCTCGCTGCCGGTTCCTACTATGCGTATCAGGAAGCCACTCAGGATTACGTCGTAGTCGAACCCCCGGTGCAGCAACCGCCGCAACCGCAGCCGCAATCCCAGGGCTATGACGTCGAGGCCTATCCGGCCAACGGGCAGTCGCCGGAACAGGTGCAGCAGGACGGTTATCAGTGCTACCAATACGCCGTGCAGCAGAGCGGTTTCGACCCGCGTACCGCGACCTATCAACCAGCGCCTGAAGTGGTGCAGGCTTACCGTCAGGCGCAGGGCAACTGCCTGAGCAGTCGCGGTTATCAGGTGTCTTACTGAATACGGGTTTGCGCCCGTTCGGTCTTGACCACTTCCTGCGGGTCGGCGTGCACCAGCACTTCGGCTCGCGGGTAGGCGGCGTGAATCGCGTCCGCCGCCTGATCGCTGATGCCGTGAGCCACTGACAAGGTCAGCTCTCCCGGCAATTCCAGATGCAGCTGCACGAACCAGTGGTTACCCGAGATCCGTGTGCGCAAGTCATGCGCGCCCAATACGCCAGGTACCGCGCAGGCCAGTTCGAGCATGTGCTGACTGACGTCCGTCGGCAGCTCTTCATCCATCAGCACCGAAAAACTTTCCCGGGCGATCTGGATCGCGCTCCACAAAATGTACCCGGCAATCCCCAGACCGAACCATGCGTCCAACTGATGAAAGCCCATGCCGGCGAGAATCAGCGCGATCAGAATGCTGCCGTTGAGCAGCATGTCCGAACGGTAGTGCAGCGAGTCGGCGCGCACGGCGTTGGAGCCGGTCTGCTTGATCACCCGATGTTGCAGCGTCAGCAACGCGGCGGTCAGCAGCAGCGAGAACACGATCACGCCGATGCTCAGCCACGGCGCGCCCAGCGGCTCCGGTTGCTTGATGCGTTCATACGCCTGGAACGCAATCAGCACCGCACTGCCACCGATAAACAGCGCCTGCGCCATGCCCGCCAGCGATTCGGCCTTGCCGTGGCCGTAACGGTGATCGTCATCGGCCGGACGCAGCGCGTAATGCACCGCCAGCAGATTGAGCAGCGAAGTGACGCCATCCAGCGCCGAGTCGGTGAGGCCGGCGAGCATGCTCACCGAGCCGCTCAGCCACCAGGCGATGGCTTTGGCGATGATCAGCGTGCAGGCCACCGCCACCGAAGCGCGGGTTGCCAGCCGCAGCAGGCGGGCGTGTTCGGGGCTGGTGGTCATGTGATTTCCTTATGCGGCGGGTTGCAGGCCAAACATCGCCAGTTGTTGAGTGTTGCCCTTGTGCTGGATCAGGCGTGGATCGTCCAGCGGCAGGTTGCGGCCCAGTTCTGTTTCGAGAATAGCCTGCAACTTGAGGTTATCGACCTGACCGTCCGGGCCGATGGCTTGTTTGAGTTTGGCCGGATCGACCTGAGCGGTGTGGCCCGGTTCGAAATAGATCGCACCGGTGGTGAAGTCGACCGCGAACGCTATCAGCCCTGGAATCACGTAGAACAGCAGGCCCACGGCGTCGAGCACGGCAATCGCCGGATCGATCTTGCCGTCGATCTGACCGCGACGGTCCGGGTAGAAAATCGAACCGCAGGCCGTGAGTTGAGTGAGCAGGGTGGCAACCAGAACACCGCCGATCAGGCGAGAAGGTAAGCGCATGGAAAATCTCCTGAGTCATCTATTAACGAAGCTTCGTCTTGTGAAGTTAAGACCCTGACGAACGCTTGGCAGTTCGCCGTTATACTCGCCGCTCTGTTTGGGAGCCAGCATGATTTCTTTGCCGATCGATGAAGTTTTACCCGCCCTGCGTGAAGCGTTGGCGACACGCCACGAAGCCGTGCTCGAAGCACCGCCCGGCGCCGGTAAAACCACCCGCGTGCCTTTAGCCTTGCTCGATGAAGCGTGGCTGGCCGGGCAGACCATTCTGATGCTCGAACCACGGCGTCTCGCCGCGCGAGCCGCTGCCGAACGGTTGGCCAGCGAACTGGGTGAGAAGGTCGGTGAAACGGTCGGCTATCGCATCCGTCTCGACAGCAAGGTCGGCCCCAATACCCGTATCGAAGTGGTCACCGAGGGGATTCTCACCCGGCGTCTGCAGGATGATCCGGCGCTGGAAGGCGTGGGTTTGCTGATCTTCGACGAATTTCACGAACGCAGTCTTGATGCCGATCTGGCCTTGGCCCTGAGTTTGAACGGTCGTGAACTGTTCCGCGCTGAACAGCCGCTGAAGATTCTGCTGATGTCCGCCACGCTGGAAGGCGAGCGTCTGGCCGGGTTGCTGGATGACGCGCCGATCCTGCGCAGCGAAGGGCGCATGTACCCGGTGACGATGCGCTGGGGGCGACCGTTCCAGCCCGGCGAATACATCGACCAGCGCGTGACCCAGACCGTCCTCGAAGCGTTGCACGATGAAACCGGCAGCCTGCTGGTGTTCTTGCCGGGGCAGGCGGAAATCCGTCGGGTGCATCAGCAACTGAGCGATGCCATCGGCGAGCGTAAAGACGTATTGCTCTGCCCATTGCACGGCGAACTGGACCTGAATGCCCAACGCGCGGCTATCGACCCGGCGCCGGCCGGCCAGCGCAAAGTGGTGCTGGCGACCAACATCGCCGAGACCAGCCTGACCATCAACGGCGTGCGCGTGGTAATCGACGCCGGGCTGGCGCGGGTGCCGCGTTTCGACCCCGGCAGCGGCATGACCCGCCTCGATACTCAGCGCATTTCCAGGGCCAGCGCCACCCAGCGTGCGGGCCGGGCCGGACGTCTGGAGCCGGGTGTGTGTTACCGCTTGTGGTCGCAGGATCAGCACGAGCAACTCGCCGCTTACGGCAGTGCCGAAATACTGTCGGCGGATCTGGCGAGTCTGGCGCTGCAACTCGGACGCTGGGGCGTGACTCCGGGCGAACTGGTCTGGCTCGATATTCCGCCGGCAGCAGCCTACGCCCAGGCGCAGGATTTGTTGCAGCGCCTGGGCGCACTTGAAGGCGAGGTGTTGACGTCCCACGGTCAGGCCATGGCCGAATTGCCGGCGCATCCGCGCATCGCCCATCTGTTGCTGCGCGGTCAGGCGTTGGGGCTGGCGAACATGGCGTGCGACGTCGCGGCACTGCTCGGCGAGCGCGATATTTTGCGCGGCGCCGGGGCCGATCTGCACAGCCGCCTGGTGCTGCTCTCCGGCGAAGAGCGCGCGGCACGCGGTGCTCAGGGCGGCGTGCAGCGTGCCCGGCAACTGGCGCGGCAATATCGCGGTTACCTGCGCGGCAAGGCCAGCGCGCCGGTCAGCGATCCCGATCATCCGCGCTGGCTCGGTGCGCTGCTGGCGCTGGCTTACCCGGATCGGGTTGCCCAGCAGCGGCGTGCCGGTGGCGCCGAATATCGTCTGGCCAATGGTCGCGCAGCACTGTTCGCCGAAGCCGACAGCCTGATGAAGGAGCCGTGGATTGTGATTGCTGATCTCGGCAGTCGTCAGGGCCAGCGTGAGGAACGGATTTATCTGGCAGCGGATTTCGATCCGGCGCTGTTCGATTCGGTGCTCGCCGAGCAAGTGCACGCTGTCGATCAACTGGACTGGGACGAGCGCGAAGGCGTGCTGCGCGCCGAGCGTCAGCGCAAGGTTGGCGAACTGATCCTCAGCCGCGAACCGTTGACCGGTCTCGACGAAGCGGCGCGCAGTCAGGCGCTGGTCAATCTGGTGCGGCGCAAGGGGCTGGAGTTGTTGCCATGGACGCCGGAGTTGCGCCAGTGGCAGGCGCGGGTCGCGTTGCTGCGGCAACTGGATCTGAACGCTCAGGCCGAAAGCCAATGGCCGGATGTCAGCGATGCAACGTTGCTGAACACTCTCGAGCATTGGTTAATGCCTTACCTGGGCAAGGTCTCGCGGCTCAGCCATTTCGCCAATCTGGACCTGTCGAGCATCGTCCGCAATCTGCTGCCGTGGCCGTTGCCGCAGAGGCTTGATGAGCTGGCGCCGCATCACATCAGCGTGCCGTCGGGGTCATCGATTCGTCTGGATTACAGCGAGTCTCCGCCGATTCTCGCGGTGCGTCTGCAGGAGTTGTTCGGCCTCGCCGAGACGCCGCGAATTGCCGGCGGCCGGCAAGTGGTCAAGCTGCACCTGTTGTCCCCGGCACGGCGGCCGGTGCAGGTGACGCAGGATCTGGCCAACTTCTGGCGCAGCACCTATGCCGAGGTGAAGAAGGATCTCAAGGGGCGCTATCCGAAGCATTATTGGCCGGATGATCCGTTGGTGGCCGAGGCGACCGCGCGGGCCAAGCCGCGCGGCACCTGAAGAGCAAAACATCGCAGCCTGCCAACCAATCACGGTACGACATCAATCTATTGTGGGAGCGGGCTTGCTCGCGAAGGCGGTGCGCCAGGCACGGATGCATCAACTGACACGGCGCTTTCACGAGCAAGCCCGCTCCCACAGGGGGATATCGTGTTAACTGGCTACGGGGCTGCGGGCAGCAGGAACCGCGCAATCACCGGCAAGTGATCGGAAATGCGCAACGTATCGTCCTGGCGCACCCTCGCTTCGACCCGTTTGATTTTCGGGCTGTAGAAGAGATAGTCCACGGTGCGATCCGGGCCATTCAGGCCGGGGTCGTTGGGGTAGTGGGTCAGCCAGTGGGCGCGGTCGATGCCGCTGGCTTCGTTGTTGGTCGGGATCATCGGGTACTTGTCCCACAACAGATGCAGCGCGCTGTCGATCGAGTAGGGCGTGCGCTGCTCGGCGGGCAGACGCTGATACTGGCCCAGCGGCAACAGATTGAAGTCGCCGCCGATCAGCCACGGCAGGCCCTGGCTTTCGTACTTGTCGAGTACCTTGGTCACCGCTGTCACTTGCGCCTGCAAGGTCTCGTCCGGTTGGCTGGCGCGATCCAGATGGGTGTTGAACACCGTCAGTTGCCCGCCGTCGCTCAGCGGCAGTTTGGTGGCGAGCAGGGCGTCTTTGGGTTGGAACTGGCGGGAGATGAAATTCGCCGGGGGCACCGGCAATTGCAGGCGTTCGGCGTGTTCGATGCGGTAACGGCTCAGGGTCACCAATTGCCGGCCAACGCTGCCGAAGATGTGCGGGTCGGGGACGAACTCGGCTTTCCAGTCGAAGGCATGGGCGCTGCACGGGTAGAGATCGGTGACCCGTTCCTGCAGCAGCTTGAGCTGATTCTGGTAATCGCTGGCCTTGGCGCCGTCATCCAGCTCCTGCAGCAGCACCACGTCGGGCTGCTCGTCGCGAATCACCCGCGCCACTTCGTCGAGACTGAAGGCCATGTCCTCCGGGGATGGTGCTTCATCGGCGCCTTGGGCGAGATCGTTCCAGAACACATAGCGCTTGCCCGCCAGGTACTGCACGTTCCAGGTCATGACTTTCAGCGCTTGCCCCGGCACCAGGGTCGGCGGCGTACCGGTGCAGGCGACCGGCAGGGTTTCCCGCGCGCCGGGGCGCCAGGTCAGGCTGTAGAGCAGCCCGCCGATCACGGCGATGGCGAGCACAATCAGCAACAGGGTGTAGCGCAGCAGACGGGGCATGGCTCGGCTTATCGCGTTACAAAAGTGGCTCCGAGCATACCTGACCGCAGAGCCTTGGCCCAAGGGTCGCGAAGTCAGACCGCTCCGGTACGTTTGTCAGGCAATTCGCTGATCAGCATGAACAGGCGGAACAGCACCACACTGGTGAACAGCTGCAGGAAACTGTGCGCGCTGTCGATCATTACCGCGATCAGCGGATTCTGTGGGTCGGGGTACGCCGCCAGGGTCGCGCCCTTGAGCAGCCACAGCGGCCCCATTACACACAGAATGCACAGCAGGATCCGCCAGAAATGCCCACGCGTCAGGCGCAGACTTTCCTTCATCGCCTGCAACGGCCCCATACCGCGCAACACCAGCAGGTATTCAGCGAATGCGAGCATGACCATCAGCATCAGCCCCGGCAGGAAATACAGCGACAACCCCAGCAGAATCAGCAAGGTATTGAGCGCCGTGAGCAGAGCGAAACGCGGCCACAGGCGCGCGGACATCGCCAGCAGGTCGAGGTTGCGCGGAGCTTCGCCACGGGTGCGAGCATCGAGGAACAGAATCAGCGCGGCGGTGTACAGCGGATACACCAGCAGACCGACGACCACGCTGGCGGCGGAGAAACTGTCCGGGTCGGTGACGTGATCCACCACTTGTTGCAGCGCCGCCTCGAAGATCACCAGCGGCAGGCATAACTGCACGATGCTGGCCAGGTGGCGTTTGAAAAAATACAGAGAGTCGCGCAGTACATCGAAGGCATTCATCAGTCGGTATCGCAGGTCGAAAACAGTGGCTCACTTTAACCGATGATGGGCGGGCGGACACAAACGTAAACATTCGGTAAAGGTCGTTGAAACATCCTGTCACTGCCTCCATTACAGAGGAGCGCCATGTCCACAGTGGACACGGGCAACGTTATCCCCGGCAATCTACGAGGTCGCCATGAACAGCGAAGAGCAAACCCTGATCGATGGACTGTTTTCCCGGCTGCAACAGGCCGAAACGGAGGCAGCCCCGCGCGATGCCCAGGCCGAGGCGCGGATCAAGGAACACCTGACCCGCCAGCCGGCGGCAGGTTATTTCATGACCCAGGCGATTCTGGTGCAAGAGGCGGCCATCAAGAGCCTCGACGAACAGAACAAGCAGCTGACCCGGCAAGTCCAGCAATTGCAGGCTGAACTGCAAGCGGCCAAGTCCCAGAGCGCGGCCCCGGCGCCAAGCGGCGGCGGTGGTTTCCTGTCGAGCATCTTCGGCGGCGGCAGCTCGCGTCCAGCGCCGACCCAGAGCGCTCCGGCTTCTACCGGCGGCTGGCGTGAGCCGGCACCGCAGCAGAACTACGCTGCGCCAGCACCACAACAGAACTATGCCGCACCACCGCCCAACTACGCGCAGCAAGCAGCTCCGGCTGCGGGCAGCAGCTTCCTCGGCGGCGCTCTGAAAACTGCCGCTGGCGTGGCCGGTGGCGTGATGCTGGCGCAGGGCATCAGCAGCCTGTTCCATCACAACCAGCAGCCCGAAGAAATCGTTGAAGTGATCAAGGAAGAGCCAGCGCAAGTGGCCGACCAGAGCGGTAACGACTGGGGCAATGACCAGCGTGTGGCCGATAACGGTTTCTCTGGCAATGACCAGGGCGGATTCACTGACACCGACTACAGCGATGACAACTCGTCGTTCTTCGATGACGACGATTCGTTTGTCTGACTAACGGTCAGGCACCAGGCAACACCGTTTCTGTGGCGAGGGAGCTTGCTCCCGCTGGACTGCGCAGCAGGCCCTTCTTTTAAAAGACAGGGTCGCTGCGCAACCCAGCGGGACGGTGCGACGATTCGACAAGCTCCCTCGCCACACTGCTTTTTACTGGCATACTGAGCGCCTTTTTCGGGCCAGGCGCCTGATCCCGCTTCGTGCGCTATGCGCTCACAGGAATCCCGGTGAAAAAAATCGCAGTGTTCGCCGATGTGCAGAACCTCTACTACACCGTGCGTCAGGCCTATGGTTGCCATTTCAACTATGCCGCGCTGTGGGCGGATGTGAGCAAACACGGGCAGATTGTCGAGGCCTACGCCTACGCAATCGACCGTGGCGACAGCAAGCAGCAGCAGTTCCAGCAGATCCTGCGCAACCTCGGTTTCACCGTGAAGCTCAAACCCTATATCCAGCGCAGCGACGGCTCGGCCAAGGGCGACTGGGACGTGGGCATCACCCTCGACATCATGGACGCCGCCGACCATGTCGACGAAATCGTCCTGGCCTCCGGTGACGGCGACTTCGACATGCTGCTTGAGCGCATCATCAGCAAACATGGCGTGCAAGCGGTCGCCTATGGCGTGCCCGGCCTGACCGCCAACTCGCTGATCCGCGCCGCCAGCCGTTATGTGCCGATCGAAGGCGCACTGCTGTTGAAAAACTGAGCGTTGCTCAAGAATTGATTTGAACGGAGTTGAACCCGGTTTGGAACGCATTGCAGTCATCGACTTTGAAACCACCGGCCTGTCGCCGAACAGCAGCTGCCGCGCCACGGAAATCGCCGTGGTCATGCTGGAAAACGGCCGTATCGTCGAGCGTTACCAGAGCCTGATGAACGCCGGCGTGCGCGTTCCTGCGTTCATCGAACAACTGACCGGCATCAGCAACGCCATGCTGCGCAGTGCACCGTCGGCCGAGCGGGTCATGGAAGAGGTCAACGAATTCGTCGGCTGCACCCCGCTGGTGGCGCACAACGCCTCGTTCGACCAGAAGTTCTGGGACTTCGAGCTGGGGCGGATCAAACGCACCCGATTGCAGAACTTCGCCTGTTCGTTGCTGCTTGCCCGACGCCTGATGCCGACGGCGCCGAACCACAAGCTCGGCACCCTGACCACGTTCGCCCGCCTGCCACACACCGGCCAGGCGCACAGGGCGATGGCGGATGCCGAGATGGCGGCCAACCTGATGGCGCATCTGGCTGAAGAACTGCGGCACAAGCATGGGGTGCGGGAGCTGAACCACGACCTGCTGTGCAAATTGCAGAAAGTCCCGGCCGCGAAAGTCAGCGAACACCTGCTGCGCTACCGCTGATCCCGAACCCAACACAACATCCTTGTAGGAGTGAGCCTGCTCGCGATGGCGGTCTGTCATTCGACATTATCGGTGACTGACACACCGCTATCGCGAGCAGGCTCACTCCTACAGTGGGTTTGTGGTGGGCTGAATTATTTGCCATTGCTTTCGATATGGCCCAGCGGCACGCGCTTCTCGATTGCGCTCGACAGCACAATCGAGGTCTTGCTGAAGCCGAACTTCGCCACGCGATTGATCAATTCTTCCAGCTCCGTCATCGAGCCCACCGCGCCTTTCATCATCACGCACGGATCGCCCGTCACCCGAAAGCACTCGGTCAGTTGCGGGATTTTCACCAGTTCGTCGTAGACCTTCTGGCTGCCGTTCTGGTGCAGGCGCAATTCGATCATGCACTGGATCGGCAAGCCGATTTTCGACAGGTCGATGTTCGCCTGATACCCGGTGATCACGCCGACGGCTTCAAGCTTGGCCACGCGCTCGGCCACTGCCGGGGCGGACAGGTTCAATTTGCGCGCGAGATCGGCGTAGGACGCGCGACCGTTTTCCAACAGGGCGCTGAGCAGCATGCGGTCGTATTTGTCCAAGGCCGGACTCCTGAAATTGCCAGACTTTCGAAATCGTGGTTTATCCCGTCGATCTCCGTTGTTTCAAAAGTGTACCGGCGCGATAAACAGGTTTTGTAGCTTATTTTTGCTCGCGGGCCTTTCTAGAATAATTCACACCCTGCCTCTGACTGTCGAGCTGCCCATGCCTGCCTTGCGCCGTTTTTCCTTGCCGTTGATCGCCGCGTTTTTCGCGCTGTATGTGATTTGGGGATCGACCTATCTGGTGATCCGCCTCGGCGTCGAATACTGGCCGCCACTGATGCTCGGCGGGGTGCGTTTCGTGATTGCCGGCAGCCTGATGTACGCCTTCCTGCGCTGGCGCGGGGCACCGGCGCCGACCTGGGCGCAATGGAAAGCGGCGGGGATCATCGGGATTCTGTTGCTCAGTTTTGGTAACGGCGCGGTCAGTGTCGCCGAGCATACTGGCGTGGCTTCCGGCGTGGCGGCACTGGCGGTGGCGACGGTGCCGCTGTTCACGTTGCTCTTCGGGTATTTCTGGGGCGCGCGCAATACGCGCCTGGAGTGGGCCGGGGTGGCGTTGGGGATTGTCGGCATCGCTATGCTCAACATGGGTTCCAACCTGCAATCGAGCCCGCTGGGCGCGGCGTTGCTGGTTTTTGCAGCGGCGACCTGGGCGTTCGGCTCGGTGTGGAGCAAGCATCTGCCGTTGCCGCAAGGGGCAATGGCCAGTGCCGTGGAGATGCTGGTGGGTGGCGTGGTGCTGTTGATCGGCAGCGCAGTGAGCGGCGAGCACCTGCAAGCCATACCGCCGGTGGAAGGCTGGCTGGCCCTGGGTTATCTGATCTTCTTCGGCTCGATCATCGCTTTCAATTCCTACATGTACCTGCTCAAACACGTGCGTCCGGCAGCGGCCACCAGCTATGCCTACGTCAACCCGGCGGTGGCGGTGTTGCTGGGGATCGTGTTTGTCGGCGAGACCATCGGCATGGAAGAGGCGCTGGCGATGCTGGTGATCATCAGTGCCGTGGTGTTGATCGGTCTGCCGCAGTGGCGGCGGCCGGCGCAGCCGCTCGTCGTGGAGACGCCGAAGACCGCCATTCCAGCAGAGCAACGTGTGAATTAGGGTAAACTGCGCGCCATTGCACCCTTGTTTTGCGCAACCGCGCTGATTTTTCCTACGGTACTCCCATGACTTTCGCCACCCTTGGCCTGATCGAACCCTTGCTGCGCTCCCTCGAGAAGCTCGGCTACCAGACTCCAACGCCGGTTCAGGCGCAAGCCATTCCGGCCGTGCTGGCCGGTCGCGACCTGATGGCTGCGGCCCAGACCGGCACCGGCAAGACCGCCGGTTTCGCCTTGCCGCTGCTGCAGTTGCTGGCCATGGAAGGGCCGAAAGTGGCCGCCAATTCGGCGCGTGCACTGATTCTGGTGCCGACCCGCGAGCTGGCGGAGCAGGTTCATGAGTCGGTGCGCCAATACGCTGAAAACCTGCCATTGCGCACGTATGCGGTGTACGGCGGCGTCAGCATCAACCCGCAGATGATGAAGCTGTGCGGCGGCGTTGATGTGCTGGTCGCCACGCCGGGTCGCCTGATCGACCTGTTCCGCCAGAACGCGTTGAAACTCGATCAGTTGCAAACTCTGGTGCTCGACGAAGCCGACCGCATGCTCGACCTGGGCTTCTCCGAAGAACTGGCGAACATTTACCGCATGTTGCCGAAGAAGCGCCAGACGCTACTGTTCTCCGCGACCTTCTCCGATGACATCCGACTGCTGGCCGGGCAGATGCTCAACGATCCGCTGAGCATCGAAGTCAGTCCGCGCAACGTCGCGGCCAACACCGTCAAACAGTGGGTGGTGACGGTGGACAAGAAGCGCAAGCCGGAACTGTTCGTGCACTTGATGCGCAAGAACAAGTGGAAGCAGGTGCTGGTGTTCGCCAAGACCCGCAATGGCGTCGATGCGCTGGTGGAAAAACTCCAGGGCCTCGGTGTGAACGCCGACGGCATCCATGGCGACAAACCGCAGGCGACCCGTCAACGTGCGCTGGATCGTTTCAAACTCAGTGAAGTGCAGATTCTGGTGGCGACCGACGTCGCTGCCCGTGGTCTGGATATCGAAGATTTGCCGCTGGTGGTCAACTTCGACTTGCCGATCGTCGCCGAGGATTACATCCACCGCATCGGTCGTACTGGCCGTGCCGGTGCGACGGGCGAGGCGATCTCGCTGGTGTGCGCGGATGAAGTGAACATGCTTTCGGCAATCGAGATGCTCACGCGTCAGACCCTGAAGCGCCAGAACGAGCCGGACTTCGAACCCGAGCACCGCGTGCCGGATACCGATGCCAGCGGTCAGGTGATCAAGAAGCCGAAGAAACCGAAAAAGCCGAAAGCATCCGGCGGCGGTGGCAAGCGCAATCTGGGCAAGTGGGTCGACAGTGGCGACACCCAGGCGCCGGAGCCGTCGATCAAGCCTGTGCGTAAAGTGCCGGTGTTCAATACCGGGCCGCGTAAGCGCAAGCCTTGATTTGATGCGCTGTCTGTAAAGGCGCCTTCGCGAGCAAGCCCGCTTGTGTCTGAGTAAGGGAATAAACTCTGGGGTGAGAGGGGTGGATGGCAAGCTG
>NZ_JAJSLU010000012.1:64612-206672 GCF_023063025.1 Pseudomonas sp. YL2 | reverse complement strand
TATGCGAATACTGCTGATCAGACTGAATGCCATGCTGCGAGACGGCACAGAGTGGCGGTGACGAACGGTGGTAGTAAGACAGTTGCTCCCACAGTGGAACGGCGATGTGGCTTACAAAGTCGCAACAACCGTACTGATCGGGCTGTTCTAGACTCGGGTCCGCTCAATCACGAGCATCGCCCGGAGTGCGCCATGGAAGTGCCCGACAATAAAACCGCCATCGACAGCAATCGACAGGCGTGGAACGATTCTGCTCGTCATCACCGTGAGTCGGCGGAATGGCAAGCGCTGTTGAACGACGTATCAAAGGCTGATTTCTCCTGCCTCGATGACACCTTGCGCGGTCTGCTGGAACAGGTCGGCGTCGATGGCAAAGCGCTGATTCAACTCGGTTGCAACAATGGTCGCGAAAGCCTGTCGCTGTTCGCCCTCGGTGCGTGCAGTGTGGTCGGCGTCGATCAATCGGAGGCGTTTCTCGAACAGGCCCGTGAGTTGAACCAGCGCTCGCCGTACAAAGCCGAATTCATCGAAAGCGATATCCATCACCTGCCGGCTGCGCTGCACAGCCGCTTCGACGTCGCGCTGATCACCATCGGCGTGCTGAACTGGATGCCCGACATCGGCGAGTTCTTTCGCCATGTCGCGCTGACTCTCAAACCGGGCGGCAAACTGGTGATCTACGAAACCCATCCGTTTCTGGAAATGGTCGACCCCGACGCCGAAGACCCGTACCGCCTCACCAGCTCCTACTTCCGCGCCGAGCCATTCGTGCAGGAAGAACCGATCGTCTACGTCGGCAAGGTCGAGCAGCAGGCTGCCAAGTCATACTGGTTCGTACACACCCTCGGCGCGATCTTCAGCGGTGCCATCGCCGCCGGCCTGAACATCGCGCACTTCAAGGAGTATGCGCACTCGAACCGCGAAGAGGTGTATGACCAGTACCTGAATCAGCCAGCGCAGATGCCGCTGTGTTTCACCCTGGTCGCCAGCAAGGCCTGAAGCTTTCCATGGCTCCAACCGGCCTCATCGCTGGCAAGCCAGACTCCCACAGGTTTTTGGGTCTTGCTCAACGCCCTGTGGGAGCTGGCTTGCCAGCGAAGGCGTCGGCAAGATCTCAAGTCTGGCTGAAAGAATCAGAACCAACTTCGCCCGTTTGACCCATCTGAATGCTCGAGTAAGCCTGTGCCACATAGCCGATGGCTCGAAGATGGTGTCGTACACAAATCCACTGTAGGAGCGAGCCTGCTCGCGATGGCGGCCAAAGGGCCGCCAGCGCTTTTACGATTGAATCACGCCTGCGCCGGCGCACTCGCCACCGGCCGCGCAGGTTTGCGCAGGGGTTCCAGGCGTGAGCCGCCATAGCGGCTTTCGCGGTAGAAGCGCCAGCGGCCGAACAGGCCGTAGACGTGAGTGACGCGGCCCTGTTCGTGGTAGCCCATGCGGATGTGCAGTTTCAGCGCCAGGATGTTGTGGGTTTCGCAGACGTCGATGACTTTGTCGCAGCCTTGAGCCGCCATGGCTTCCCAGAGGGCGACTTGTACATCCATCAATCGAGTGCCGCGGCACCCCGTAAAAAATCCTTGTGCAAATCGGCATAGGACACCCGTGGCACACCCGGCAGCCGCTGCTCCAGCACGTGGCTCAGGGACTCTTCGGGGTTGAGGTAGGCATCACCGAAATCGCTGCCCAGCTGATTCGGGTGGGCAACGATTTCCAGCACACCGTCGTTCGGCGCGGGGTCGTTACGCAGATCCACTGGCGTGCACACATAGTCCGCCGTGGCTCCGGCCAGACTCTGCAAGCGCCAGTTGAGCAAACCTTTGAATATGCGTTTCGGCAGACTGAGGTTCTGCCCCAGGTTGCGCGCCAGGCGAATCGGCACGCCTTGATGGGCAGCAAAGCGCGCGACGATTTCGCCGATCGGCCAGATGTTGTGTACGTGCTGATGCGAGTCGATATGGCTAGGTCGCACGCCATGTTCGACGCAGCGCTGCCACTGCGCCTGCAACTCTTCACGCACCGCGTCGCGATCCTCACGTCCGAGCCACAGGCTGTGCCGTGGCAGGCTCAGGTCGAACACGCCGTGGCTATCGCAGAAGGTGCGACTGCGCAGGATCGAGGTGCTCAGGGGCCGCCCGTAGGTCAGGTTGAAATGCAACCCGACCCGACCTTGCAGCGACGGATGCCGGGCCATCGCGCAGGCTGCTTCGAACGCCGGCATGTTGGCCATGGCCGTGGCCGAGCTGATGACCCCGGCCTGAAACGCGGCGAAGATCGTCGCGTTTTCGTTCGGGCTCAAACCAAAATCGTCAGCGTTGACTATGACTTGGCGAGGCATGATCGCCCTCCGTGGTGATGACGACAGGTGTGGACGCCGATGCCGGTCTGGCCGCACGTCGCGCGCGCCATTGCTGCACCGTCGGTTTCAAGCGCTGCCAGAGGCGCAACCCCAGCCCCAGCAACATCCCGCTGGGGCGCCAGGAATAGAAACTCCAGCGCCAGTGTTCCAGTTGTCCGGTCATGCGTTCGTGCAGTTGGTGGCTGGAGTTTTCCAGACTGACCCGCGAGGCATCGATCCAGCGCCAGTGCTCATCCAGCCCCCAGCGAATCCATTCCTCCAGCAACACCCGGCCGCTGCCCAGATCGGCGTATTGCGGCAGGAACGCGAGGTTGTAATCGTAGAGTCGGCCCCGCTCCAGCAAGCCGAGGCGATAGCTGATGCAACGCCCGTTGAGTTCCAGCGTCACCACCCGCACCAGGCCCTGGCCGGCGAGGGCGGTGAAGGCGCGTTCGATCCATTGCCGACTGCGTTCGCTGGCAAAGATCCCTACGCCTTCGTCACCTTTCCAGCTCACCGCTTCGACTTCGCTGATCGCCCGCAACAGCGGACCCATGCTCAGCGCGTCGGGGCTGATGCGCCGCACCTGGGCGCCACACGCGGCAATCCGTTTGCGCGCCCGTCGCAGCTTGTAGCGCGGGTCGCCGGAGACCTCTTGGTGATCCGCGTCGCTGATCAGATGCACCGGCACCCGGCAACTGAGGCGGCGTTCGCCCGCAGAACTGTGGGCCATCCATTCGGTCAGGGCGCTTTCCTCACCCGCCGGCTCGGACAATTCGTTGAGTTGCAGCAGGGCGTGCGGCAGTTGTCGCCGGATCAGGTGCAAGGCTTCGCGCATGTCTTCGCCCTTGAGCAATGAAAGCAGCGCCAGCCGGTCCGCCAGCGGATAGCCCAAGTGGTGCAGTACACGAAACGGCACGCCGGCAAAGCGCTCACGGCCCGCTACCAGCGGCAGGCACAGGCGCAATTCGTCCGCTTCCCAACCGAGCAGGATGTGCAGGCGCTCACCCGCGCTCAGTGCCTGCTCTGCCGAGCACAACCAGCCCAGGTGGTTGAACGGCGTGTGATCGGTCACCCGCAAGCGCAGCGCCTCATAGGCGACTGCCGGAAAGTCGGCGGCGCACAGTGAAGTGCGCCATTCGAATCGCGCCGTCATGGGCTCAGGCCGCCGTGGCTGTGACAGGTGGACGGGACGGTTTGCGCAGCGCATCCAGCCGCGAGCCGCTGTAGCGGGTTTCGCGATAGAAGCGCCAGCGACCAAACAGAGTGTAGATGTTCATGATCCGGCCCTGCTCGGTATAACCCATGCGCAGGTGCAGTTTCAGCGCCGGGATGTTGTGGAACTCGCAGACGTCCACCACCTTGTCGCAGCCTTGCTCGGCCATGGCATTCCACAGTGCCAGTTGCACGTCCACCGACAGCTCGGTGCCCCAGAAGGCGCGGGTCAACTCGCCGCCGAATTCGAAAAACTCGCCAGGCTTCACCGGGAACATGCAACCGTAGTAGTGCCGGTCGAAATAGTCCCGCTTGCTGCCCCAGATAAAACCTACGGCATCGCCTTGTTCGTCCAGATACATGAGCCCGGTATGACCTTCGTTGGCCAACTCGGCCATGGTCCCGACACGGTCGCCGAAGTAGCGCGCGAAGGCGCTGGCGTTGTCGGCAGTGATCGTCACTGCCCTCACCGGTGGATACGGCTTGAGGTTGTGCGGCGGCACCGGGCTGACCAGATCGCGTTCCATCCACAGCAGCTCCTGATGGGAAAACACGAAGTGCTTCCACGCCTTGGCGAGGGTGACGCGCAGGCCTTTTTGTTTAATCTGTTGGCTGACTTTTTGCGCAATGCTCATGGTTTTTGCTCCTGATGATATGCAACGCGTGGCGTGCGGCTCGCGTGGCAGAACATGAATCGACGGTTCATGAAGGGGTCCAGCTGAGGGCGAACAAGGTCTGCCCCGGCAGCTCGAAACGTACGCGGCCGTCCTGGCAGAGAAACGGCGCGTCGCGGCTGCGGTTGTCCGCGCCGAAGTAATGCAATGCACCGTTATTCAGCGGGCACCGGGCGCCGTTCAATTCGATTTGCTGCAGACGCGTGCCCTTGTTTACGCCGAGCAGGCCGCGCTGGGTGTCGCTGGCCATCGCCAGCGCATCGACTTCAAAACCATCGTTCTCCAGCCACAGCACCTGATGCAGCCAGTGCTGCGCGATGAACTGCTGGGCCAGACCTACCGGTTTCAGCTCGAAACCCTCAGCGCCCATGAGCCGAATCATGCCCTTGGGGTATTCCGGTTCATCGGCGGCCTGAAACCAGTTGAGCATGCTCAGCAAACCGTCCTGCGAAGCGTTGATCACCACCGATGCCCACCACAGCGAGGCGTAGTGCGTCTCCTGATCGTAGGGGCTGAGGCTGGAACCACTGGACATATTGGTCTGATCCAGCAGCAAGGCTTTGCGCGGCTGGCCGTGGGCGTCGAGGCCGACCAGTTCGGCGGCGCGGCGCACGCTGTCGCGGTAGACCCGGGTGGCGAGCAGGTCGCGGATCATCCATTCGTGCCACGCCAGCGCGTCGATCTGCTCGGCGGATTCACCGAGCAAGCGCCGCGCCCAGTCGATGCCGCGCTTGTCTGCGGCGTTATCGGCGAACGGCCCGTTGACCAGTCGTGAACTGGCCGGCATGGCGATGCGCACCCCGGCCCTGGCATTCGCCGGATCGCTGCGCACTTGCCTGGCCATGCTGGCGAAAATCGCCCGGTATTGCTCGAAGCTCGAATAGTTGAGGTTCGGCTCATCGGCAAAACCGATGTAGTGCGTGCCTTTGCCGCCCAAGGCGCGGGTGCCGGCCAGCCATGCATCGAGGCCGCCATTGCTTTGCACGTCGGCACGCAGATCGGCTTGACGCTGGCTGCCGGCGAGCAGGGTGATGTCCTGACGGATACCGAAGCGCTCCTGATAAGCCTGGCGGAACGCATCCTCGAAGTGCGGATTTTTCGCCGTGACATCGACAAAGCTGTAGTAGCTGGCGGCGGTCGCTTTCAGCGCATCCAGCACCGCGTGACTACTGGCGGGTGGCATCACGTAGGGCAGGGCGATGCCCAGATCCGGGGTGCGGCCGAGGATTTTGTCATGCAGGGTCAGGTGGATCTGGCCGGACTCTTCGCGCACAGGTTTGAGTTGCTGCGGAGTTTGCGCAAACCGATTGGCCGTGCCGTCGAGCCAGAACGCCGCTTTGCCGCTGCCTTGCAGGCGCAGGCGCCAGACCTGTTCGCGCTCGCTGACCGGTAACGCCAGTTGATCGAACTGCCAGTAGGCGCGATAGGGTTTGAGCGTTAGCGTCAGTGGCTTATCGTCGCCGACCCGTTGCGCTTGCAGAGCATTCACTCCGCCATGGAACTTGCCGGCGAGTACCGCGTGTTCCCCCGGCGCGACCTTGAAATACAACTCGTCGCCGTTTTGCGTCTGCGCGCTGAAATGCACCTTGGCCGGTTCGAACAGCGCCACGGTGCGGTCGTCGTGTTCGACCCGGTAATTGCGGAAGCTGTAGCCGGGAATTTCCAGGCGATAACTGGCGGCACCCGGCTGCAAAGGCCAGCTCTGGGTGCCACGGGTTTCGCTGGCTTTGATCAAGCGCTCGCCGTGCAATTTGCCCTGGCCGTCGAGCAGGTACAGATGCTCTTCGTTGGCGTCGGCCTGCCACGCCGGGGTCCAGCGCACGGTGACGGTGTCCGGACGGTCGGTTTGCAGATACAGGCTGCCGTCGCGGATTTCTCCCCAGCGCATCGACGCGGCAAAGGCGTCCAGCGACAGGCCAAGACCGAGCAGCAGGATCAGGCCTTTCATGCGGCCTTCCGGTGCAGCATCTGCCACATCGGCGCGATGTCGCTGGGCAGGATGATCAGGGTTTGCCAGAACGCCACGCCGCTCAAACGGCAGTACAACACCAGCATCGCCACGGTCACGGCCAGGTAGGCAATCGACGATGCCGCCGCTGCGCCAACGATGCCGTAGGCCGGAATCAACACCAGGTTCAGCGCCAGATTGAGCAGGGCGCCCAGGCCCATCAGCAGCGACACCGTGCCGGGACGGTTTTTCCCCAGCAGGTCCAGACGCAGGATGCTCGCGTAGCACAGGCCGAGCAGCCCCGGCAGCAAGGCGAGCAGCGCCGGATACGCCGGTTGGTAGGCGATGCCGAACAGGGTGACGATCAGCCAGTTGCCGATCACTGCCATGCTCAGGCATGCGCCGAGCATCACCGTGGCGGTCAGGCGCAGGGCCAGCGGGGTGACCTTGTCCATGCCTTCGTCCTGTTGCAGCAGGCGCTTCATCAGCGGCGTGGTCACCGCTTCCGGGACGATCAGCAGCAGTTCGGCGGCGGCGCTGGCCATCGCGTAATGACCCAGCGCGGTGCTGCCGAGCAGGGCGCCGATGAACAGGTAATCCGAGCGCAGAATCACTTGCTGGAACAGCAGGTCCGGATGGCTGCGCGCGCTGTAGCGCAGCAGTTCGTTCTGGCTGGCGCGATCCCATTGCAGTTGCAGCGGTTGCGCGCGTTTCAGCCAGACCCAACCGGCCAGCACCACCAGGCTGATCCCGGCCAGCCAGCTGATCAGCGCAGCTTCCAGCGCCGCGCTTTTCCACATCCAGAACAGCGCGAGAAACAGCAGCAGCGGCGCCAGTGACTCAGTCAGGCGCAAGGCGTTGAACGCAACCACGCCACCGGAGGCGTTGTGCAGGGTCAGCAGGCCACTTTTCAGCACGGTCAGCGGCACCGCCAGCAGCAACAGCCACGCCAGCAGACCAAGCTGCACGGTGACATCCAGTTCACTGCCGAACTCACGGACCAGCGCCACCACCAGCAGGGTCAGCAGACCCGCGAGCAAGCAACCGAACACCAGCACCTGACTCAGCAGCAGGCCCATCGGCCGTTGCTTGGCGGCTTGATAACCGACGGCTGAATTCAACCCGCCACTGGTGGCGGCGCTGATCAGATCGGGCAGGGTGCTAAGCAGCGCGAACAACCCGCGTTCACTCGGCCCGAGGATCCGCGCCAGCAACACGTTGCGCAGCAAGCGCAGGGCGATCATCGCCAGCTTGGTGCCCATGCTCAGCGCCAAGTGTTTGAGATAGTGGCTGTGACTCATGGGCGGTTGCCACGAAAGATGCGCCACGACAGTAACTCCGGGTTGCGCGCAGTACGCTGGCTGACGCCGAAACGCGGCAGGTTCAGCGGATCGCCTTCACCGCGATAGATCCCGGTGCCGGTGCCCAGGGCAAACGGGTAAGCGTGTTCGGCAATCTGCTTGCGCACGCGATCGTCGTTGTTGCCGTTGGGGTAGCAATACACCGGCAACGGCCGGTTGCAGCCGTTGCTCAAGGCGTCGCGGCTGCGGCTGATTTCTTCGCTCAGGCGCACATCGTCCAGTTCAGTGAGGATCGCGTGGCTGGCGCCGTGCGGGCCGAAACGCACCAGCCCCGAAGCTTCCAGCGCGCGCACCTGATGCCAGTCCAGCGCTTGCGGCTGCGCTTCGGGCGGGCATTCGTCGGTCAGGCGTTCGAGCATCGCCGGTTCAAGGTTTTTCAGGCTTTGCAGGTAATGCAGCAGCGACAGGCTGCGGCGATCAACGTCGATGTCATCCACCAGCACCGGCACCGGGTGGTGGATTACGTGCAGACATTCGATCAAGTGCATGCGGGCCTTTTCGCCGTGGCTGCCCCACAGGGTTTCGCCGAGGCTTTCCCACCAGAAGCGCTGACGGCTGCCGATGAAATCGGTGGAGAGAAAAATGCTCGCTGGCACCTGATGTTTTTGCAGCAATGGGAACGCATTGACCGCGTTGTCGCGCCAGCCATCGTCGAAGGTCAGCGCCACCCTTGGGCGTTCGCTGCGCAGTGCGGTGGGCGTGAGGATGTCCATCAGCGGCACGCAATCGAAGTGCCGGCGCAGCCACACCAGCAGGTGTTCGAACGCCTTGGGCCCGACACACAGCTCATTGCGGTGCGGCAAGTCGGCGGCGCGGTCGTTGGCCAGCACCCGGTGCAGCATCAGGATCACCCCGGCGCCGTGCAACTGGTTTCGTCCCACGGGCGAGTTGAGGTAAAGCCAGCCACTGGTGCGTTTTATTAATTGTTTGATCGCCATGGCTTCGGTCCTCTCAACGGTTCTGTTCAGGGTTCCACTGGGCATATCGGTGGCCGCGCAGGAACTGCCACAGGCCGAGACTCATCCCGGCGAGGGTGACCAGCAGGAACGCGGCCAGACGAAACGGTTTGGGCAAGCGATGTTGCGAGTCCAGCAGTCCGGCCAGCGCAATGGCGTAGCCGAACAGTTGCGCGATCAGGGCCAGTCGATAGAAGCCGTGGTCGTCCCACAGCCAGAAGTTGCTCAGCAGCAGCGGCAGCAGGAGGATCGGTGCCAGGCGCCGGATCAGTTTGTGGCTGATCAGCGCCAGCGAATACAGGCCATGTTTGAGCGGGTTGAGCAGCTCACTGCGCTGGGCGAGGCTTTGCAGGCCACCGACGGTGACGCGTTGACGGCGGCGGAACTGTTTGTCCGCTTCGTCGACACCGTGGTCGATCACTTGCGCCTCGGGCACGTACACAATGCGCTTGAAGGCCACCGGTGCACAGGTGCTGAGAAAGAAGTCGTCGTTGACCTCCGCCGGCACCCTCTGGAACAGCTCGCGGCGCAGGGCGAGCAGGGCGCCGTCGGCCGAGACCATGCAGCCGGTGCGATTTTCCACCCGACGCAGCCAGCCTTCGTAATGCCGGTACAGGCTGTCGCCGACGCTGAGGCCGCCGCCGGTCACTGGAATCACCATGTGCCCGGCGCAGGCCCCGACGTTGGGGTCGCTGAGTGGGGCGAGCAGGTAGCCGAGGGTTTCCCGCGACCATTGGTTGTCGGCGTCGGTGAACACCAGAATATCGCCAGTCGCCAAGGCTACGCCGGCATTCAGCGTCGCGGCTTTGCCCTGGCGCGGCAGGTCGAGGACAGTGATGCGCGAATCAACCACTTTGTGCGCGCGGGCCACGGTGTCGTCGGTCGAGCCATCGCTGGCGAGAATGATCTGCAGCGTGGCCGGCTGGTAGTCCTGCGCCAGTAGCGTGCGCAACTTGTGCTCGATGTGCCGCGCCTCATTGTGCGCGGCAATCACGATGCTGATGTTCAGCGCTGGCGCCGGGCTGTGGCGCCAGGCCGGGAACAGCGGCGCCAGAACGGTCAGCAGCAGCGGGTAGCCGAGGTAGGCGTACACCGGCAGCAACAGGCACAGCCAGAAAATGAATTCAGCCACGGGCAGGCCTCCTGGCGTTCCAATGACACAGACTGAGAATGAACGCGGCGCCCGCCAGGTGCAGACGCACCCAGTGCAGGCCCCAGAGTTGCAGGGTCAGAACGACATTGTGGTGCCGAGCGCTCTGACGAATGCTCAGCACCAGTGCGGGCACCAGGGTCAGCGTCACCATGATTGCAGCGTGATGCGGAAAGCCGTCGAGCAAGGCCGAGAGGGTCAGAAAGTCCAGTATCCACACGCCAAGCGAGAGCAGCGGAAAACGCAGCAGACGCAGGCTGAACCCATGGGTGCGCAGCAGTTGCAAGTGACTGCCTTGCCGCCACATTTCCTTGCCCATCCACTCCCGCCAGTTCATTTCGTAGCCCCAGTGCAGGGCCACGCTGCTGTTCACCGACAGCAGCCGCGCGCCTTGTTCGTGCAGGCGCAGGGTGAACTCTTTGTCTTCGCCGGTGCGCAGGTGTTCGTTGAAACCACCGACCTTGTCGAACCAGTGCCGGCGCATCAGCAGGTTGCAACTGGGCAGCCAATCCACCGTATGCGATGCCTGGCTCGGCGGGCGCAGGGTGCGGCGTTGCCAGGCGGTGGCGTACCACGGCGCGGCAGCGGGGGTGTGCAGGTCGAGGCCGAACACGTCGGCCTGACCCTCGGCTTGCAGCTCGAACAAGGGCTTGAGCCAGTCTTCGGGCATTTCGACGTCGGCATCAATGAACGCGATCCACTCGCCGCTTGCCAGCAGCGCACCGCGATTGCGCAGCGCGCCGATCAGCAGGCCCGGCAGCACCAGCACCTGTGCACCGAACTGGCGGGCGATGTGCGGGCCGTCGTCGTTCGAGCCGTTGTCGACCACGATCAACTCGCAGTCGACCTCGGCTGCATGTGCGGCTTTTTGCGCGGCCAGCAGCGTGCGGCCAATGTGCCGCGCCTCGTTGAACATCGGGATGATGATGCTGATCCGGCTCATGGTCTGGCCTCGGTCAGTGGCGCCTGTTCGGCTTTGAGGCGCAGGACGCTGGTCAGCGCGAGCATGATCCACACGTATTTCTGGTTCGGCGCGCTGAGGAACATCAGGAACAGGGTCAGCGACAGGAAGCTCACGCCGAGGTGGGTCATCAGATTTGCCTGTTGCCAATCGCGCCGCAGCATCCACGCGGCGCGTGCGCGAATCAGGTTGTACAGGCCCAGGCCGAGCATGCCGACGAACAGCAGGCCGGCAGGAATCCCCAGTTCACTGAAGATTTCCAGGTAGGTGTTGTGCGCACGGCGGTACAGGTCGCCGATCTTGCGGTTGGCGGAAAACGCCTTGGCGTAGCCGGTGGTCGCGTAGTGCAGCGGGAAGGTGCCGGGGCCGGAGCCGAGCAACGGGTTCTCGCGGATCATCTGGCCGCCGACCACGATGTACGAGGCGCGGCGGCCGAGGGATTCGTCCTGTGCCTTGGAGCCGGCGCTGAGAATACTCAGCGACTGAATGCGCGCGACGTAGCCGGCGGGCATCGCGTAGATCGCCAGCGGAATCACGATCGCCGCACCGAGCATGGCGAACCCCAGGTGCCGTGGACGGATCCGGGTGAGTTGCGCGCGGTAGTGCCAGCAGCCGATCAACAGACTCAAGGCCACTACCACCAGCCCGGAGCGCGATTCGGTCTTGGTCATGCCACCGAGCAGCAGCAGGCAGCAAGCGCCCCAGAACAACCGGTGCAGCAGGTTTGGCCCACGAATCACCAGCAGCAGCGCCAACGGAATGGCGAAGGCGATCAGCAAGGCAAACGCGTTGGGGTCTTCCAGAAGACCGGCAGCGCGCCCCTGATCCTGGAATTTGACCGAAAACATCGCCATTGCGCAGGTCGTGCTGACGCTCAGGGTCACCAGTCGGGCGAACAGGTCGAGATTCAGTTCACGGCCAATCAACAGGGTAATGACAAACAGGATCAGCCCGACGCTCAGTTCGCGCAGGTGTCCCAGCGACATGCCCACGTCATCGGTGTTGAGCAGGCTGAGGAAATACAGGATTAGAAACCACAGCAGAAACCGCCAGATATTGCTGCGCAGACGCTCGGACGGAATCTGATGCATGGCCAGTTGCAGCATCACGATCACCGCCAGCGAGGCGCCGATCAGTTTGCTTCCGGACAGTGCACTGTCCTTGAAGAAACCTTCAAACGGTACCAGCGCGGCAATGCCCAGCAGGCCCCAGGTTGGCTTGCGGTACAGCACCGTGAACCCCACAAGACCAATGACCGCACCCGGTGCGAGAAATGGATAAGGGCTGGCGAGCAGACCGATGCAAACCAGACCGAGCAGCGTGACGATCGAGAGCGGGAAAATCATGCGCGTGCCTCCCGTGCCGTGCGGATGTACAGCTGCGACCAGCGTTCGGCCAGGGCCTTGAGGTCGTAGCGATCCTGTTGCGTACGCTTTGCGTTGTCGCACAAATGCCGGGCC
This sequence comes from Pseudomonas sp. YL2, assembly GCF_023063025.1. NCBI lineage: Bacteria > Pseudomonadati > Pseudomonadota > Gammaproteobacteria > Pseudomonadales > Pseudomonadaceae > Pseudomonas > Pseudomonas sp. YL2. The sequence goes on along the minus strand of NZ_JAJSLU010000012.1, from coordinate 194,609 downwards.
AGCTTCGGCTCGCTCAACAGGTTGTCGAGCTGACGGGCGAGGTCGGCGCTGTCGGCGGGTGTCGCCAGCAGACCGTTATGCCGGTGCTCGAGCACATCGGGAATGCCGCCGACGGCGAACGCCACCACCGGCACGCCGCTCTGCATCGCTTCGAGCAGAATCATCGGCGTGCCTTCGGTGCGCGAGCTGATCACCAGCGCATCCAGGCGCTGCCACCACGGTTGCATGGCGGTCTGGTAGCCGGGCAGACGAATCCGTTGCTGCAAACCTGCGGCGTCGATCCGCGCCTGCAGCGCCTCGCGTTCCGGGCCGTCGCCGAGCATCACCGCGTCCAGTTGCGGATGCTGGTGACACAGCGGAATCAGCGCATCGAGAAACAGGTCCGGACCTTTCTCGCTGCTCAGGCGCCCGACGTAACCGGCCAGCCAGCGCTGGCGGTCAACGGTGCTGACCAGCGCGTCGGCGGCGGGCAATCCGTTGGGGATCACCTGCAGTTTGTCCGCCTGCACGCTGGCCTGACGGTGCAGCACGGCAATGCTCTCGGCCACGCACACCACCCGATCCACCGACGCCGTGCGGCACAACTGCAGACTCAGCCAGGTGTAGAACTTCTGTTTGCGGCTGCGCGGGGTGAAGCCGTGTTGGGTAATGACCAGCGGCAAACGCAACAGCGTCGCGCCGACCCAGCCGAACAACAGCCCTTTGAAGTTGTGCGTATTGATCAGCGGCCGTTCGCTGCGCCGGGCCCGCAGGTGGCGCAATAGCTCACCCAGCCCGGCACAGCCACGGCAGTCCACCCCGGCCTCGCGAAAGCGCGCGATCAACGCCGGCGGCGCATCGAGAAACAGCACCTGGTGCTGCCCCGGTGTCGCCAGGCAGTGATCGAGCAGCATGCGCTCGGCCCCATAGAAGCCGCCGCTGCTGAGCAAATGAATGATCGGCAGCGCGGCGTTCGGGGTGGACAGCGTGTTCAATTGCGCACCCAGTGCACGAAGCTTGGCACGGTCCAGTTCTTGTGCGGATTGCTCGGCAGCACGTTTTCGTCGTTGATCACCAGCAACACCGGCAGGCCCAGTTCGTGGGTGATTTGCGCCGGGTGTTTGAAACGGTGATCGAAGAACTCACGCACATAGACCAGGGCAATCGCCAGCAGCAGACCGGTGAACAGCCCGAACGGAATGATCAGCAGCGGTTTGGGGAACGCCGGCTCGGTCGGCTCGAACGGCGGGCTGAGCACCTTGGCGTTCGACAGGTCGTCGTTGAGCGAACCGGCGGTGCTGCTTTCGGCGAAGCGTTGCGCATAGGTCGAGAACGCCGTGTGCAGCGCGTCGATTTCCGTGTCCATCTGCCGCAGCTTGCTCTGGGTCTGTTGCAAGGTGTGGATGCGGTTCTTGAACTCGGCGATGCGCGCGGTTTTCTGATTGATCACCTGTTGCACCACGGCCAGGTCGTTGGTGCGTTCCTGAATGCGGTTGCTCACCACTTTGAGGAACTGCTGGCGGGTGCGGGCGATCTGTTCGCGGGTCAGCAGCATCGGCTCGCTGCCGGGCTGGAACACCGCGAGGTCATTCATGTAGCGGCTGACCTGGGTGGTCAGTTGCTCGCCCAACTGTTTGATTTCCCGATCCTCGAACGCCACGTTATCGACGGTGGTGGTGAAGGTGAAGGGGAAGGTGTAGTCGTTGAGCTTGTTGCTGCTGGCGGCCGTCAGCGCGGTTTTCAGGTATTCGAGCCAGCGCTGGCTCTGTAGCAGACGATCCTGGTACAGGTTCAGGGCTTGCTCTTCGGTGTTGATCGCGTTCAGGCGGAAGGTGATTTCTTCCTTCGGATCGGACGAAGCAACACTTTCCAGCAGCGCCTGCCGATTACCTTCCAGCCCGTCGAGACGCACCTGATACAGGTGCTTCTTGGTTTCGTAGAAGGATTGCGGCAAGTCGATCGATTGCAGCGCCTGACGGCTGCCCAGATAGTTCTGCAGCAGAGTGGCGACGAACGTCGTGCCCTGATGCGGATCGGGGAAGCTGTAGACGATCGAGATCACGTTGGAGCCGGGCAGGGTCTCGATCTTCAGGCTGTTGATCGCATCTTGCGTCAGGCCGTCGAGCACGGTGTCACGCACCGGATCGGTTTGCAGCCCGAGCATGTTGCGCAGCGGGTTGATCAGGTACTGCCGCAGCGGCGACGTGACATAGCGGCGGAACGGTTCGCTCACCAGTTTGGCGAACACGCCCACCGGCGGGTTGTACTCGCCCTTGTCGCGCAGCTCGCTGATGGTCTGGCGGATCAGCGCCGGGGACCGCAGGATGTTGCTTTCGGTTTCCATGTCCGCCAGCGACGGCGGAATGAAGGTGGCGTTATCGACCGTCAGTGACGTGGTGGCGTCACCCTGGGAGAGTTTTTTCGACTGCACGATCACCTGAGCGGTGATATCGAAGCTCTGTTTGAGCACCAGCGGCAGCAGCAACGCGATGACTGCAAAGATCAGGAAGACCCGTTTCACCAATTGCTTGTTGGCGAAGAAGATCCTGAAGAACTCATGCAGGTAGTTTTCCTTTGGATTCATGATCGGTCACCTGAGAGTCAGTTGTTGTTACTGTCTTTGTTGTCGACGCGGTAGCCGAAGCTGAAGCCCACGCCCTGGAACAGCACCACGTCCGCCAGTTGCCGAGCCAGCTCACCGGCACTCGCCAGTTTGGTTTTTGGCACAAACAGCATGTCGTCCGGTTGCAGGTAGGCGATCTGCGACGCATCGCCCGACAGGGCTTTTTCCACGTCGTAGTGCACGGCCTGCACCTGGTTGCCGTTGCGCCGCATGATCACCACCGAGTCGAGGCGCGCCTTGACATTGGTGCCGCGCGCCAGGGTCAGCGCTTCAAGCACCGACACTGGACGGCGGATCGGGTAGGAACCCGGTTGGCCGACTTCGCCGAGCACGTAGATCTCGTTGCCGGCGGTGGACTTGAGCATCACATCGACGCTCATCCGCCCCGGCAATTGCGCGTACTTCTGGTTGAGGAAAGTTTCCAGTTGGTTGATGGTCATGCCTTGCAGCGGCACCGCGCCGATTTCCGGAAAACTCGCATAACCGTCATTGCCCACGGTGATCTCGCGGCTCATGCCGGTGGCCGGGTGATTCAGTGCGCTTTTCAGGTTCTGCTCATTGGTCAGCGGGCTGATGACCTGCACCGTCAACTGATTGCGGTTGGGCTGGAACAGCTGTTTGCGCTGGTAGGCACGCTGGATTTCATCGCGCGCCTCATCGGCGGTCAGGCCGGCGATTTTCACCGAGGTGTTGGCGCCGGGCAGGTTGATGGTGCCGTCGGGCAGCACCAACTGGTTGCCATTGAGCTGGCTGGCGGCGGTGAAGTTCAGGCCGATCTGGTCACCCGACTGCACGCGGTAGGCGTCCGAGCCGCTGGTGCTGATGTGGAAGATCACATCCAGCACGTCTTGCGGGCGCAAGGTCTGCTCGATCTTCGGCATGTCGGTGGCCTGGGCGTTAGCCGGGGTGGCGGTGAGAATGTTCACCGGCATGTTCTGGGTTTCGGAATTGCTCGAGCAGCCTGCAAGCGGCAGCATCAGCAGAACCAGTATCTTGGCGTTCATGGCGTCATCCCTCGCGTTTGCTTACAGGTTTTTGTAGAGCCACTTGGGCATGTAGTACTTGCGCCGGTTGAACACGCTGCCGACCACCTTCGCGCCGGCCTGGGTCAGGCGTTGCACGGCGGCCTGGGCGACTTCCCAGCGGGTGTCTTCGGCGCGCACCACGAACACCACGCCATCGACCTGAGTGGCGAGCACCAGCGTGTCGGCGGCGGAATACACCGCGTCACCGTCGATCACCACGAAGCGGTACTGGGTGCCAAGTCGGTCGAGCAGCGGGCTCAGGCGCTCGGCGGTCAGGTGTTCCAGAGTGCGGATCGGCCGGCCGTTGGGCAGCACATGGAAAGGCAGGCTCGAGACTTGCACCACGCAGTCCTGCAACAGCGGCGGGTTGTCCGGGTTGAACAGCAGGTCGCGCAGGCCGCGCTCCTTGCCCAGGTTCAATTGCTGCGTGAGGTTGCCCGCCGACTGGCTGGCATCGACCAGCAACACCTGGCCGCTGCTCATCTGCGCCAGTTGGCTGGCCAGCGCCAGCGCGCTGGTGGTGGTGCCCGCGCCGGGGTTGGCGGCGGTCAGGAACAGGATCCGCAGATCCAGATCCAGCACGGTCGAAATCAGGTTCGATTCGCTGGGGTTGGCAATACTCAGGCTTTTGTTGGTTGAACCGTCCATTAGCTTGCTCCGTGGCCGCTGAATACTTTGAAGGGGGTTTTCAACAAGATCTTCAGATCAAGCAAAAGGCTTTGCTCGGCGATATAGCTGAGGTCCAACTCAACGCGCTGGTCGAAGTCGATGTTGCTGCGCCCGGAGATCTGCCACAGGCCGGTCATGCCGGGGTAGATGCTCAGGCGCGCAAGGTGGTTGTCCTTGTAGCGGTAGGCGTTGAACGAAGTCGGCCGTGGGCCGACCAGGCGCATGTCACCGCTGACCACGTTGAACAGGTTGGGCAGTTCATCGAGGCTGGTACGCCGCAGGAAACCGCCGATGCCGGTGATGCGTGGATCCTTGTCGATCTTGAAGTCGATGGCGTCGACCCCGTGCTTGTTGAGGTGGCGCAGCGATTCCTTCAGCTCTTCGGCGTTGCAGACCATGGTGCGGAACTTGTACATGCCGAAAGTGCGGCCGCGATAACCGGTGCGTTTCTGCACGAACATCACCGGGCCCGGGCTGGTGAATTTGATGGCCAGTGCCAGGCCCAGCAGCAGCGGCGAAAACGCCGCCAGCAGCACCAGCGCACCGAAGCAGGCGAGCACCCGGTTGGTGCGTGACAGCGTCCATGGCCGGCCGCCGTCGCGGCCGGTCAGCCAGCCCCGGCCCTGCCGGTGAATGGCGCTATCGAGGCGCATTCGGTGCTCGGGATCCATGCGCTTGTCGCGGCGCATCTGATTGATCGGTACACCTTGTTCATGTCCAGTCATGGGGTCCTCCGCTGATGTTCAGCCGCGAGCGGCGCGTGGGCGATAGGCAGTGGGGTAGTAGTCGCGAAACCAGGCGATGAAACGCCCCAGTCCTTCATCCAGCTCGATCCGGGGCTGGAACCCGGTGGCCTGGGCCAGATCATCGGTCTCGGCACAGGTGTTGAGCACATCGCCCGGTTGCAGGGGCAAAAGCTCGACAATGGCTTTCTGGCCGAGGTGTTTTTCCATCAGTGCCAGATAGGTTTTCAGCTCCACCGGGTGGTGGCCGCCGATGTTGAACAGACACCACGGCGCCATGCTGCTGCCCGCGTCGGGGTGTTCGCGATCCCACTCCGGGTGGCTGTGCGGCGGATGGTCGGTGAGGCGCGCGATGCTTTCGACGATGTCGTCTATATAAGTGAAATCGCGCTGGTGCTCGCCGTAGTTGAACAGCTTCAGCGGTGTGCCTTCGGTGATCGCCCGAGCGAACTGGATCGGCGACATGTCGGGCCGACCCCATGGCCCGTACACGGTGAAAAAGCGCAGACCGGTGCTGGGAATGCCGAACAGATGGCTGTAACTGTGGGCCATCAGCTCGTTGGCTTTTTTGGTCGCGGCGTACAGCGACAGCGGGTGATTCACCCCGTCATGCACCGAATACGGCGTGTGCTGGTTGGCGCCATACACCGAGCTCGACGAGGCGTAGATCAAGTGCTCCACCGGATGGTGGCGGCAGCCTTCGAGAATATTCAGGAAACCGCAGAGGTTACTGTCGAGGTAGGCCTTCGGATTTTCCAGCGAGTAGCGCACCCCGGCCTGCGCCGCGAGGTGGATCACCACTTGCGGTTGCTCGCGGACAAACAGCGCTTCAATCGCGGCGGCATCGGCCAGATCGATCCGCGCCAGCGGGAAATGCCCGACCTGATCGCGCACCCATTGCACCCGATCGTGTTTCAGTTGCGGGTCGTAATAGCCGTTGAAGTTATCCAGGCCGACCACCGCATGCCCGTCGCGCATCAGCCGCAACACGCAATGGGCGCCAATGAAGCCGGCTGCGCCGGTGACCAGGATTTTCATGGGCGCAGTCCTTCCGGAGCAATGTGGCGCAGGCCGATGCCGCTGTAATGCAGACCGGCGGCGGCCACGTGTTCCGGGTTGTAGAGGTTGCGACCGTCGACAATCACTTTCGAGCGCAGCTTGCTCGCCAGCAGCTCGAAATCCACTACGCGAAAATTCTTCCACTCGGTGCAGATCACCAGCGCATCGGCATCTTCCAGGGTGTCGTCCCGGGTGGCGCACAGGTGCAGGTCGTTGCGATAGCCGTACAGGCGCCGGCATTCGGACATGGCTTCCGGATCGTAGGCCTGCACGCTGGCGCCTTCGGCCCACAGCGCGTCCATCAGGTAGCGGCTGGGGGCTTCGCGCATGTCATCGGTATTGGGTTTGAACGCCAGGCCCCAAATCGCAATCGACTTGCCGGCCAGACCCTGCGGAAACTGCGCCTTGAGTTTGCCGAAGAGGATGTGCCGCTGGCTGTCGTTGACGTCGGTGACGCTGCGCAGCAATTTCAGCGGCATGCCGTTGTGTTCGGCGGTGTGCAGCAGGGCGCGCAGATCCTTGGGGAAGCATGAACCGCCGAAGCCGCAACCGGGGTAAATGAAGTGGTAGCCGATGCGCGGGTCGGAGCCGATGCCTTTGCGCACCGCTTCGATGTCGGCGCCGAGCAGTTCGGTGAGGTTGGCCAGTTCGTTCATGAAGCTGATGCGCGTGGCGAGCATGGCGTTGGCCGCGTACTTGGTCAGTTCGGCGCTGCGGTTGTCCATGAACATCAGTTTTTCGTGGTTACGGCAGAACGGCGCGTACAGCTCGCTCATCTGTTCGCGGGCTTCGTCATCGCGGGTGCCGACGATGATCCGGTCCGGGCGCATGCAATCGGCGAGGGCGCTGCCTTCCTTGAGGAATTCGGGATTGGACACCACGCGGACCTTGAGGGCACTTTTGCCGCGACGGAGCAACTCTTCGCTGGCCTTGGCGGCGACCTGGTCGGCCGTGCCGACCGGCACCGTGGACTTGATGATCAGGGTGCGATCGGCCTCCATGTGCGAGGCGATCTCCCGAGCCACGTTCAGCACATGGGTCAGGTCGGCGGAACCGTCTTCATCGGCCGGCGTGCCCACGGCGATGAAAATCAGCTCGGCATGCTCCACCGCGTCGCTGGCCTGAGTGCTAAAGAGCAAGCGGCCGGCCTTGATGTTTTCTTCGAGGGTGCTGGAAAGACCAGGCTCACTAATAGGTGGCACAGCTTGTTGCAGTTGCTTGATCTTGTTGGGGTCAATATCGACACATAAAACCCGATGCCCTACATCTGCAAGTGCGGCGGCTTGAATTAATCCGACATAGCCGGTGCCAAATACGCTCACGTCCATCTGCGCACCCTCGATAGAGCGAAAAGAAGAAGTTCGGAAGAAGACTGTAAAAGGGGTATAGCGCAGGGTTTGGAAAGCGTGTCAGCAAAATGACATGTTGCACCTGTATAACACTTGAGCGCTTTTTGGCGATTGGCCATCAAGTCATTGCTGCGATTGGATTTGTTGTTTTTTTGCAGATTTGTTCAGATTTAAAATAAGCGATAAACGGTTGTAAGTCTTTAATTTAAAGGCTTCTAGCGTTTGGTGTGTGTCAGATTTGAGTCACCGGTTTTTTGACGCTTTCTAAAGAAAACAGTCAATTCTTGCGCTTTGATGGCTGGGTGCTAGTGTCAGGTTCTGACCGACAAACCTTTGACTCCCTGCCGTTTTGCACGAGCGGTATCGCCATGTTCAGATATGCCAAAGAAGTACTTTTAATTGTTTATTTGCTGCTTTATTCCGAATATTACGTTGATCGGTTAAATGCTATCGGCGTCGCTTTTGCTGTACTTCTTTTTGGCGCGATGTTTTTGGCGCTTACTTTAGCGTTATATCTAACGGCTTATATTCGTCAGGCTCTCATTCGCCACTTATTCGCAATAACACTGTTTGTCTCGGCGGTGTTTTTCGATGTCTATACCCGGGTCACCGCGGATTACCTGACCTACAGCAGTTTTGTCTCGCTGGTGTACTCCGGCGGCTTCATTCAGGAGGCCGCCTACCAGTATCGCGACGCGATCATTCATGGCGCGCTCAGTGGTCTGCTGTTGCTGTTCGGCATCGGTCTGAAACCGCGCCATGCACTGGTGGTGCCCAACGCGTTGCGTGTGGCGGCGCCGGTGTGTGGTGTGCTGCTGTTGAGCGCGGTGTTGTTCCTGCGGGCGGGCGAGGGCGCGCGCGGTTTGCCGATCATGTACACGCCGCTGGCCTATCTGAACCTGTTCGCTTATGAAGCGCTGCACAACACGGTCGGCCCGCGCGAGCCGGTGACGCTGGCGCGCAACGCAGTGGCGGTCAATCACGACATCGTGCTGATCATCGATGAAAGCATCTCCGGCAATTACCTGGACATCAATGCGCCGTTCGGCGTGCACAGCAACCTGAATCAGGCGCATCCGGGCGTCGACATTTTCAACTACGGCTACGCCGCATCCATCGCCAATTGCAGCGCCGACACCAACGTCACGTTGCGCTACGGCGGCACCCGCGACGATTACATGCGCATCAACAGCACGCTGCCGTCGATCTGGCAGTACGCGAAAAAGGCCGGGTTGCGCACGGTGTACATCGACGCTCAGCGCACTGCCGGCAATCTGCAGAACCTGATGACCGACACCGAGAAAAAAGACATCGACGAGTTCGTCCAGTTTGACCAGACCAGCGTGCGTGACCGCGACATGGCCGCCGCCGCCAAGCTGATCGAGCTGCTCAACGATGATCAACCGGAGCTGGTGGTGATCAACAAGGTCGGCGCGCATTTCCCGGTGCACGACAAATACCCCGACGCCTTCATGGCCTACCGTCCGACCTTGCCGCGCGGGCAATTCACCGAAGTCGCCGACACCGGCAAACGCGACGGTTTCAACGGCCAGCCGAATGACTGGGTGCTGTACCGCAACGCCTACAAGAACACCGTGCTGTGGAATGTCGGCGAGTTCTTCGCCCGGGTATTTGCCCAGGCCAATTTGCACAATGCGCTGCTCATCTACACCTCCGATCACGGTCAGGACCTGCATGAACGCGGCAACCCCGGGCTCAATACCCACTGCGGCGGCGATCCGGTGGAGGAAGAAGGGCTGGTGCCACTGGTGGTGATTCAGGGCGATCAGCTGCACGGGCCGGACTGGGCGCAAGCGTTGCCGGCGAACAAGGATCGCTCCAGTCACTACAACATTTTTCCGACGCTGCTGCAGTTGATGGGTTATGACCTGGCGGGCATCGAGGCGCTGTACGGCAAACCGTTGACGCTGCCGACGGCGGACGATTTCACCTTCAACTACCGCTTCAATGCGCGGTTGGGGGCCAAGCCTGAGTGGAAGCATATTGATCTGAATACCATTGTCACGCCGGGGGCGGCGGCGACCAGTGTGGCGACCGGGGAGTGAGATTTGTGCCGGTTTCACTGGCCTCATCGCTGGCAAGCCAGCTCCAACAGTGTTTTAGGGTGTACTCAGTATTTGTGGACAACCTCAATCCCTGTGGGAGCTGGCTTGCCAGCGATGAGACCAGTACGAACACCACTGATCCAATCAGGCCGCTATCCGCTATCCTTGCCCCACATTGACCCAACGGATGGCGGCATGCTTCAGGTTCAAGGCGTGTTCAAAAGTTACCTCACTCCCCAAGGCCCGCTCCCGGTGCTGCAAGGCGTCGACCTGACGCTCGAAGCCGGCAGCAGTCTGGCGCTGATGGGCGAATCCGGCAGCGGCAAAAGCACCTTGCTGCACCTGATTGCCGGCCTCGACAAGGTTGATCGCGGCAGCATCCACAGCGGCGAGCATCGGCTGGAGCAGATGAACGAAGCGCAGCTGGCCGACTGGCGTCGCACTGAAATCGGTCTGGTGTTCCAGCAGTTCAACCTGATCGGCAGTCTGCGGGTCGAGGATAATCTGGCGTTTCAGGCGCGTCTGGCCGGGCGCCATGAACCGCGCTGGCAGGCGCATCTGGTGCAGCGTCTGGGGCTGGGCGATTTGCTCAAGCGTTATCCCGAACAACTTTCCGGCGGTCAGCAGCAGCGGGTGGCGCTGGCCCGGGCCTTGGCGTCGCGGCCGAAACTGCTGCTGGCCGACGAACCCACCGGCAGCCTCGACGAAGCCACCAGCGACGAAGTGCTGCGCCTGTTGCTCGAGTTGCTGGATGACACGCCGACCACGCTGCTGATGGTCACGCACAGCCCACGCGTGGCGGCGCGATTGGCGCAGCGGGTGGTGTTGTCCAGCGGCCGTCTGACGTGAACGTATTCTGGCAAACCCTGCGTGCGTTGCTCAGCCACTGGCGGCGGCATCCGGTGCAGTTTTTCAGTGTGCTGACCGGGTTGTGGCTGGCGACCAGTCTGTTGACCGGGGTCGAGGCACTGAACAGTCAGGCCCGCGACAGTTACGCCCGGGCCAGTCAGATGATCGGCGGTGAACCCCAGGCCAGTCTGGCCACACCGAGCGGTGCGACCTTCAGTCAGCAGTGGTTTGTCGATCTGCGCCGCGCAGGCTGGCCGGTGTCGCCGCTGCTGCAAGGCCGTTTGGTTCTCAAGGATCACCAGGACCAGCGGCTGCAACTGATGGGCATCGAACCGGTGTCGCTGCCCACGGACGCTGCGGTGGCCGGGCAGGCGATGCCGATCGAGCGCATCGTCGCGTTCTTCTCGCCGCCGGGCAGCACCTGGATCTCACCGGAAACCTTGCAAGCCCTGGGCTTGACCGAAGGCGCCACGCCGCAAACCGCCAACGGCCAGATGCTGCCGCCGTTGCACGCGCAACAGGACATGGCGCCGGGCATGTTGCTGGTGGACATCGGTGTTGCGCAAACCCTGCTCGAACAGCCCGGGCAATTATCGCGCTTGTTGCTGCCGAAGGATTTTCATGGCGAGCTGCCGGCCGCGTTCAATGGTCGGCTGCAGCTCAAAAGCAGCGCCGAGGAAAACAATCTGGCGCGCCTGACCGAGAGCTTTCACCTCAACCTCGATGCCTTGGGCTTTCTCTCGTTTCTGGTCGGACTGTTTATCGTGCACGCGGCGATCGGTCTGGCGCTGGAACAGCGTCGTGGCCTGCTGCGCACGTTGCGCGCCTGCGGGGTCAGTGCGCGGATGTTGATCGGCTGTCTGGTCGTCGAGCTCGGTGTGCTGGCGTTGGCTGGCGGGGTGTTCGGAGTCATCAGCGGTTACTGGCTGGCGAGCGTGTTGCTGCCGGATGTCGCCGCCAGCCTGCGCGGTCTGTACGGCGCGGAAGTGGCGGGGCAGTTGCGCCTGAGTCCGTGGTGGTGGTTCAGCGGTATTGGTTTGAGCCTGTTCGGCGCGTTGCTGGCCGGTGCCAATAGTCTGCTGCGTGCGGCACGCTTGCCGCTGTTGGCGGTGGCGGATCCGCAAGCCTGGCATCTGCAGCATGCGCGCTGGTTGCGCCGTCAGGGTTGGCTGGCGGCGGTGCTGGGCTTGATTGCGCTGCTGGCGTCGCTGTTTGGTGACAGCCTCGGAAGTGGTTTTGTGTTGATGGCCGGGTTGCTGCTCGGCGCTGCGCTGGCGTTGCCGGTGGTGCTCAGCGCAGTGCTTACTCCTTTGCTTGGGCGCAGTCGTTCGGTGCTCGGTCAGTGGTTTCTCGCCGATTGCCGCCAGCAACTGCCGGCACTCAGTCTGGCGCTAATGGCGTTGCTGCTGGCGCTGTCGGCCAACATCGGCGCCGGCAGCATGACCGCCGGTTTTCGCCAGACCTTCGACGACTGGCTCGAACAACGCCTCAGTGCCGAGCTGTACCTCCACCCGGTCAATCCGGCGCAATCGCGCGAGATGTACACCTGGCTCAAACAACAGCCGAACGTCAGCGCGGTGCTGCCCAACTGGCAAGTCGCGGTCACCCTGCAAGGCTGGCCGGCGGATGTCTTCGGGGTGATCGATCATCCTTATTACCGGCAGCACTGGCCGTTGCTCGAGGCGATCGCCGGTGATCCGTGGGCGCATCTGGCGAACGACGATTCAGTGATGCTCAGCGAACAACTGGCACGACGGCTGAAGGTGCGGGCGGGGAATCATTTGAACGTGCCGACACCGGGCGGGGCGTGGTCACCGCGGGTCGTCGGGATCTACGCCGACTACGGCAATCCCAAGGGGCATGTGCTGGTCAACAGCAATCATCTGCTGCGGCTGTGGCCGTCACTGACGCCGAACCGTTTCAACTTGCGCATCGCGCCGCCCGACATCCCGCCGTTTTTGCGCGCACTGCAAACGCGCTTTCAGCTCGATGACAGCCGCATCGTCGATCAGGCGCGGCTCAAGGGGTGGTCGGTGCAGGTTTTCGAACGCACTTTCGCCGCCACCGCCGCGCTCAACAGCCTGACCCTGGCGGTGGCCGGTGTGGCGCTGTTCATCAGCCTGCTGACCCAGAGCCAGAGCCGCCTCGGGCAATTGGCGCCGCTGTGGGCCTTGGGCGTGACGCGCCGCCAGTTGATGCTGCTCAACCTTGGCCAGACGTGGCTGCTGGCGGTGTTGACGCTGGTGCTGGCGTTGCCGTTGGGGATCGCGTTGGCGTGGTGTCTGGACGCGGTGATCAACGTGCAGGCATTCGGCTGGCGTTTGCCGTTGCGGATCTTTCCGCTGCAACTCTTGCAATTGCTCGGGCTGGCGTTGCTGGCGACGCTGTTGGCCTCGGCATGGCCGCTGTATTCGTTGTACCGCACGCAACCGGCGGATCTGCTGAGGACGTTTGCTCATGAGGATTAACCTCGTCGCGCTGCTGTTCTCACTGTTGCTATTGGGTGGCTGCGATCAGCCTGTTCCCGAGCAGAAGGGCTTTGCCGGGCTCGGCGATCAGGCGGCTCAATTCACTCCCGTGGTGCCGGGGCGAGTGTTCAACTTCCCGGCGGATCACGGCGCACATGATGGTTTTCGTATCGAGTGGTGGTATGTCACCGCCAATCTCAAGGATCAGCAGGGCCACGATTTCGGCGTGCAATGGACGTTGTTTCGCAGTGCGTTAAAACCTGCGGCAGACCAACCGGGCTGGGCCAACCAGACGATCTGGCTCGGGCATGCCGCAGTGACTTCAGCCACCGCGCACCATGCCGCCGAGCGCTATGCCCGAGGCGGAGTGGGGCAGGCCGGGGTGAACGTCGCGCCGTTCGAGGCATGGATCGATGATTGGCGCTTCGCCAGTCAGGCGCAGGATCCGCTGACCGATCTGCAACTCAGTGCCAGCGACAAAGCCTTCAGCTATCAATTGCACCTCACCTCCAGTCGTCCACTGGTGTTGCAAGGTGACAACGGTTTCAGCCGAAAATCCGAACAGGGTCAGGCTTCGTACTACTACAGTCAGCCGTTTTTTCAGGCCAGCGGCACCCTGCAAATCGACGGCCAGACCTACACCGTCAGCGGCCCGGCGTGGCTGGATCGGGAGTGGAGCAGCCAGCCACTGGCAGCGAATCAGACCGGGTGGGACTGGTTTTCCCTGCACCTGGACAGTGGTGAGTCGCTGATGCTGTTTCGCACCCGGCAAACCGACGGCGCGCCGTATCTGACCGGCACCTGGATCAACGCCGACGGCCAGACCGAAACCCTGCACGGCGCGCAGATCAGACTCACACCCAAGGACACCGCAAAAGTTGTCGGCCGCCAGATGCCGGTGCGCTGGTCGATCAGCATTCCCGACAAACACCTCGACATCAGCCTCGACGCACTCAATCCCGACGCCTGGATGAACCTGCGCATCCCTTACTGGGAAGGGCCGGTGCGGATCAGCGGCAGCCATGGCGGGCGCGGCTATCTGGAAATGACCGGGTACTGACGCTCACACGCAAAACCTGTGGGAGCGGGCTTGCACGCGAAGGCGCCGGTACAGTCACCCACAGAGCAATTGCCCGGAACTCCGCCCCGTCTACCACCCTCTACCGATCAATCCCGGCCCATTTCCGAGACCCCGGCGAGGAGCCCGCCCATGAGCGACGACCTGCAACCCCCAGACCTCACCACCTGGCAGCGCCTGTTCGACGATCAGACCTACTGGCAGCAATCGCCCGACGCTCACTACTTCGACCTGCAGCGCATCGCCGACGATCTGCTCGGCCAGGGCGCGATCGATCTGGAGCAGTGGCAGATCCTGCGCGCCAAGGCCGATGACCTGCACAAGGATTCGCCTGCCGTGAACGTTACCAATGAACTGGATGACCCTGACGCCTGAGGAGAACCACCATGAAACCCGTATCCCCCAGCGAACACCCCGACGAACCCCGGCCACCGGGAGAAACCGAGCGCGACAACGACGCCCTGCGCCCGACCGACCCCAAACAGCGCGAGGACAGCGGCAGGGGCACCGCCAGTGGCGAGTCCACCGCGCAGGAGACCGCCGCGGCAGAAACGAAAGCCAAGCCCTGAACAGCGTCTATGCTCAGTGGCACATTCGGCGCCAAACACACGTTGGCGCCGGTTGCTGCCATTCATTACAGGGAAAGTACCGCTTATGAAGCTCCACGCTCTGGCCAAGGCCATCACCCTCGCAACCGTCCTGTCCGCCACCAGCTTCGGCGCCATGGCGGCCGATATTCCGCTTTCTGCTACCGTCGAGGCCGATCAGGTCACCACCAAAGTGCTGGCCGTCGATGCGGCCAACCATCAGGTGGTGCTGGAAGGCGCCGAAGGTCGTCAGGTTCACGTTCAGCTCAGCGACAAGGCGAAAAACCTCGCCAACCTCAAGGTCGGCGACCTGGTAAAACTCGAAGTGCAACGCTCGGTGGCGGCTTACCTCGATACCGATGTGGATAAAGGTCTGCCTGGCACCGTCGAGCGCAGCGGCGAGCTGCGCAACGCTCCGGGCACTGAAAACCCGGGCGGGGAGGCTTATCGCCAGATTCAGGTGCAACTGAAAATCACCAAAATTGATTTGAAGAATAATCAGGTGACCCTGGAAAACCCTCAAGGTAAGTCGAAAATCCTCGACGTCAAAAAGCCTGAAATTCAGGCCAAGCTGAAAGATCTGAAAGTCGGGCAGAGCGTAGTTGTCACTTATACCGATGTATTAAAAGTGACCAGTCAGCATGAAAGCTGAGTATTAACTCTACAAGATGATTGTTCTTGTACAGATTATTGTATGAGAACAATCATCTGAAATGAGCTGAGCCGTGCTTTGAAAGTTTCACGAAAGGATTTCGTCGATAAATATCTATTAACTTTTTCGTACATAAAATTTACCTTTGTGTATGACGACATATCTGCCAACTTCTATTAAAATCCTTCCCGTTCGCCCAGTGTCAGGGCTCTTTACCGGTGCATGGATTGCCAGGCCATTACACTGGGCGAACACCTCTTCGGAGCGGATGTATACAATTTCAGATAAAAAAAGGGCGACTTTGCAGTCGCCCTTTTTTGTGTTCGCAATTATGCCGATGCCTGCCCCGCAAAGCGTTTGAGGGTGGCTTCATACATCTTGGTGCGGCGGTGGTTTTTGCCGTACGTGCCAGCGGCGGCGACGGTTCCTGCCTGGATGTGATCCAGATAGCGGAAAATCTTGCGTGGTGACAGCAGCTTGATGCCATAGCCCAGACCGACCATTCGATCCTGCAGGGTATAACCGGGCACTCGGTCATCCATGCAAAAGTGCAGTCCATGGGACTTCATCAACTTGGCGTTCCACAAAGTGCAGAAACTCTTGAGATGAGTTTCCCGATAAGGTTTCGGCTCTTTACTGCGCAAACCCAACGCAGTTTTCGCCCGGCGAATATAGTGTTTGCAAAACCGCGAAGTTAGTCGCCAGGTGTCTCTCAGAATCCCTCGATTGATTTGCTCGACACACCCGACTGCGGCGATGTCCGCAGACTTTGTACACTCACGCAGCATCATCGCGAAGACTTCCTTGTCGTAGACAAAGGTGTCGGTGTGCAGCAGAAACAGATAGTCGGTTTCAACTTTTTCCAGCGCCAGATCCAGCGCCTTGCCATGCGCAATATGTCCCGCTTCTTTGCCGGGGGAGGGACGTTCGATCAGATTGATCCAGTCCAGCGAACGCAAGTAATCCAGGCTGGCATCCGCCGAATCATTGTCCACCACCCAAACCGGAATGCGCTGCGCCTGAACGTGCTGACGCAATAACTCCAGGCACATCCGGGTGATGTCCGGGGTTTTGTAATTTACCAATACAAGACTGAAATTCGGCTGCGTAACGGCTGGTAAATCAAACTGGCTCATTCGGTAAGCTCATCCGCGGTTGATCGGCGACAGGTGTCTCTCGGGCCGGGATGCTAGCGACGCAAGCTTAGTTGAAGCTTAATTTGACGTTCAGCAAGCCATTCGAAGTGTGTCGAGCCACGGCATCTCGCGCACGACGCAAACCGGCCCACAGGCTAAACTGCGCGCTCCTCAGATGCTTCAAGGAAGAAACGGCACCTGCCGTCGCCTCACGGATGAAACCACTTTCCCTCTACCACCCGGCCCTGTACTGGCTGCGCGTGTGGCAAAAAAGACCTGTTGCGCCAGATCGCCTGGCACTGCTCCAGCAAACGCTACGCACGCCTGGTTGCCGACGCTGACCGTCTGCCATTCCGCTACCTCAAACACACCTCGAAACTCATCCGCAAACTCGGCGACTCCGACCTCGCCCTGCAACACAACAAAGTCATCAACCTCAAACTCGCCGTCGCCGCCATCGACGGCCTCATCATCGCCCCCGGCGAACACTTCTCCTTCTGCCGCCTCGTCGGCCGCCCAACCCGCAAACGCGGCTACGTTGAAGGCATGGAACTGTCCTTCGGCGAAGCACGACGGGGTATCGGCGGCGGAATCTGCCAACTGAGCAACCTGATCCACTGGATGGCGATCCACTCACCGCTGATAGTCGTTGAACGCTCCAACCATAGCTTCGATCCCTTCCCGGACGAAGGGCGAGTGCTGCCATTCGGTTCCGGTGCGGCAATTTTCTACAACTACGTTGACCTGGTACTGCACAACCCGACGGATCGGAGTTTTCAGTTGAAGTTGAATGTGGGGGACACGCAGCTGGAGGGGGAATTGTTGTGCGATCGAGTGCGGGAGTATCGGTATCACGTGTTTCAGGAAGGGCATCGGTTTGTGCGGGAGGGAGTGCGGGTGTATCGGGAGAATGAGATCTGGCGGGAGGTGAGGGAGAAGGGGCAGGTGGGGGAATTGGTGGAGAGGGTGAGGTTGTATCGGAATCGGGTGGTGGTTAAGTATGAGGTGGCCGAAGAAATGGTGGAGAGATGATTGCTATACCGTAGATGGTGAAAAAATCATTTAATGGGCGGCGAGACTCCGTATGCGAAGTGTGGTCGTGTAAAAGGAGACGGGCTTATTTCAAACTCTTTTGATTAGAGTTGGAAAATAAATCTGTCACCTTTCGTTCATCAACTTTTCTGAGTTGGATACGTATCACCCATGATCGTAATTGATATTTCATCTGATTTTACATCTTTTATGCTATTTATAAATATTTCAGGTTTTTCTGATTTTTGAAATAGAAAATAAAAAAGCTCGAAATAAAGATAGTCTTTTATAAGGGTGGCCGCTAAATAGTGATGGGTTTTTAAAATTTTATCAAAGGTTGGGTAATTTATTTTTTCAAGTTCTGGAATGTGCGCGTAGCCTTGCTTAGAGTCATCAACTTTGCATTCGATAATTAATGAGTTTGCGTGTTTGATGAATTGCTCCGGAAACTCATCGTTGTTTATCGTCATTTCGTACTTTTTTGTTTCAAAACTTGATTTCTCTGCGAAGCCAAGGCTTCTGTAAGAGACCTTGTTTAGATTGATTTTTGTGCCGGCTGATTTAAATTTCATTGAAATTTTCCCGTGGGTATTAACGTGATCATACCATCCTCAAATGTTCATCATCAGCTGTGCCGAAGTCGTGATCTGCAGGGTTCTCAACGCTGTTCAAGATTAAGAGTGCATCCCTTGAGCCTTAATCGTTTGATCTCCTCATCAAATGTGTACTTCTGCAGATCCTTGTTTTTTAAATCGTATTGCTGCCTAAGCAAACGAAATAGGTTTCCTATATTTTTCTTGCTTCTCTCGTCAAGACTTTCGATTAAGTCGTAACTATTGCTCGATAAAAAGGCTATTTTATTTTTAAGTGTGTAGTAGGCGCTTATGTTGGAGAATAATCCTTCGGCATCTGAATAATTTTCCTTTGAATATTTTGTATAATCTTCAAATATCGATGTAAGTAAGTTTTGTGCGGCTTTCTGGTTTTTTAAAACGCTGCACATTTCCTGCCAATTGCTAATAAAAAGATGGTCTCCCCAGTCGGAGCCTCGAGCAAAATATTGTCCATTTCCTTTAAAGAAATCAGATATTTCGTGAAGGTCTAAAGCAGTTTCAAAAGTGGTCTTCATTGAAGCTTTTCCCAGTCATCGATGTTTTTCAATGAAAAAGGGGATGAGTTTAATTTCAGTAATTTTTCATCCGTAAGCGAAATAAATCTGTAAGCTTTTGTTGCCTGTTTTGTATTTTTTGTCTTTTGATTTGTCTATAAAAAATGCTATCGACCAGTTAAGGTTCTTGTTGTGTGTGCTGCAACTATTCATGCATTCAGGTTTTCGTGAGGATACCTTTGGTTGAAACTTTCCGCAAAAGCTCCTGAATAATCTCTTCCATATGGCCCCGGTTCGTTACATTTCTATACTATGTATACTCGATAGCCTGCATCAAAGTTGCTTATCATATGAGAATTGCTAAAGTTGGTATCGAATATTCCCTGGATTTCAGGTTGGGAGCGATTTGCTTGTGAGTTCAATATTCCTACTGATTTCTGAAGTTCTTCGTATGTGGGTATATAGATGTGGTTTGAAGCGTTGAAGTCGAGGGTTACTTTTTTTGGTGAAATGATGGCGAGGTTAATTAATAATTCAGGAGTTGAAAACGATCTCCCGCCGATGTCGTATATTTTATCTTTGTTCTCGAGTTTTGGGCCGTAAGACTCGTGCGTCAAGTAGCCACTTTCCTGGTTCAACAGGCGTATTAATTTTTCGTGACCTTTTGTTTTTTCAAATGTAATAATAGCTTGCTTAATGATCAGGAAGCCGTCTTCGTCCATCTTTTCTAGAAAGTTTGGATTCTGATTTTTTATTGAGTAAATTACTGGTTTGTCTATTAAGTTAAGGACAAAATTAAATAGTTCGATATGGTATTTGTCTTGGATGTTTTCGTTTGGCGGTATATGTATATGTGAAATAACTCCGCCTGCATTATCGAAATCGATAGCGCCAAATGATTCTGTAATGTCAATTGAAAAATTCATTTTGCTATCTCAATTACAAACTGATCAAGTTGTTTTGATTCGATTTGGCTACCATCAATTGAAAAGGGGGCGGATTTATTTCCTTCAACGAAAACAAATTAGCTCCCCTCTGTTTGCAGTTCGGCAACTAGAGCGGGTATTCACACCGCCATGGAGTGGTGAAAAGTTCTGGGTCGATGTCAAGCTTCTCAAGAAGTGCGTTGATTTCCGCCTCAGAGTTCATGGTTTCTATTTTTAAGAGATTGATGTCTCGGTCGTCCACGCCGTCACTTATTTCAAGTGTTTCGGTTGGGATTGTAAATATCACTGTTGCATATCGAAAATTTTTCGATTGATGGATAAAGTCGTAATGCTGATATGGATCACTGGTAAAGGTGTATTTGTAAATGGCGTATACTGAAATCCATTTTCTTAGTGAAGGGGCTTCGGATTCTAGCTCTTGCGCAATGTTGTTGTAGCCTATTCCGTCGAGCCCAAACCATACACTTCGTGCGATATATTTCTGTATTGTCATTTTTGACCCTGGAACCGGTTTGGCCAGCGTATTCCTGCGCCGATCTGAATTGGTTGAAAAAATAAATCTGTCGTCTTTTTGTTATGTTTTAGAGTTTTTAGTTGGCCGCAGATTGAAATGTAGCAAAAAGGTGACAGATTTATTTTCAGTATCTTTGGGGCTGTGGAAATAATCTATCTCCTTTGATCGCTGTCCGGATTGCTGTGAGCGTCTGGTGAACTCCGCTGCGGATTATATCTATATAAGCAAATCTGTTGAGAATTATATGTTTGAAGATTTAGTTAGGGCTTCCAAAATTTAATCCTTTCCATGTGGCGCTCAATGTCATCCATATTGTCGTCCCCTAGTGTCGAATCAAAATTCTTGCTTATGATTTTTCTTATTTTGGCAAGGCGTTGGGTGACTCCTTCGTTATCAATGAAATCAGTGGTGGCTTTTTGGTAGTCTTTGATCGGTTTGCCGGAGTAATAGCTGCCCATATTGTGCAGTGAAATTAATATGAACTCGATATCTACAAGGACTTCGAGAGCATCTTCTCCATTAAGTGCTATTTTTTTGTTTGTTTCTAACATTCTTTCCGCCGATTAAATGTGGGGTTTAAGCGCCACATTTCCTTTGGTCGTAAGATCTGTTGTGCCGTATCTACAGGTCTTTACCCATTCAGGTTGGATAGCAGAAGGGCATTTTAAAAAAAGGGAGTGAATTTATTTTCAGTGTCTTTTGTAAAGTGTGAAAAATAAATTTCCCTCTTGCTTTATTTGCTTTATTTGCTTTGGCTGTTTTGGTGAGTGCTGGGTTTTAAATGTCTGTATCTCACGATTCGATCATGAATGATTCAATTTTTTTAATGAATTCAATTTTGCTTTTGGTTCTGAACTCACCAAGAAAAACTTCGGAGTTTTTAATCGGTTTTCCTTTTTGGTCATAATCGATTTTCAGGAAATCAATTACAAACTCTCCCTTGCGGTCGCCCTCTGGTTCTAATCTAGAATCGAAGCAGTGCCCGCTACTTCGACGCACTCCGCCCAATAGTACTGAGCAAGTGAACCAGTCGCTGGTCTCTGGCGTTAATTCAACTTCAAAAAGGTTGTTGATTGTTACTGTCCAACCGCTTGGCACTCGAATTGGTTGAAGTTCATATTTGAGTTTTGGTCTCATTTTATACTTTCTATGCTTGAAATTTTACGTCACAATGACAGGTCGTCTTTCAAGATTTTCTTGTGATATGTTGTTGGTGTAAATATATATTCTTTGTGCTCATGGTTTTTGGAGAGGGTGCAATTATCTTCATTCTTGAGAAAATTAAAATTTCATGTTTTTTGGTTGTTTGGTTGTTTGTTTGTTTGTTTGTTTGTTTGTTTGTTTGGTTGTTTGTTTGTTTGGGTGGAGATTGAGTTTTTTAGGATGTTTTTCCTCAGTAACTGCCTCGATTCAATAGGGCTTCAACTATACATTCACAAAAGGTCGTCGATTAGCTTAAGGTCTTGCTGTGAGTGTTGAATATTGTTGTACCGTCTAATTTCCTTAAACAGTCCTCTGATTAAAGTTTTCCGCGGAAGATTCTGAAAAATTTTGATCAGACGATCGTAATGGGGGGGGCTCCCTTTAAGTATTTTTCAATCAGTTCTTTTAGCGCTACGTGCGCTTCTGAATCGATCAGCACTGTTACCTCTCCGGCAATACAGCGACTTCATCCTCTTTGATCATATTGGTAGCGCCCAGTTTCGTAAAAACTGTCGCGTACCACCTGAGCCGTAGTCACAGTATTTAGATTAATCTAATGGGTAGTCGCAATTCCACGGAGGAGTGAATAGCTCAGGGTTTATCTGGTTTTTCTCTAGGAAGTCGTTTATTTCGTCCTCTGTCTCCAATGTTTGGAGTTTTGTAATGGTGGTGTCGCTAGCGCCGATGCTATCTCTGGTTTCCAACAAATGAGTTGGTAAAGTAAATTCAATAAAGACGAATTTTGAATTTTTTGATTCCTCTAAGAAACTATAATAGCGTTCTCCCGGATACCTGTTTTCAAAGTTTAAGTGGTATACGGCGTAAATTGCAGCCCATTTTCGAATTGAGCTATCATTTGAAGGGAGTTCTTGGGCGATTTCTGTGTAAGACTTTGCTTCTAGTCCCCACCAGACTTTTCTAGGAATTTTTTTTTGGATGCTCATTTTTGCCCTTCGAATTGGTTTGGCCAGTAGATTCTAATTACTTCACCTTTCACTGGGTGAAGTTGCAAGTGTGGGTTGGCGCCATGTGGGTCACTCGGGTCATGATTCGCCATCGTGACTTTTCTTGTCTGAATGTCTGAAACTGGGGTGTCATCCCAGTGGTAGTATTTTTCAGGGTCCTTTACTTTTCTAAAGTGTGTCTTGGCAGTTGCGGAGTTGAACTCTTCAGCATTCCTGTATCCTTGGCCTGCATATTTGCCCAAAAATAACTCCTCAGCTTCCGCTCTGCTATTGACGGTAACAGAAGTAGCACCTCTATCAAGTGCCTCGGACGCTCTTTTTACAGAGCTATTTGTCCACGGAATTTCCGGTGTCGACGGTTCTTTGGTATCAACTCTTGCGTTGGTTGTCGGTGCCGTTGAACTACCTTTGCCATCGCCATCAGGGGGGCATCCATTCAACCCCAACGGATCCACCCACCCCGTAGGGTTAGGCACGTACTGGTAGCTATTCAAACCGCCTGCAAGCTTGATCGGATCCGGCGTCAAAAACCGCCCAGTGCTCGGATTGTAGTAGCGGTGCCGGTTGTAGTGTAGGCCCGTCTCTGCATCGAAATACTGACCCTGGAAGCGCAGCGGGTTATCAATCTCGCTGACGTCCAAAGCAGCGAGGTTGCCGTAGGCGCGGTATTTCGCCGACCACATGATTTCACCACTGTAGTCGGTGAGCTCCTGCGGTGTGCCCAAGTGGTCGAGTTGGTAGTAAAACGGCGTGGCTTTGCGCGGGCCTTCGCCGTCGAGCATCGCCAATGGACGGAAGCTGCCCGGTTCATAGATGTAGCTGCGGTAGCGGTTGTCGGCGCTTTCAGCGATCAGACGTTCGCCTTGCCACAGGAATTCCGTGGTGTGGCCGTCGAGGGTTTTTTCGACACGGCGACCAAAGGCGTCGTATTTGTAAGACGCGGTGCTGCCACTCGGCAGGCTGACGCCAATGAGACGGTGCTGGCAGTCGTATCTGTATTCAGTGACGAGTTTCTGGCCGGTGCCGCGACGTTCGCGGATCAGATTGCCATAGGCGTCATAGTCGTAATGACGATCGCCCTGCATCAGCAGACGGTTGCCTTTGACGTTGGCGAGGTTCGCTGTGCCTTCGTTGTTCTGACCCAGGAGGTTACCCGCTGGATCGTGGGCGAAGCTTTCCGGTGTCGTGCCACGTACGCTGACCAGACGATCGAGCGGATCGTAGTGATAGCTGCGATTGCCTTTGCGGCTATCGTCGATGCCGGCGAGGTTGCCGTTGGCGTCGTAGTTGTAGCGACGCTGGAACAGGTTTTTATCACGCTGACCGACAGTGTGGGCTTGCAGGCGGCCTTGTTCGTCGTATTGGTATTGGCTGAGCAACAGGCCTTGCTGGCGCTGTTGTTCGCGACCGGCGCTGAACTGGTGAGCGGTGAGGCGTGAGCCGTTGAGGTCGATGCTGCTCAGGCGTCCGCCGGACAGGTGACGGTAGTCGAGTTTGCTGCCATCCGGAAGGCGGCAGTGGCTAAGCTGGCCAACGCTGTCGTACTCGTAACGCAGGGTGCCCCAGCCTTGGTGTTCCTCGATGAGGCGGTCTTGCAGGTCGTACTTGTAGGCGAGCGGCCAGTGACCGTCGTCGACGTTTACCAGGCGGCCGAGAGCGTCGTAGCTGTAGTGAATCTCCTCGCCATCGGCGAGAGTTTTTACCAGCAGACGGCCAGCGGCATCGCGTTGATACTCGGTAACGAGTTCGCTGCCGTCATCACCGAACTCGGTTTTCTTCAGCAACTGGCCGTTGAGGTCGTATTCGTAGGCGGTACGACGACCGTCGAAGCCGGTTTCCTGCTGGATCAGGCCGTTCGAGTAGTAATCGAGTTGGTAATGTTCGCCGCGCTCGTTCTCTATTTCGGTGAGCAACAGACGCGAGTTGTCGTAGCGGTAGCGCAGCTGGCTGCCGTCCGGATTGATGCGGCGGCTGACCAGGTGCAGGTTGTCCGCATACTCATATCGCGTGACGCGACCGAGTTCGTCGCGTTCGGCGGTGACGTTGCCATAGGCGTTGTAGGTGAAGGCACGTGTTGCACCGCCCGGCAGCGTGACTTGTGCCAGGCGGTTGGCCGCATCCCATTGGTATTGGGTGATGGCGCCGGATTCTTCCTGGCGGGTAATCTGCCGACCCAGTGCGTCGTAGCGATACTTGCGTTGACCGCCGTCCGGCAGGCGTTCTTCCAGTAACTGCCCGAGGTTGTTCCAACCGAGTTGATGGCGGCTGCCATCGGGGTGGCGGATCTCCAGCAGGCGACCCTGGGCATCGTAGCTGTATAGCGTGGCATTGCCGTCCGGGTCGATTTGCTGGGTGATGTCGCCCTGACGGTTACGTTGGTACTTCCAGCTGGCTTTGCCGCGATGAACATCGCTGACGAAGCCATTGATGTATTCATACGTGGTGGCTTCGTCTTCCGGCGGGATGACGGCAGTCATCAGTCCGTTGTCGTCGTACCGGTATTCGGTGACGGCCCCTAACGGATCTTTTTCCGCGATCAACTGACCTTTGTCGTTATAGGCCTTGAGGTGTTCGGCGCCGTCCGGGTCGACCTTGCTGATCAGTCGCGCCTGGTCGTCGTGGGTGTAGACCTCTTCGCTGCCGTCGGCGTTGGTTACCGTTACGCTGCCTTTATCGTCCCAGGCGTAATGCGCTTCCATCTGCGAGAAGTTGGCCCAGTGACGGATGCAGCGAGACAGTTTGCCTTCGTTCTCCCACTCCCAATAGAAGGCCGCGCCGCCCGCCAGTTGCCGCTCCAGAATCACGTGCTGTTCGTTGTAGCGATAGCGCTCGGCTTCGCCGGCCGCGTTCTTCGCTTCGATCAGACGGTGCTGTGCGTCATAGCTGTATGTCACCAGCGTTTGAACGGTGTTCCAGGCATCTTCAAGGTTGTCCGCCGGCAGGAACTGTTGATAGTCCACAGCGATAATGTGTTTGCGGTCGTAGCGCAGCAGCAGGGCGCGACCGGCACCGTTATCGAGACGCTTGATCCGACCGTGGATATCGCGCGTGACGTGCAGCCGATTGCCATAGCTGTCGCTGATGGCGATCAGGGTGGCGCCTTTGCTGTTGAAGCGGAAGTGGTAGAAAGATGGGCGTTTGCCTGCCTGCGCCAGAACCAGTTCTGACGGATCGTCTCCAAGAAATATCGCGGCCTTCGACAGGCTGTTGGTAATTGCCGGACGTTGTTCGCTTGGGAGGGGGAAGGGTGTCGAGCGGT
Source organism: Pseudomonas sp. YL2 (assembly GCF_023063025.1). Taxonomy (NCBI): domain Bacteria; kingdom Pseudomonadati; phylum Pseudomonadota; class Gammaproteobacteria; order Pseudomonadales; family Pseudomonadaceae; genus Pseudomonas; species Pseudomonas sp. YL2. The sequence continues at coordinate 169,298 of NZ_JAJSLU010000012.1, read as the reverse complement.
TTTCGTGGTCTGTCCAGATGACTTCGTCGTCACTGATCTCGAGGCGATGCGCCAGAGCATGGCTCCAGCCATAACCCAGGCCACAATCGATTTCCACTGCACTGGTTCGGTAGAGACGGGTCCATTCAAACGGCAGCAGACCGTCAAGTTGGCCGTCGGTCAGCGTCAACAGTTCTTCACCGGTCACCATTGAAACCGGACATCCATTGGTGCAAGTGTCGGCTGCCGGTTCCGCGCTTTTGTCGGCGGGCGTTTTTGCCTGTTTGGAGGCATCGTCGGCTATTTTGCCATCCGCGAGTTTGGCGTTTTTCTTCCCGTCAAAACGCAACTCTGAAATACCATTCCTCACCTTGGCCGTCACACCCCGCGCCGCAACCGCTGTGTACTTCGCGACGTATTCCATAAAGCCGTTGATGATCTTGAACAATGACTTCACGAAACCGATGACGGCGTTGAGCACCAACTCACCGTACTTCTTCAGTCGGGCAGCGAGATAGATGATCCCGGTGCCTTCGGCTGCGATGGTCAGGACCACACCAATCACGATGTCGATCGCGATACCAACGACGATCGCTGTGGTCATTTTCGCCACGTCGCCTGCCATCTTCATGGGTGGCAAACCGGCCAGCCAGATCACTGCACTGCGCACCAGCAGGAACAGTGCGGCTTCGTCACTGGCCAGCAACATGGCCTTTTTCATGACTTCTGGTGAGCTTTTGGCGACCTTGATCAGCTCATCTGCGCCAGCCCCAAGATCCTTAGCAAATTTCTTCGGGTCTTGCAGGATATCGAGCACCAGACTGATGCCATCCCACACACCCTTGATGGCCTCCCAGCCACCTTCAAGAATGCCATTGCCGATGGCCATCGCGGTGCCCGAAGCTGATAGGTTCGACCATTGCGGTTTGAACCCGGCCCACTCTTTACGCAGGAAACCCTCCAGGTCAGCGGTCACGCCGCTGTAGGAGCTGAAGAGGGCGTCGATCTGCGCCGGTGTCACTTCGTTGTGAACGCGGATCTGATAGAACTTGCCGGGAATACCTCCGGTCCACTCAGCTTTGCCTTGAGCGTCGAGTTTGACTTTGCTGACCGCACCACCTTCCACGGCGACGATCTCTACTTCGATCTCGCCAATCGGGATGTCGTAGACCGATTCGAATTTACTTTCGATCAGCAATGGACCTTTGAGAGGACACTGAGCCACGTTCGAGGAGAAATCACCGTCGGTCATGCTCACCGATTTACTGGTGTCGCCCACCTTGATCACACGCTCCATGCCTAGCAGGGAGGGCAGGTCTGCGGCTCGACTGGCCTTGTCGGCAGCCCTTGCGTACCAGGTTTTGGTTTGTTCCTGATACAGCTTCAGACTGTCCTTGAAGGTGTTCAGTTGGTTGTCAACAAAGGCAACGCGATCCATCAGCCTTGCTCCAGAATCAGGTGGTTTAACAGTGCTTCTTTAAGGTTTTTCGGCGCATCCGGGCGGCGCACGAAACGGCTGACTTTCAGCTTCAGGTTGTGCTCAGGCCAAGCGTTGTAAATGTCCGGGCGATCTTCTTCCAGCCACTGCATCAGGTTGCTGATCAGTGTCGTCGGGTTCTCCTTGGCTAAGCCATCCAGCAACTCCTTCGGCACCTCCCACCACGGCCAATCCTTCACCTTCGGCAACACCCGTGTCCCAACCTCCAGCGTCTGTCCATTAATCAGATACCGTTCAAACATCGGCAGTACTTCCCCAGCCTTCTCCCCAAGCCCCTTCAGAATCGGGTAGATATGCCGCCCATCCCAAAAGCGGAAGAACACCTCGGTCCCGTCGGGCATCTTCACCTGCGTCAGGCTGCGCAGGTGCTCGAACACCTCGTTCGGTTCGGCGCGTGAGACGGCCAGCCAACCCCAATCGAGCGCGTCGGTTTCGGCGATCCATGGCAGGAATGCCGAGTTCGGTTTGAGTTCGTTGACGTAGGGCATCACTGGTTGCCAGGTGGAGTAGGGCGTGCCGCCCCAGATTGGCAGGAGCTGGGCGGTGGGTTCGGTCAGGTACAGGGTTTTCAGCGCGTCGGCATCGCTTGCTGCGCTGATGATCAGGTACAGGCGCTCGCCGGTTTGCAGCGGCTGTTGTGCCAGCCAGTCCTTGGGTGTCAGTCGATCAGATGGCACAGGCACCTGCCTTGCATTTTTCGCATTCTTCGCAGAACGGCGCGTTGCGTTTTAGGGTGTTGATCTGGGCCGGGGTCAGGACCTGGCCGGCCTTGTCGGCGTCGGCCTGTTTCAGCACGCCGGGCATCAGCGGGGCGGCGCCGGTGCCGCTGCCGGGGCTGCCGCCGGAGTTGATGTTGATCGTCGGGCCGCTCATGGTCACGCCGCCGGCGTCGATCTTGATGAAGCTGCCGCCGCCGACCAAGGTCAGCTCGGCGCCGGCTTCGAGCACGACTTTCATGCCGCTGCTGAGGTGGATTTCCTGACCGGCATCAATGAACTGGCCGGTGCCGATCTTGATGTGCTGGTTGACGCCCACGGTCAGGTGGTCGTTGGCGCGGGCTTCGACTTTGCGGTCTTCGTAGACGGTGTGATGTTCTTCGGCTTTGAATTCCGTGTAGCTGTTCTGCTCGACGGTGTCGTGGCGTTCGTTGCCGACGCGGATCTTCTGGTCGTGCTCGATGTTCTCGTCCCAGTCGCGCTGGGCGTGGAGGAAGATCTGCTCCTGACCTTTTTTGTCTTCGATGCGCAGTTCGTTGTAACCGCCGCCACCCATCGAGCTCAGGGTCTTGAAGGTGCTACGGGTCTTGTTTGCCGGCAGCTCATACGGGACGGTGTTTTCCTTGTGGTACAGGCAGCCGCTGATCAGCGGTTGATCGGGGTCGCCCTCAAGGAAGGTGACCAGCACTTCCATGCCGATGCGCGGGATGGCGATGCCGCCGTACTGGGCGCCGGCCCAGGCGCTGGAGACGCGCAGCCAGCAACTGGTCTTGTCGTCGGCCTGGCCTTCGCGGTCCCAGTGGAACTGGACTTTGACCCGGCCGTACTGGTCGCAGTGGATCTCTTCGCCTTTCGGGCCGGTAACCACTGCGCTCTGGCTACCGAGGATGCGCGGTTTCGGGTGGCGCAGCGGTGGACGGTTCGGCACGTCCCACGGGGTCGCCTGGAAGCGGTTGCGATAGCCCTGATGGAAATCGTCTTTAAGGGCAGTGGTGTCGCTGGTCACCGACTCTTCGAGCACTTGCGGCTGTTTGCCTTCGTGCAGGACTTCGGTGAGTAGCCACAGGTCGTTCCATTTGGCTTTCGGGTGTTCGGTCAGGGCGAGGAAATGGCCGCTGACCAGCAGCGGCTGATCGCTCTTGCCTTCGGCGAGCTGGAAGTCGCTGCGGTGGCGTTCGAGGGCGCGTTTGGCCAGGTGTTTGCCGCGCTCGCGGTCGATGAACCGGCCCGGGTAATCGTAGTCTTCGAGGTCGGGAAGGGCGTCGCCGCGGTTTTCGCTTTCCAGCGTCAGGCGTGGTTTTTCGAAGTCGTAATCGCGGCGCGTGGTGCGGCTGGTGCGGGTTTCCAGGCGCAGGTCGAAACGCTTGATCACCGGGTTGCTGGCGACCATGCCGGAGTCTTGCTGGTAGGCCACAGGCTTGAGTTTCGGGAACACCGTCTGGTCATCGCCGAAGACGAGCTTGTGCGCTGTAGCGCTGTGCTGGAAGTGGTAGTGAATACCTTCTTCCTCGCACAGGCGCTGGATGAAATGCAGGTCCGATTCATCGTATTGCACGCAGTAGATGCGCTCGGGATAGATCGAACCGGTCTTGAATTCGTAGGCGTTGCTTTGAATGCCGTGCTCTTCGAGAACCATGCCGATGATTTTCGGCACCGTGAGGTTCTGGAAGATCCGCTGGTTGACGCGGTGCGCCAGGTACGACAGTTGCGGGCGCAGGGTCACCGAATAGCGCGTCAGGCGCTTGCCGGAATCGCCTTGCGCGGCGCGGTAGATCTGGCCGTGGATGCCGCTGCCATCGGGCGACAGCTGCAGAAAGGCCGGTTTGTGCAGCAGGGTTTCGAGGTCCAGCGACGGCTGCTCACTGACCAGCTCCACCTCAAAGACAAAAGGCTGGCTGATGGCTTCCCGGCCGGTCAGGGTAAATACCTGAAAATCGGCGGAGAGCCCTTCGATGGTCAGGGCAAAGTGGGTTTCATTGGCCGGCGCGAACATCCCTTGTTCCTCGTGCTGTACAGCGGCGCTCGTCGACGGCCGCAAAAAAAGCGGCTCAACGTACGCGAAATTCTGGAGGGGCGTAAACAACATCGACCAGCAGGGCTGGTCGATGCTTGTAACGATCAGCCGTAATTAAACGACTGGAGCACGCCAGTCATCGGAACCCGAAGTACCGGATACTTCGTGGGTCCAGGTGATTTTACGGTAGGTGAACTGCACTTCTTCCAGGTGGGTGAAGTGCGAGTTGCCTGGATCCTGGCAGTTGTGCATTTTGTTGTTGATGGCGACGATGATCGCGTCTTCCAGTTTGGTGGTGTAGTAGTGCTCTTGAGTACCTTGAGCCGAAGTACGGTACCACTGGATAACGATTTCGCTCATGCGCTCGCCGGAGGTCAGAGCCGCTTGCAGCAGAGGCGAAGCCTTGTCGTAGACCTTGGTGATGATCACTGGCTTGTGAACGCGCTGACCGGTTGGCTGACCGGATTGTGGGTCACGCGGGATGATCACGTCGTGGCTGAAAGCCTGAACCATGACCTGGTCTTCGTGGCCTTCCTGGTAGGTGTTGCCAACGGAGTCGGCGGTGAAGGCGCCGGCAGTGATCAGGCCTTGTTTTTCGCCGGTAACCGACATGTACGCTGGTGTTGCCATGGGGTGCTCTCCTTGCGGATAAATTTAGGGTGCCCGGGGCGGAATCGCCCGGTGGGTGCCTGACTGTTATCAAGGAGCGTGCCAGGTTTGTCGAAGGTCCCGGCAGCCGGGGGTGAAGCTGCTCTAGCCTGCGTTATGACCGATGTTTTTTGCTGAATCGAGGTAGAAAGTGCGCAACTTCTTGCGCAGTACTGCGCAAGAAGTTGCGCACTTGGCTGTAAGCCAGGCCAGTCAAGGCCTGCAGCGAGATGATCAGGTTTTTTTGCCGAACAAGTGCGCAAGAAGTTGCGCAGTAAGGCCAAGGGCCAGCGTCGAGCGTTGCGTCTTGTTGTCACGGTTGCGCTAGAGGCAACATTTGATTCTGTGGCGAGGGAGCAAGCTCCCTCGCCACAGTCAGAGCGGTTTCAGGCCCAAAGCCTGGGCACACTCCTCAATCGAACGCCGCTGCGTCTGGGCATACAACTCCAGCTCATCAATGGTCGCACGCCCCAGCGCTTGCTCGAATGCCTGGCGGTTGGAATGTTCGCCATAGTGCGTCTGCGCAGCATCCCCAAGGTTCGACTGAAAAATCCCCGCCGCACTCACCGGCAGGAAATCTTCGTACACCAACGGTTCAGCTTTCACATGGCCCTCACGGAGCAAATCCTCCAGCGATGCCGACGTGAGGCTACCCGCTGTCAGGCCTTTTTCGGTAGGGAAATAGCGAAAATACGCCAGCTCCTGTTCGCGCATGCCTTCGATGCTGTCAGGAAATTCGCCAAAGTGCTGAGTCATCAGCTCGTTATAGCGTGCGGCGTTGCCTTCGTTGGGGAAGTCACCGAGTTCATCGCGGGCGGCATTCAGCAATCGGTCATACAGCGCTCGCCCCTTGGGCGTCAGCGCCGCGCCGCGTTGTTCGATCTCGCCGAAGCGCGCGCTGTGGCTGCCACGGGTGTTGTGCTGGTCGGTGAAAGTGATCGGCTCATCCAGCGCTTTGAAACTGGTCTGGCGCAGCAGGATGGGGCAGTGCCGACGCGGTGGCCCTTCGATTACCGCTTTCGGGGTGATGCCATGCACCGGCATTTGCGCCTGAACCTTGTCGATGTCCAGCGTGCGCGGGGTCAGGTGGTTGATGTGCGGGCCTTTGAACGCCACCACATCGGCGATCAGGCGGTGCTGGGCGCTGAGCGTCTGGTACTGCGCGGCGGTGACGGTTGCGCTGTGGTGCCAGCGAAAGGTCTCCAGGGCCTGCAGGACAAATTCCTCCGCTTCAGGCTCATTCAGCCCACCCGCTGACTCAGCCTGCTCGATCAGGTGCAAGACAGTAGGGGTAAAGATCGAACGCTGATTCAGTACCGATTCAGCAAACGTGCGCAGCTCGGGATCTTCGATCAGTTCCAGACGCAGCAACGAAGTGAACACCCGAAACGGACTGACCTGCAGCGCCGCTTCATGCACCGCGCGAAACGCCGTGGAGTGCACCGGCACACCCGCCGGGGTCAGGTCGTAGTAACCCACCGGTTGCATGCCCATCACCGCGAACAAACGGGCGAGGGTCGCCAGCTCTTTGCCGGTACCGACGCGAATCGCGCCGTGGCGCTCCATGTCCAGGCGCTCGATTTCACCGGTGCTGTCGAGCTGCCGTGCGATGTCCGGCTGAGCCGCCAGCACTTCGCGATTGGTCTGTTCCACCAGTTCCATCAGCGCGCCGTACAGCGGCACTTCTTCGCGGTACATGTCGGACATCGCTTTGGAGAAGCGTTGGCGGATCAAGTCGGGGCTGACGAAAGGCTGCAAGGTCATGAAAAAAATTCCTGCCACGGTCACGGTTTGGATGGAGGAAAAGATCGCAGCCTTCGCCGGCGGCGGCAAACGAAGAATCCTACGAACTTCATTCTGCCAACGACTGATCCACCAGTTCGATCCAGTGCATAACCTGCGTGCGCCCGGCGCCGGCCAGATGATTCTGACAACCGATGTTGGAGGTGACGATCAAGTCCGGGCGATCGCTTTCCAAGGCGTTGAGGCGGTTGTCGCGCAGTTGCCGGGCAAGGGTCGGTTGCGTCAACGAATAGGTGCCGGCCGAACCACAGCACAAATGCCCGTCCGGCACCGCCGTGAGGTTGAAGCCCAGCCGGGTCAACAGTGTCTCTACCGCGCCGCCGAGTTTCAGCGCGTGTTGCAAGGTGCAGGGGCAATGCACGGCGATCCGGCGTTGGCTGGCGGCGCACAGTTTCTCCAGGGGCTCCCGGGCCAGGATCTGTACCAGATCCAGCGTCCGTTCGCTGATCTGCCGCGCCTTGTCGGCGTAGCGCGGATCCTGTGCCAACAAATGCCCGTAATCCTTAATGAAAGCGCCGCAACCGCTGGCCGTCTGCACGATGGCTTCCGCGCCGTTTTCCAGGTGCGGCCACCACGCGTCGATGTTCTGCCGCGCGCGGTCGAGGCCCTTGGCCTGGGCGTCGAGGTGATAGTCCAGCGCGCCGCAGCAACCGGCCTCGGCCACCGGCGTCACGCTGATCCCCAACCGATCGAGCACCCGCGCCGTCGCATCATTGGTGTTCGGCGACAGGCCCGGTTGCACGCAACCTTCGAGCAGCAGCACCCGCCGTGCGTGGCGCGGAGCAGGGCGTGTGCCAGACGCTGGCGAGCGCTGGGGCAATTTGCTTTCGAACAGGCGCGGCAGCAAAGGCCGGAACGTCGTGCCGACCCGCAACAAGCCCTTGAACACCCCGGGATTCGGCGCCAGTGCGCGCAGACCCTCGCGTAACAAGCGCTGGGCAGCGGGGCGCGGCACCGCCTGATCGACCACCGCACGGCCGATGTCGAGCAGGTTGTGATAGTCGACACCGGAAGGGCAGGTGGTTTCGCAGTTGCGGCAGGACAGGCAGCGATCCAGATGCAGTTGTGTCTGCTTGGTAGCGGGAGCGCCTTCAAGCACTTGCTTGATCAGATAGATGCGTCCGCGCGGCCCGTCGAGTTCATCGCCGAGCAACTGATAAGTCGGGCAGGTGGCGTTGCAAAAACCGCAATGCACGCAGGTACGGAGGATTTTTTCCGCCTCGGCGGCACGCGGCAGCTGTCGGGCTTGTTCGCTGAGGGTGGTTTGCATGGCTAGAACTCCGCGTACATCCGGCCGGGGTTGAACAGCCCTTGCGGGTCGAGTTGCGCCTTGAGTTGCCGGTGATAACGCATGAGCGCCGGGGCTAGCGGCTGGAACGGTGTGTCGCTGGCGCCATGGGTAAAGCAGGTGGCGTGGCCGCCGAGTTCCTGGGCGAGGATCTGAATGTGCTCGTGATCGGACTTCAGCCAGCGTTGCGCACCGGCCCAGTCGATCAGCTGTTGGCCCGGCAAGTCCTGCGGCCCGAGATTGTTCGGCAGCGACAGGCGCCACAGCGGCAGGCCTTCGTCGAAAAAGCTCAGGCGTTGCTCGTTCAGGTCGCGCCAGAACGTTGAACTCAGGGGCTCGCCGCCGAGCCGTTGATGCGCGGCGGTAACCGAGCCTTCGCCGCCCTCAAGGCGCAGATACAGGCTTTGCCCGTCATGGCAGGCGCCGCTGATCGGCAACGGTTGCTGGCTCCACTCGGCCAGTCTGGTCAGCGCCCGCGCGCAATCGATATCGAGGCGGATACTCAGGCACTGGCGCGGTTTCGGCAGGACTTTCAGCGAAACTTCGGTCAGCACGCCGAGGCAGCCGAAACTGCCGGTCAACAGGCGCGAGAGGTCGTAGCCGGCGACGTTTTTCATCACCTCGCCACCGAAGCGCAGGTGCTCGCCGAGGCCGGTGATAACCCGGGTGCCGAGGACAAAATCGCGTACCGAACCTGACCATGGCCGCCGTGGCCCGGACAGTCCGCTGGCAATCATCCCGCCCACCGTGGCGCTGTCGCCGAAGGCCGGCGGCTCACAGGGCAGCATCTGCCCGGCCGCGTCGAGCGCCGCGAGCAACTCGCGCAACGGCGTGCCGGCGCGCACGCTGACCACCAGTTCCGTCGGTTCATAGCGCACGATGCCGCGATGCGCGCGGACGTCGAGCACTTCACCGGCCACTTCGCGGCCGAGGAACGCCTTGCTGTTGCCGCCCTGAATTCTCAGCGGTGTGGCGTTGGCCCGGGCCTGGTTGACCTGATCGAGCAGCGCGTCGCTGGCGTCGAAATCAGCCATCAGAAACGCTCCAGTTCGGGAAATGGCAGTTGCCCGGCATGAATGTGCATCGCACCGAACTCGGCGCAGCGATGCAGGGTGGGGATATTCTTGCCGGGGTTGAGCAAGCCTTGCGGGTCGAACGCGGCTTTTATCGCGTGGAACAGGGTCAGCTCAGCGCTGTTGAACTGCGCGCACATCTGATTGATTTTCTCGCGGCCGACCCCGTGTTCACCGGTGATGCTGCCGCCAACCTGCACGCACAGTTCGAGAATCTTCCCGCCTAACGCTTCGGCGCGATGCAGTTCGCCGGGCTGGTTGGCGTCGAACAGAATCAGCGGGTGCATGTTGCCGTCGCCGGCATGAAACACGTTGGCCACGCGCAAGCCGTATTCGGCGCCGAGGCGGGCGATGCCGTGCAACACGCCGGGCAATTCGCGGCGCGGGATGGTGCCGTCCATGCAGTAGTAATCCGGCGACAAGCGGCCAATCGCCGGAAAGGCGTTTTTGCGCCCGGCCCAGAAGCGCACGCGCTCGGCTTCATCGCGGGCCTGCCGCACTTCGCTGGCGCCGGCCTCGAGCATGACCTCGCGCACCCGCAGGCAATCGTCGTGGACATCGGCTTCGACGCCATCGAGTTCGCACAACAGAATCGCCTCGGCATCAACCGGGTAACCGGCGTGAATGAAGTCTTCAGCGGCGCGGATCGCCAGGTTGTCCATCATTTCCAGGCCCCCGGGAATGATCCCTGCGGCGATGATGTCGGCCACGGCGCGGCCAGCCTTTTCCACCGAGTCGAAACTGGCCAGCAAGACCTTGGCGAGCTGCGGTTTGGGCAGCAATTTGACCGTGATTTCGGTGATGATCCCGAGCAATCCTTCGGAGCCGGTAAACAGCGCCAGCAAATCGAAACCCGGCGAGTCGAGGGCCTCGCTGCCCAGCGTCAGACGTTCGCCCTCGATGGTCAGCACTTCGATTTTCAGCAGGTTGTGCACGGTCAGGCCGTACTTGAGGCAATGCACGCCACCGGCGTTTTCCGCGACGTTACCGCCGATCGAGCAGGCGATCTGCGACGACGGATCCGGCGCGTAATACAGGCCGAACGGCGCGGCCGCCTGGGAAATCGCCAGATTGCGCACCCCAGGTTGCACCCGCGCGGTACGGGCCGCCGGGTCGATGTGCAGGATGTTGTTGAAGCGCGCCATCACCAGCAACAGACCTTTTTCCAGCGGCAGCGCACCCCCCGACAATCCGGTGCCGGCACCCCGGGCCACCACCGGCACGTTGTGTTGATGGCAGAGCTTGAGCAGGGTCTGCACCTGATCGAGTCGCCGGGGCAGGGCGACCAGCATCGGCGTGGTGCGATAGGCCGAGAGGCCGTCGCATTCGTAAGGCTTGAGTTCGTCTTCACGCCAGAGCAGGTCGAGATCCGGGAGGGCGCGCTGCAGGGTTTTCAGCAACTCGGCTTTGTTTACTTCCGGTAGCGGTCCATCGAGGCGTTCGTCGTAGAGAATGTTCATTTCGACCCCATCGGCGGACGTGATTAGCTGTGGTGAGGGGATTTATCCCCGATGGCTGCGCAGCAGCCCCAACCCAGAGAATGCGGTGTGTCTGATTCAGCTTAGTGCTGGAACTGGGGCTGCTGCGCAACCCATCGGGGATAAATCCCCTCACCACAATAAATCCCCTCACTACAAAAATAGTTGTGGGACTCATCGCTGATTGCCCAGAAACTCCCGATACAACCGCGCGGTATTCCCCGGTTGTTCGACCATCGGCATGTGCCCGACGCCATCCCACACTTCGACCCGCAGATTGGCCATACCCTTGCTCCAGACCGGCACGCTGCTGACGTCGATCAAGCGGTCCTTGCGCCCCCACAACAGCAGCGCCGGGCATTTGATATCGGCCAGTTTCGGCTCCATCGGCGGGCTGGCGCGAAAGTCGCGGAAGATCTCTTCCAGTTCATCACGCTGGCGTTGGTATCGCTGGGCGATGGCGTCCAGTACCAGCCCGGGCACCCACGGTGGCGAGGCCATGGTCATCGCGTAAAACTGGCGGAACTCTTCCCGGGAATTGATCAGGAACGGGTTATGCCCACGGGCGAGGTGGCGCTCCATGTCGCTGGCCTGCGGTGCAGTGACACCGGCCGGGTCGATCAGCGCCACCGAGGCGATCCGCTCCGGGTAAGTTGCTGCCAGCCATGCCGCGATGTAGCCACCCATCGAGTTGCCGATCACGTGGACTTTCTCCACGCCGCACACGTCCAGCAGCTGGATCATGCGCTTGGCCTGCAGCGCAATGTCGTAGCCGCCACCGGCCTTGAACCCGGTTTCCCCATGACCGGCGATGTCCGGAATGATCACCCGGTACTGGCGGACAAAATGCCTGGCGAAGCGCAGCCACAGATTCTTCTCGGCGCTGTAGCCGTGCAGCATCAGGATCGCGCTGGCTGCTTCATAGGGACCACCCTGCCAGGTCGAGACGGTCATTTCGGCAATCGGCACCTCGATTTTGTGCAACTTGTACAACTTGGCCTCGAGCGCCGTGCTGAGGTCGTACAACCAATGCCCGACCGCCGGGTAACTCAACCAGCTCCAGGCCACGAAAACCGCGAGAGCGACAAACAGCACAAGCATCGACGTCTTCCTTTTACGTGTTCAGGACAGAATGTGGTCAGCCGGTTTCAGCGTCCGGGTCAACCGGTAGTAGCTGAAACTGAAGCCCGGAAATATCGCGATCACATGACCGCTCTTGCTCTGATACCAACTGTGACAGCCGCCGGACTTCCACACCGTGCGTTCCATCTCACGGTGGATCATTGCAGTGTAGGTACGTTCCGCTGCGGGGCGCACTTCGATGCTGCGCAGGCCTTTTGACTGCAGCGTGTGGATGCAGTCGAGGATGTAGTTCATCTGCGCTTCGATGATGAACAGCGCCGAGGTATGCCCGATGCCGGTGTTGGGCCCGGTGACGATAAACAGGTTGGGAAAGTCCGGCAGGCTGGTGCCCAGGTAGGCGCGCGGGTACTGCGCCCAGACGTCCTTGAGTTGCACGCCGTGCTTGCCGGTGACCGGGTAAGAGACCACGCCGTCGGTGGCGTCGTAGCCGGTCGACCAGATAATCAGATCGACATCGATGTGCTGGCCGTCCGTGGTGGTGATCCCGGTTTCATCGAGCGCGGCGATGCCTTGTTCGCGGCTGTGCAACGTGACATTGGGCCGGGTCAGCGCCGGGTAATAGGTGCTGGACAGCAGAATGCGCTTGCAGCCGATGGTGAAGTCCGGGGTGAGTTTTGCGCGCAATACCGGGTCCGGCACCTGTTGCTTGAGAAAACGCAGCGCCTGACGCTGGACCAGGTGAATCGCCGGTTTCGAATATTTGAAGGCGATGACCCGGGTTTCGAATTGCCAGTAGAGCAACCAGCGCAGCAGCTTGTAGGCCGGTTTCACCCCCAGCAACCAGCGCTGGAAAGGCCCGAACCTGCGATCGGCGCGCGGCAGCACCCAATGTGGCGTGCGCTGGAACACGTGCAATTGCTCGACTTCGGCGGCAATCGCCGGAATCACCTGGGCGGCACTGGCGCCGCTGCCGACGATGGCCACGCGTTTACCGCGGTAGTCGTAGCTGTGATCCCAATTGTTGGTATGAAAAGTCTTGCCTTCAAAGCGATCCTGGCCGGGGAAGGGCGGGATCACCGGTTGGCTCAACGGCCCTGAGGCGTTGATCACGAACTGCGCGTAAAAAATCCCCTTGCTGGTATGCAACGCCCAGCGCTGTTCGGCATCGTCCCATTCGATGCGTTCGACATTGGTTTGCAGCGCCACGCGCTCGCGCAGGCCGAAGCGCTCGATGACATGTTCGGTGTATTGGTGCAGTTCAGCCTGGGCGGCGAACATCTGCGTCCAGCGGTACGGCGCGAAGGACAGCGAGTACAGCGGCGACGGCACATCCACCGCCGCGCCGGGGTAGGTGTTCTGGCACCAGGTGCCGCCGAAAAAGTCCCTTCTTTCCAGCAAGCGAAAATCGTCGATTCCGGCCTTGAGCAAGTTGACCGCCGCGCATTGGCCGCCAAATCCGCTGCCGATGATCAACACTCGGTAGGTCTGCATGGGCCTCCTTCTTATAGTCGTTTTTCCGTTTTCGTCCTTTCAGGTATAGCTAAAAATTTGCCCTGTGCGCGACGGCGATGGCGCGGTATTCAGCGGCTGGCCGGTGATGGCTATTTAACGGCTGCCTGTTAGACTTCCAGCACATCCGTCTGACGGTGTTCGCAGGTTCCGTTGAGTGGTCGAGGCCCTTATGCGAAACAAGGGGGGAAAGGGACTTTCATTGGCCAGGAGGCTTTATACATCGCGAACCCTCGGGCTGGTGCTGGGGCTGTTGTGCGTGAGCGCGGCGATGTACCCGCTAGACCCGCCGCTGTGGGTCTGGGCGTTGATGCTGTTCAATGGCCTGCTCTGGCCGCACCTGGCGTTTCAATGGGCCCGTCGTGCCAGCGTTCCTTACCATGCGGAACACCGCAATCTGTTGGTTGATGCCTTTATGGGCGGCTTCTGGGTCGCCGCCATGCAGTTCAATCCGCTGCCCAGTGCCACCACCATTTCGATGATGGCGATGAATAACGTCGCCATCGGCGGATTACGTTTTCTCGCCGCAGGCCTGGCGGCGCAGATCCTCGGTATCGGCGTCGGCCTGGTGGTTTTCGCCCCGGCGTTCATCCCGCAAACTTCGCCTCTGCAGCTTTATGCCTGCCTGCCGTTGCTGATGCTGTACCCGCTGGCACTGGGTTGGATCTGCTTTCGCCAAGCCTACACGCTGGGCCTGCACAAGCGTGAGCTACTGGCCCTGAGTCGCACCGACAGCCTCACCGGACTGCTCAATCACGGCGCGTGGAAGGATCAACTGGAAATCGCCTTTCAACGTTGCCGCCGGCAGCAGCAGGGCGCAGCGATCGCGTTGATCGACATCGATCACTTCAAGGCGATCAACGACACCTACGGGCATGTGGCGGGTGACATCGTGCTGCGCCAGTTGAGCAAAATGCTCAAGCAGAACCTGCGCGCTGCGGACGTCGCCGGGCGGTATGGCGGCGACGAGTTTTGCGTGATCCTGCCTGACCTGCCGCTGTTCAATGCCGCGCAGGCCATGGAAGCCTTGCGCGAGCGTTTCGCCACCCTGGGTTACGAGCAGAACCCGGCGCTCAAGGTCAGTCTGAGCATTGGTCTGGCGGCTTACGAACCGGCACACGGCGACGCGACCCGTTGGCTCAATGATGCGGATCAGGCGCTGTACGAGGCCAAGGCGAGCGGGCGCAATCGGGTGATCTGCAACAGTGATGATCTGCCGAAGCAGGAACTGCTCGATTCGGTCTGAATGCCCAGCACAATTTCCTCCTACAGGTGTTCGGTGTTGGCCGCAGAGATGTCGCATCCGGTGTAGAGCCTTGCGCCGATGTCAGGTACGGTTCAATCCCCCCCGACGCGAAACAAGGATCGATTCATGACGTTCTCATTTTCCCGCTCGTTGCTGGCCGCCAGCCTCGGCCTGTCCCTCGTCCTCAGCTCCGCCAGCGCCTTCGCCGAACCGCACAAGCAAGTGCTGGCGGATGCCGAGCAGTATCAGCCCGAAGCCCTGAAACTGCTGGAACGGCTGGTCAACATCGACTCCGGTTCCGGTTATGAACCGGGCCTGAAACAAGTCAGCGAGATCGCCATCGATGAGCTGAAGAAGCTCGGCGCCACCATCGAACTGGTGCCCAATACCCCGGAAAAATCCAATCATGTGCTGGCCACCTTCAAAGGCACCGGCAAGGCAAAAATCCTTTTGATGGCGCACATGGACACGGTGTTCAAGGAAGGCTCCGCGGCCGAGCGTCCGTTCCACATCAAGGACGGCCGCGCCTACGGGCCCGGGGTGATGGACGACAAGGGCGGCATCGTCGCCGGGATCTACGCGCTGAAAATTCTGAAGAACCTCGACTTCAAGGACTATGCGCAAATCACCTTCCTGCTCGACGCCAGCGAGGAAACCGGCTCCGACGTCGCCACCGACCTGATCAAGAAAACCGCCAAGGCTCATGACGTGACCCTCAACCTCGAACCGGGGCGTCCGGCCGATGGTCTAGTGGTGTGGCGCAAAGGCAGCGCGACGGCGCTGGTCGAGGTCAAGGGTAAGGCGGCGCATGCCGGGGTCGCGCCGGAACTGGGGCGGAACGCGGCGATGGAAGCGGCGCACCAGATTCTGCAACTGGGCAAACTCGGCGACGAAGCGAAGAAAACCACCATCAACTTCACCGTGCTCCAGGCCGGTGATCGCACCAACGTGATCCCGGATCACGCCACCGCCAAGGCTGACGTGCGTGCGGCGGTGCCGGAAGAGTTCGACCGGATCGAGAAAGACCTGGCGCGAGTGTCGCAGGACAAGCTGATCGCTGAAACCGAAGTCACCACCAGCCTCAAACGCGGACTGCCACCGATGCCGCAGACGGCGGAGTCGGATCGCTTGATGGCCATGGCGCAAGGGATTTACGGCGAGATCGGCCGCAAGCTGACCGAGGAGGGTAGTGGTGGCGCGGCGGATGCCAGCCTGTCCGCCGGGGTGGGTACGCCGACGCTGGACGGTTTCGGGATTGTCGGCGGCAATATCCACAC
Source organism: Pseudomonas sp. YL2 (assembly GCF_023063025.1). NCBI lineage: Bacteria > Pseudomonadati > Pseudomonadota > Gammaproteobacteria > Pseudomonadales > Pseudomonadaceae > Pseudomonas > Pseudomonas sp. YL2. Next base: position 153,686 of record NZ_JAJSLU010000012.1, on the reverse strand, counting down.
GCCGGAGGAGTACGCCGAAGTGGCGAGCGTGGCGCCGCGGATCTATCTGTTGTCGCGGATGATCATGGAGTTGGCCAAGCGCTGACTCCCTCGGATTGGCGGTGCTGCAACTGACGCCTTCGCGAGCAAGCTCGCTCCCACAATGGATCTGTGCCGAACACCGATGCTGTGTTCACTGAAGATCCACTGTGGGAGCGGGCTTGCTCGCGAAGGCGGCGGGTCAGGCTAAATGGGTGTTGAATGTGCCGACGTCATCGCGAGCAGGCTCACTCCTACATGGGATCTGTGTTCAACACCAATGCTGTGTTCACTGAAGATCCACTGTGGGAGCGGGCTTGCTCGCGAAGGCGGGGGGTCAGGCTAAATGGGTGTTGAATGTGCCGACGTCATCGCGAGCAGGCTCACTCCTACATGGGATCTGTGTTCAACACCAAAGCGGTGTTCACTGAAAGATCCACTGTGGGAGCGGGCTTGCTCGCGAAGGCGGCGGGTCAGGCTAGAGGGGTGTTGAATGTGCCGACGTCATCGCGAGCAGGCTCACTCCTACATGGGATCTGTGTTCAACACCCATGCTGTGTTCACTGAAAGATCCATTGTGGGAGCGGGCTTGCTCGCGAAGGGGCCAGACCTGACGGAAGCTTATTCCTTGACGCTCATGTATTCCTTCGCCCACAGAATGTAATCCTCAGGCTGGGTATAGGTGTGCGTCAGCTCGGTGGCGCTCAGGTCCGAGGCCTGGGTGAAGATCTGGCGTTGTTCGCGCAGGCTGTCGTAGGTCGCCTTGATCGCGGCGAAGTAGGCGCCGTGGCCGTCGATGGTCACGCGCACCCCGAGTTCGGCCAGGCGCTTGTCGTCGCGCAGCGCCGGGTTGCCGTAGGTCACCAGCATCAGCGGGACCGTCAGGTGTTCGGCGATTTGCTCGAGCTGATCGAAGTCCTGCACCCCGACCATGCAGATGCCGTCGGCACCAGCGGCCTGATACTGCTTGGTGCGGCTGATGATTTCCTGATTCGGCAGAATCCCGGCATTGGTGCGGGCGATGATTGCCATTTCCGAATCAACCCGGGCTTCCAGCGCCGCGCGGATCTTGCCGACGCCTTCGGCGACCGAGATCAGGTCGGTGGACTTACGGCCGAATTGCGCCGGCAGCAGGGTGTCTTCGATGGTCAGGGCGGCGACGCCGGCGCGTTCCAGTTCGACGATGGTGCGCATCACGTTGAGGGCGTTGCCGTAACCGTGGTCGGCGTCGGCGATCACTGGCAGTTGGGCGACGCGACCGATGCGGGTGGCCTGTTCGGCGAACTCGCTGAGGGTGATCAGGGCAAAGTCGGGGGCGCCCAGCACCTGCAACGAGGCCACGGAGCCGCCGAGGATCCCCACTTCAAAACCCAGGTCTGCGGCAATGCGCGCGGACATCGGGTCGAACACCGAGGCGGTGTGGTAGCAGGTGTCGGAAGCCAGCAATTGACGGAAGTTACGGCGCAAATCTTGATGGGAAAGCCTGGTCATACGAGTTCCACCAATACAAAGGAATGGAACGGCTTGAGCAAAGGTGTCAACGCCGAAGAATGAAAAGGCTATCACGCGAATGGGTCAAGGTTCATGACGAATTTGCGAGTGAGGCGTTGATGAAGGATCCAGCGGCTGAAAGGTTTCATCGGCAGTCAGCGGATTTTCACTGGCTAAACCGCAGATCAGGCCGCTACCGCCTGTTGCTGTTGCCTGGGCAGCAGCACGGCGCGCACCGAATTGCCCGGTTGCAGTTGCAGGCGCTTGGCGGTGAGGCGGTCGACCACCAGGGTATTGCCGACCAGACGACCGGGGGCCACGGTGATGCGGCAGTTCTCCAGGCGCCGGTTGTGGATCAGCCACAACGGTGCCTGATCGTCCGGCGTGCCGAGACTCAGGGTCAGCGCCAGGCTGTCGCGCACGGTACGAATGTTGCCGATCGGTGCTTCGATCACCGGGCCACCGTCGAAGATGTCGATGTAGCCCTTATGCACAAATCCTTCTTCGCGCAGGATCTTCAGCGCGGGCTCGGTATTGGGATGCGCCTGGCCGATGGCCGCCTGTGCCTGTTCGGTGAGCATGCAGGTGTACAACGGCTGGCGCGGCATCAGTTCGGCGATGAACGACTTGTTGCCCAGACCCGATAAGTGGTCAGCATGGCTGAAGTCCATCTGGAAGAAATGCCGGCCCAGACTGTCCCAGAACGGCGAGCAGCCGAGTTCATCGGCACTGCCGCGCAGTTCGGCGATCATCTTCTCGCCAAACAGTTGCGGAAACTCGGCTACGAACAGGAGCCGCCCGAGCGACAGCAGCCGGCCATTGTTGCCATGGCGTTGCTCATGCTGAAGGAACAGCGAACACAGTTCCGACTGGCCGGTCAGCTCGTTATTGAGAAACAGTGTGGGGATCTGCCGCGAAATGCCCAGATCCGGTGCCGAACTCACGGTCAGGCCGACTCGGTAGTTGTACCACGGCTCGCGCAGGCCTACCGCGCCGGTCAGGGCGCTGACGCCGACCACCCGCAGGTCGTCATCTTCAAGCACGAACAGATAATCGGCGTCGGCCCGTTCCACTTGTCCGGAAAACGCGCGCTGGGCCCAACGCACCCGGTGGGCGAGGCGATCCTCATTGGCCGGGAGGGTGGTGAACCCCGGGCCAGCCTGTTGCACCAGGGTCATCAGTGCTGGCAGGTCGCTGACTTTGACCGGACGGACGATCATGCGGTAACTCCTTGTACGCGCCGGTTCGGGCACTGTCGTTGGGTATGCAACCGGGCGCGGTTCACAGGGCGGTCAGCCTGATCGTGCTGCCATCGGTGACCTTCAGCGCCGCGCACAGGGCCGGCGTCAGCGACAGCGGTTGATCGGGCTGGTAATCCAGTTCGGCGACGATGGCCCGGAAACCGTGCAGCGCGTCGTTGCTCAACAGATAACGGCCACGCGTGTCGATCGGCGCTTGCTGGCGCACGGTGGCGGTCTGGCTGTGGGCGATCGAACGGATGTTTGCGGTGCGCGCATACAGGGTCGGACCGGCGTCGAACAGGTCGATGTAGCTGTTGGTTTCAAAGCCTTCGCGTTCGAGGATGTCGAAGGCTTCCTGGCCGTCCGGGTGAATCCGGCCGATGCATTCCTGTGCTGCCGGGGGCAGCATCGGTACGTAAATCGGGTATTGCGGCATCAGTTCGGCGAGAAACGTGCGGCTTTGCAGGCCGCACAGGCGCTCGGCCTCGACGTAGGGCAGGTCGAAGAAGTGTTTGCCCAGTGCGTCCCAGAACGGCGAATGACCGTTCTCATCGCTATAGCCGACGATCTCGGTGATCACCGCATCGGCAAAGCGTTGTGCGTGAGCGGCGATGAACAGCAGCCGTGCCCGCGACAGCAATTCGGAAAAGGCGCTGCGCACCAGTGCGTTGTCGATGTGAAACCCGCGCAATAGCGTGTGTCCGCTGAGGTCGTGACACAGTGACAACGCCGGCACCCCGTGCTCGATGTTCAGTTCCCGCGAAGCACTGGTGAAGTGGCGATTGCGCAAGCTGTAGAACGGTTCGTTGAAACCGGCCGTGGCGAGGATCTCCGAGCAACCGACCAGCCGTTGAGTGTCGAGGTCTTCCAGCACGAAGAAGTAGTTCTCCGGGCCTTGCGCCTGAATGTCGTTGTCGAACGAGGCACAGGAGCCGGCGATTTTTTCGCGCAGGCGTTCGCTGTCGTCAGGCAGCGACGTGACGCCGACCAGGCTGTCGCGGGCCAGCTGCTGCAATTGCGTCAGGTCGGTTGTCTCGACTGGGCGTAAGACCAGCATGGATGCACTCCTGTATCAAAGGGTCCGGTGATCCCCACCGAACCTGACTATCACTGTCGGTTGCCACGCTTTAAAGCGGCGGTCGCCTGATTTGATGTCAGACGCCGCTCTTTTTCTTGTCAGCCATTGCTCGGGTCAGGCAGCGCTGTGCTGGCGCCGAGCTTGTTCAGGAAGAACAGGTACACCAGACCCAGCGCAATCCAGATCAGCCCGAGTTTCTGCGCATCGACGCCCATGTTGTACATGATGGCGGCGACGATGATGAAGCCGATCACCGGGCAGATCAGATGGCGTACGACCTGACCGGACTTCTGCCGACGCCAGTAGTAGTTGATCACTGTCAGGTGCAGCAGCATGAAACCGCTGAGTGCACCGAAGTTGACCAGCGAAGTCAGGGTGTCGACCGAATTGATGAACAGGTAGCAGATCACCAGCGACAGCACCGCCACCAGATAAATGCTCAGGTACGGGGTGTTGTGCTTCGGGTGCACCTTGGCCAGCACTTTCGGCAACTTGCCATCGCGGGCCATGCCGAACAGCAGGCGCGACACTGCCGCTTGCGAGGTGATCGCCACCGCGACGCCCCAGGCCAGCGCCGTGGCGACACCGGTCAGGGTGGCCAGCCAGCTGCCAGCGGCGATTTCGGCGATTTCATAGAATGCGGTGTCGGCGGACTTGAAACCCATGCCAGCAGCCAGATCGGTGGCGATCCAGGTCTGTACGACGAAAATCACGCCCATCACCACCAGAGTGATCAGCGCTGCGCGGCCGACGCTGCGGCCCGGATCGCCCTTGATTTCTTCGGCGAGGGTCGAGATCGCATCGAAGCCGAGGAATGACAGCACGGCAATCGACACCGCTTGCATCAGCAGGGCGAAATTGAACGTTTCCGGGTGATACAGCGGCGCCAGGGTCAGCTCGCCGTTGCCGCCGCCGTTGTGCAGGGCGTTCCAGGCGTAGAACAGGAAGATTCCCAGTACCACCAGCTGCGCCAGCAGGAAGATGATGTTCATCCGTGCGGTGAAGGTGATGCCGCGCAGGTTGACGAACGTCGCGCTGACCAGAAACGCCAGAATGAAGCCGACCTTCGGAATGTCCGGGTACAGATGGTTCAGGGCCATCGCCGCGTAGACGTACAGCAGCGGTGGAATCAGCAGATAGTCGAGCAGCATCAGCCAGCCGGCGATGAAACCGACGTGTTGATTGAGGCCGCGTTGCGCGTAGGAATACACCGAACCGGCGACCGGAAACGCCTTGGCCATGCTGCCGTAGCTCAGCGCGGTAAACAGCATCGCGACCATGCCGATGATGTAGGCCAGCGGCACCATCCCGGGCGCCTCGGCATTCACGTAGCCATACACGCCGAAGGGGGCGATGGGGATCATGAAGATCATCCCGTACACCACCAGGTCGGTCAGTGTCAGGCTACGTTTCAACTCCTGTTTGTAGCCGAACTCTTCTATTTCCATGAAGCGCAACTCCTTGTCAGCCTATCCAGCGTTTTTAGTTGTTATATCGGTCCATCGTTTACAGCGTCAGCAGTCTCTAGCGGATTGGTTACAGCAGTGGCGCCAGGCGCTCGGCCCACAGCGATACCGCCTCTGGGGTGCGCAGCAGATCGTTGCGCACCTCGATCAACACCGATTCCAGCCCCCGGGCATCGCCATGCACCGGCACGGTCATGTCGCCCAGCGGATCAACCCGGTACGGCTGGTTGCCCGCGACGTTCAGCGGGTGCTGGCCGAGGCCATCAATCACCCGTTGCGCATAGGCGCCGGCCTGACCGAACAGCACGCCGACTTCCAGCGGGCGCGGCTGGCCGTAATACACCGGGGTAAAACTGTGAATCCCCACTACCCGCACCGCCTGGCCTTGTGCAACGCGCTGGTCGATCAGGGTCTGCAGCCGGGCGTGAAACGGTTTGAACAGCGTTTGGCGCCGGTATTCGCGCGTGGCTTCGTCCAGCTCGCGGTTACCCGGCACCTGATAAATCTCGCTCTGCGCCGGAATGCTGTCGGGCGCATGCCGGGGCCGATTGAGGTCGATCAGCAGCCGTGAATAGTTGGCGCTCAACAGCGTTGCCCCGAGTGTCTCCGAGAGCTTTTCGGCCAGTTGCAATGCGCCGATGTCCCAGGCGATGTGCTCGCGCGCGGCTGCATCGTCCAGGCCCAGATTGTTCAGGGCCTCGGGGATGTAGCGGCTGGCGTGCTCGCACACCAGGATCAACGGATGTGATGAATCTTCGCGGCTCAGGTTGTAGACCGGGCGGGTGTACAACCCCAGCTCGGCGGATTCAGTACAGGCGTGCATAGTGCTCACACAGGTCAGCGGGCGAGAGCTGTTCCGTCAGCGCCAGTTCCTCGGTTTTAAGGGCGTGGTACGTGTCGAGCAACGGCTTGGGCAGCCATTGATTGAAGGCTGCACTGTCACGCAGGCAATCCAGCGCCTGGGCCAGCGAGGCGGGCAGGGCGACGATGCCCCGGGCCTTGCGTTGCTCGTCGTTGAGTGAATCGGGAATTTCATCGGTGATCGCGTTCAGCGCCAGACGCTGTTCGATGCCCAGCCGTCCGGCAATCAGCAGTGCGGCCATCGCCAGATGCGGCGAGGCGGTGGCGTCCATCGCGCGGAATTCCAGGTTGTACTGCGCCGCCACGGATTTGCCGCCCAGGCTCACGGTCGGACAAATGCGCAGCGCCGCTTCACGGTTCTGCTGCCCCAGACACGCATAGGACGCGCTCCAGTGGTGCGGCTGCAAACGCTCGTACGACACCGGCGTCGGCGCGGTAAACGCACACAGCGCCGGCAAGTAATGCAGGATCCCCGCAGCCCAATGCTGGCCGAGGGTCGACAGACCGTTGCTGGTGCCGGCGTCGTAGAGCAGCGGCAGACCTTGCAGGTCGAGCAGGCTGACGTGCAGGTGCACGCCGTTGCACACCGCGTCAGCCTTGGTTTTCGGCGCGAAACTGACGTCGACGCCCATTTGTCGGGCGATTTCGCGGGTGATCTCGCGCACGTTCACCGCACGATCCGCCGCCGCCACGCCGAGGGTCGGCCGGCAGGTGATTTCGTATTGGTGCTTGCCGTATTCGGGCAGGAACATTTCCGGCTCGACACCGCCGGCGCGCAGCGCGCTGAGCAGCCAGCCGCCGAACTCGGCCCCCTGACGCTGGGCTTCGAGGGAAAACGCTAGATGCTCGGCGAAGCCGGCATGCAGGTTGAATTCGTGTTCGAACGCTGCGTTGACCTGCAAACCGAGGTCGTCGCGATAGCGCTCGATTTCATCGCGCAACAACGTGCGCGGGCAAGCGCTCCACGGCCGGCCATCGGTCTCGCGGATGTCGCCGTGGATAAAGTCCAGCGCCGGCGCTGCGGCGTCCGGGCCATTACCGACCGTCACGCGACTGGCCAGATCGGGAATCAGCCGCAAATCACCATAGGCGCCCCATGGGTTGGTCGAGGCGATGATGTCCTGAGGCGTCAGTGCGCTGTTGGCTGGCACCCAGCCGCACCCGGCCGCTTGATAATGTTCCAACTGATCGGTGGGAAACGAGCGGCCACGGGTGATGCCGATCAGGTCGGTGGTGACGATGGTGGTCATCGGCAACGGCGTCAGGCGCTCGCTCATGGACGCATCTCCTGCAAGCGGCCGAGCACGGTTTGTGTGTCAGTGATCCAGCAGTAACCCTTGATCGCGTTCAGGCAGGCGTCATGCCGCGCCGGGGTGTAGGTGGCGCAGGCGTCTTCGACCAGCGTCACCAGATAGCCACGGTCGGCGGCATCGCGCACGGCCATGTCGACGCACTGGTCGGTGACGATGCCGGCAATGATCAGGTGGCGGGTTTCGAGGTTACGCAGGACGTAATCGATGTTGGTCGAGTTGAACACCCCGGACGAGGTTTTCGGCAACACGATTTCGTTTTCCACCGGGGTCAGGTCGTCGATGATCCGCGCCTGGGTGCTGCCCTTGGGCAAGTGCATGTCGGACAGTTTGTGATCCAGCGAGCGGTCGCGACCGTCGGCGGTCAAGCTTTCGATAATCGTGTGTAGCACATTCTGCCGCGCTTCGCGAAAGGCACTGAGCAAGCGGCGCTGGTTGGGCACCACCTGCATGTGCGCGCGGGTCAGGAAATACTCGGCGTCCGGGCCGTTCAGATGCGGGTCGAACTGCGGTTCGAGCCAGGCACGCTGCATGTCCACCAGCAACAGAGCGGTGTGACCGGTGACGAACGGCAAATCCCGCGGCGAGCGGTGGGGAAGACTGAACATCCTTATTTATCCTCCAGCAGATGGGTGTTGAAGTCGTTGCGCAGGGCGTCGATGCCTTCCAGGCGATCGGCCAGATCGGGGCTGCGCAGGGTCAGGCAGGCAATCAGCGCCTCGACCTGAGCCAGCGCCGGCACCATGGTGTCGAACGGCGAGGCCGATTCCACCGGAGCACTGATGATCAGGTCAGCCAGTTCACGCAGCGGCGAGGCATAGATGTCGGTGAACAGCACCACCCGCGCGTTGTTGTTCTTCGCCGCCGAGGCCACCCGCAGGGCTTGGGACTGGTAGCGCCGATAGTCGAACAGCAGCACCACGTCCTGGCGTTGCAGATCGAACAGGCGGTCGGGCAGTTGCGCGTTGTCTTCCAGCGCAAAGCAGCCGGGTCGCAGCAGGCGCAAGTGGTTGAGCAGGTAGTTGGCCATCAGGCTGCTGAAGCGCCCGCCGAAGCAGTAGATCTGGTGCCGGGTATCGAGCAGCCAGTCGAGCAGAATGCGCACGTCTTCGGGTTGCGTCAGAACCTGGGTTTCCACCAGCAGGCGTTGGCTGTCGGCCAGATAATGGCCCCAGGCATCATCCTTGTTCAGGTGCGAACGCGGCTGCAACAGGGTGCGCGGCGAACGCAGGCGGTGGTCCATGTCGCTGAGCAGCGCGTCCTGAAATTCGGCATAACCGCCAAATCCGAGCTTCTTCACCAGCCGCACGATGGTCGGATCGCTGACGCCGGCGTGTTCGGCCAGACGCGCCATCGGACCCAGGCCGTTGCGTGGATACTGGTCGAGCAGGGCGCGAATCACTTTGCGCTCCGACGGCGTCAGTTCCAGGCCGGGGTCGGTGATCAAGTCTCTGAGAGGGGGCATCCGGGCTCCTGCTGGATGAAGGGGGGGGGTGTTGAATTCGTTTCACAATCCGTTAAAACAGTATTTATGTAACTCAGGTTACATGTCTAGTGAATTTTTAGCGTTGGCGATTCGACGTTTAAATAAGCTCACAACCCTGAGTAACAAGGGCTACACCTAAGTCTGTGCCTCTTGTAGTCCATTGCCTCCAGGCGTGTCAGACATTGCCGCTTTTTCTACTTCAGAGTACTGGGCTGGAGGTTCACGAGATCCCCTGAAGCGACCGGGTTACGGCACAATTGCCACAAGACCGGCGATTTGCCGCCGATTCAGCTGATGCTTATCGAGTGAAATCCTGTGCAGTCCACCCGTTTGACTTTGATTTGCCACGCGCGAACCGTCGCACAGAAATTGTCGCGCTTTCCTACGAACGAGCCTGTTGAAAATTCGCCATTGGCGCTCGGCGCGTTGGCCGCGAAGTTCGCCAGCGCCAGTCGTTTGTTGTGCGGGCCGGAATTGCGTACGCGCCAGACTGCCGAGTGGTTCGGTGCGGCGCCGCAAGTGGACGAAGCGCTGCGCGATTGCGATTTGGGGCGCTGGCACGGGCAAGCGATCAAGGATCTGCAAGTGCGCGAGGCCGAGGCCTTGCAGGCGTGGATCAATGATCCGCAGGCGGCACCGCATGGTGGCGAGTCGGTAATGCAGTTGAGCGAACGCGTGGCGGCATGGCTGACCAGTCTGCAAGGCGTATCGGGGCACATCGTCGCCGTCACCCATCCGTTTGTGGTGCGTGCGGCACTGATGCAGGTGTTACAGGGCGCGGCGTTCAACGCCATTGATGTTGAACCGTTGTCCATGGTTGAACTGCGGTTCAACGGCATCTGGCGGCTACGCTTGGTGGGTATCGATCTTGCGGGAGCACTGTGATGAAACGACTGTTGGTCATCGGCATCGGCGCCGGAAATCCCGACTACATCACCATGCAGGCGGTAAAGGCGCTGAATCAGGTCGACGTGTTCTTTCTGATGGACAAAGGCCGGAGCAAGGACAAACTGATCGATCTGCGGCGCGACATCTGTGCGCGCTACATCACTGACCCTGGGTATCGCTTCGTCGAAGCCCACAGCCCCGAGCGCGCGCGCGGCGACGTGGACTACACCCGCGCGGTCGATGATTTGAATCGCGCCAAGCAAGAAACCTTCGAACAACTGATCAATGAAGAATTGGCTGACGAGCAGTGCGGCGGATTTCTCGTGTGGGGCGACCCGGCGCTGTACGACAGCACCGTTCGTATCCTGCAGGCGATTCTGGTGTCAGGCCGCTGTGCTTTCGAGTTTGAAGTGATCCCCGGGATAACCAGCGTTCAAGCGTTGGCGGCGCAGCATAAAGTGCCGTTGAACAGCATTGGCCGGTCAGTCGAAATCACCACGGGCCGGCGTCTGGCGGCGGGGCAGGTGAGTGACACGGACAGCCTGGTGGTGATGCTCGATGCGGAAGATTCCTACCACCATGTGGCGGATCAGCAGACCGAGATTTACTGGGGCGCTTACCTCGGCACGCCGGATGAGATTCTGATCAGCGGCAAGCTCAAGGATGTTGCGGATCAAATCGAGCGCACGCGTAAAGCGGCGCGGGCCGAGCATGGGTGGATCATGGATACCTATCTGTTGCGCAAGCCTTAGATTATGTCTGTCTGGGCTGGCCTCTTCGCGAGCAGGCTCGCTCCTACAGGGGGACCCATTTCAAATGTGGGAGCGAGCCTGCTCGCGAAGGGGTCATCACAGCCACCTCAGGAAATCGCTTTGACCCCACGCCCAAACCGCTCCCGATACACCGACGGCGGTACCCCGACCACGCTGCGAAACGCCACGCGAAAACTTTCCACCGAGCGATAACCGCAGCGCTGGGCGATCTGCTCGGTGTTGTGCACGCTGCTCTCCAGTAATTCCCGCGCCCGGGCCAGTCGCTCGTGTTGCAGCCACGCTTTGGGCGATTGTCCGCTGGCCTCGGTGAAACGTCGCAGAAAGGTGCGCTCGCTCATCGCCGCTTCGCTGGCCAGGTCGCGCACTTCCAGCGGTTGGTGCAGGCGTTCGCGGGCCCACTGCATCACCCGCGACAAGTCGTTGCGCGGCGTCGCGCTGACCGGCGTCGGGATGAACTGTGCCTGACCGCCAGTGCGTTGCGGCGACATCACCAGACGCCGGGCCACTGAATTGGCGACCTGGGTGCCGAAGTCCCGTGCCAGGAGATGCAGGCAGGCATCGATCCCGGCGGCGCTGCCCGCCGAGGTGATCAACTGTCCGGAGTCGACGTAAAGCACATCCGGATTGACCGCGATCGCCGGGTAGCGTCGCGCCAGTTCATCGGTGTAGCGCCAGTGGGTGGTCGCACCGTGACCGTCGAGCAAGCCACTGGCGGCCAGCACAAACACCCCTGAGCAAATTGACAGCAACCGCGCACCCTGGGCGTGGGCCTGTCGCAAGGCGTCGATCAGCGCCGGCGGCACCGGGGCCTCGCGGTCGCGCCAACCGGGAATGATGATGGTGCGCGCCTGCGCCAGCAGCTCCAGGCCGCCGTCGGCCAATACGTGAATCCCGCCCATGGCGCGCATCGGCCCTTGATCGACGGCGACGATGCGGTGCTCGTACCACGGGAAATCGAATTCCGGCCGGGGCAGGCCGAAAATCTCCACGGCGATGCCGAACTCGAAGGTACAGAGGCCATCGTAGGCCAGAATCGCGACCAATCCAGGTGAGTCAGGCATTTGGCGGAAAATTCCCGGTGAGTGTCTTGCGCGCCACTGTAGCGCCAAGTGCCGGCCCGATAAAGTCTGCTCACACCCCAACAGATGAAGGAGCCACACAACATGACCAGCTTGGTTCGCGACATTCCTGCTGCACCGTCGGCGATTGCCCTGATGCATTTCAGCAACCGTCTGACGTTTGAAACCGATTGTACTGACGTGTACAGCAGCCAGGAAGCCGGTGAAGTCGATTTTGTCCTGGTCGATGTGCGCGGGCCTTTGGCGTTCGAGCGCGGTCACGTGCCGGGCGCGATCAACATTCCGACCCGCTTGCTGACCGCCGAAGGCCTGGCGGAGTATTCGACGAGCACGTTGTTCGTGGTCTATTGCGCCGGCCCGCACTGCAACGGCGCCAACAAGGCTGCGGTGAAACTGGCGGCGTTGGGTTACCCGGTCAAGGAGATGATCGGCGGCGTGACCGGCTGGCTGGATGAGGGTTTTTCGCTGAGTGTCGAACAGCCTGCCCGAGTTGTCATTGCCTGCGAATGCTGACAGTTTTTTCAGCCATTTCCTGAGCAGAATCGGAGTTTGCCCTACAGCCTTTGCACCATGTCGGCGCACCGTTGATCCCGGTCAACGCGTGCGCCGATTTTCTGTAAGTATTTGTCGCCTAAACACAATTTGCCCTGTGCGCGCCGCCATAGACTGCCGGCCACGTCGGTTTTTGCTGCTCAATGGCCATGACCGAACGCCAATCGAAAGCTGCCAATAAAAGCCTCCGCACACAGGAGTAATAAATGAAGAAGCTAGTGATGTTCGGTGCCCTGGCACTGTCGATGTTGTCCCTGACCGCAGTGGCCGAAGACGCCAAACCGATTCGTCTGGGGATCGAAGCCGCTTACCCGCCATTCTCGATGAAAACCGCTGATGGCAAACTCACCGGGTTCGACGTCGATATCGGCGATGCCCTGTGCAAACAGATGGACGTCAAATGCGTGTGGGTCGAGCAGGAATTCGACGGTCTGATCCCGGCACTCAAAGTGAAGAAGATCGACGCGATCCTGTCCTCGATGACCATCACTGACGACCGCAAGAAAAACGTCGATTTCACCATCAAGTACTACCACACCCCGGCGCGCTTCGTGATGAAGGAAGGCTCCGGTGTCAAAGACCCGCTGACCGAGCTCAAGGGCAAGAAAGTCGGCGTGCTGCGCGCCAGTACCCACGACCGCTACGCCACCGACATGGCCAAGGACGCCGGGTTTGAAGTGGTGCGCTACGGCTCGCAACAGGAAGCCAACCTGGATATGAAATCTGGTCGTCTTGACGCGATGCTGGCCGACTCGGTCAACCTCAGCGACGGTTTCCTGAAGACCGACGCCGGTAAAGGCTTCGAATTCGTCGGCCCGACCTACGAAGACGCCAAGTACTTCGGCGGTGGCGCGGGCATCGCGGTGCGCAAGGGCGATACCGAGCTGGCCGAGAAATTCAACAAGGCCATCACTGAAATCCGCGCCAATGGCGAGTACAAGAAAGTCCAGGACAAGTACTTCGACTTTGACGTGTACGGCCATTAATACGCTGTAGAAAAAAGTGGTCCCGTTTGCGCGGTGGCCACTTTTTTTATGCTCTGCTTCATAGGAGACCCGTGTAGGAGTGAGCCTGCTGGCGATGGCGGTTTAACATCCAGCCGCTTTAGGGCCTGACACCCCGCTACCGCGAGCGGCCTCACTCCTACAGGGGATCTGCGTGATCCAGCCATTCAGGAGTTACCCATGCAACGCATCGACCATGTCCTGCCCTGGAGCCATCTGGGCAGCGAACGTTCCCTCAGCGTCTTCCGTTACGGCGCGGGCAGCCGCAAGGTGTACATCCAGGCCAGCCTGCACGCCGACGAACTGCCGGGGATGCGCACCGCGTGGGAACTCAAGCAACGCCTCAACGCGCTGGAACAGCAGAGCCGTCTGCAAGGCGTGATCGAGCTCGTGCCGGTGGCCAACCCGATCGGCCTCGACCAGCATCTGCAAGGCAGCCACATGGGGCGCTTCGAGTTGGGCAGCGGGAAGAATTTCAACCGCGCGTTTGTTGAACTCAGTGCGCCGGTGGCGGCGCGAATCGGTGAGCAACTGGGCAGCGACGCCGAGGCCAACATCGCGCTGATCCGCCAGACCATGGGCCAGGTGCTCGATGAGTTGCCAGCCCCGGCCTCGCAACTGGAAGCGCTGCACCGCTTGCTGCTGCGCCATGCCTGCGACGCCGACATCACCCTCGATCTGCATTGCGATTTCGACGCGGCGATTCACATTTACGCATTGCCGCAACACTGGCCGCGCTGGCAATCGCTGGCGGCGCGACTGAAGGCCGGCGTGGCCTTGTTGTGCGAAGACTCCGGTGGCAGTTCGTTCGATGAATCGTGCTCATCGCCGTGGCTTCGTCTGGCGCGAGCGTTTCCAAACGCGGCGATTCCCCCGGCGAACCTCGCCACCACCCTTGAGCTGGGCAGCATGGGCGACACGCGGGTCGATCAGGCGCAGGCCAATTGTGAAGCGATTCTCGGCTTTCTCGCCGAGCAGGGTTTCATCAGCGGCGAATGGCCGGCGGCACCGAGCGAATGCTGCGAAGGCATGCCGTTCGAAGGCACCGAATACCTGTTCGCGCCGCACCATGGCGTGGTCAGTTTCCTGCGCAATGCCGGGGAGTGGGTCGAGCAGGGCGATGCGCTGTTCGAGGTGGTGGATCCGTTGAACGACCGCCTCACCACCGTCCGCGCCGGCACCAGTGGCGTGCTGTTTGCGATTGATCGTGGGCGCTACACCCAGCCGGGGATCTGGCAGGCCAAGGTGGCGGGGCGTGAGCCGATTCGGGTGGGCAAGCTGATCAACGACTGACAGATTTCCTTGGATTTTCCGGCCTCATCGCGAGCAGGCTCACTCCTACATTTGGAATGCGTTTTCCCTGTAGGAGCGAGCCTGCTCGCGATAGCGGTCTCGCCAGCACCACAATCTTCAGAGAGTGTTAGGCTCACCGACGAACCCGACACTCTGTGAAGGAAGGCTCTATGTTGAAGGCGTTTGCCCTGTTAACCCTGCTGGCGTCCAGCGTCGTCCACGCGCAAACCACGCTGCAAAGCGATTTGCCACTGAAATACATCGAACAGGTTCACCCGGACGCGAACACTCGGCCGCTGGTGATTTTTCTGCACGGTTACGGCAGTAACGAAGCCGATCTGATCGGCATGAAGTTTCAGCTGCCGGCGCAGTACAACTACCTTTCGGTGCAGGCGCCGTTGGCGTTGGGCGAAGGGCGTTTCCAGTGGTTTCGCAAAAAAGGCGAAGGCGCCTACAACGGTGAGACCGATGATCTGAAGGCCAGCGGTCAGAAACTGCGGGAGTTTGTCGCCCAGGCGGCGAAGAAATATCACGCCAGCCCGGACAAGGTGTACCTGATAGGCTTCAGCCAGGGCGCGATGATGACGTACGAGGTGGGCTTGCGTCCGCCCGTGGCGGTCGGCGGCATTGCAGCGTTGAGCGGACGCCTGTTGCCGGTGTTGAAAACCGAGCTCCAGGCGCAGCAACAACCGTTGCCGCTGAAGATCTTCATCGGCCATGGCACCGCCGATGATCGAGTGCCGTACCGCGACGGCACCGAGGCCAATGCGCTGCTGCAGAAACTCGCCTACAGCCCCGAGTTTCACGCTTATCCCGGTGTCGGCCACAGCATCAGTTCTGCCGAGCTGCGGGACTTGAACGCCTGGCTGCAGCAGCTCAATCCGTAAGGATCACTTGTCCTTGAGGATGGTTTTCACCAGCGCATCGTGACCGCTCTTGTCGCTGGCCCGGGAAATCACCTGAACCAGCGCCATGCGCTTGCCGGAGGCGGCGAGCAGGGTGGTATTGAGGGTCTGGCCGCCGCCCTGAGTGGCGGTGCTGTCGACCTGACGCACGCCGAGGCCGCTGCTTTTCTGGGTCAGGCTTTTTTCGCTGAGCTTGTTGAAGTCCGGCAGGGCCTTGCGCTGGTCATCGATGAAACTCGCCAGGCTGCCATCGAGAAATTCGTTGTCGTTGTCCTTGACGCTGGCGCCGCCGGCGATCTGGTTTTCCGCGGCGATGACCACGGTCTTGGTCGCCTGATTGGTGTACATCGTGCCCTTGGCACCGGTTGGCCCGGCCGGCAGCGGGTCGGCGGTGAAGCCTTTGGGCAGGACGAAGGTGAACTTGCCGTCGAGCATCGACACGTTGTTGGTCGAGGCCTTTTCCTTGGGCTTGGCTGCCTGGGCGTTGAGGGCGCCGAGGCCGGCGACCGCCGCCAGCAACAGGACGACGGCTTTCTTGCTGAGCAATGACATGTGAATCTCCGAGGGATGGTCGCGCCAGGGCGGCGATGATCCCACGGAGCATGCCTGGCATTCCAGCGCGGTTTGTCAGGCTGCCTCAGCCTTGAGGTTGTGGGCTTTTGGCGGGAGTCGGTCGGGCCAGCAGTTTGCGGGTGACCCCGAGCATGGCCACCGACACCGCGACACCGGCGATGAATCCGCTGAGGCCGAGACTCGGCAGGGTCAGCGCCGTCACCAGGCAAAATGCCGAGAACGAGTACATGCCGGTCGCCGTCGCCCGCAGTAATGCTGCGGTAAACGCTGGGCCACGAGTCTGCTGAGAGAATACCGCCATCACACTGCCGAGCACCGGGAACACCGCGAGCAAGCCGCTCCAGCGCTCGCCCACGGTACTCGCAAGCATGGTCACCAGTAGCGTCAGCGCCGCGCCGGCAATCATCCGCCAGAGCAGTTTGTCCGACTTCGTTGCCGGGCCGTTAAGCACCGGCTGCACGTCGGGAAACAGGTACGGCGCGGCGAGCAGGGCAATCGCCGCCGCAGCGACCGAGAACGTCAGTGACGGCGGAACCAGCGACAACACCAGCGCCAGTCCCGCCCACACCGACAGTGACGCCGTCAGCGCCAACGGCCAGTTCGCCCGCTGCGCCACCTGCGCGTAGGTGATGCAGAAGGCGATCATGGCGAACATCGCTGACAGCGCCGCCACCGCCGATTGCGCGGCAAACTGCGGCCCCTGTTCGATGGCGAGGAAAAACAGAATCGGCCCGACCACCACCGGCAGCCCCGACAGCCAACCGGCGACGCTTGGTCCCCAGCGCTTGCCGGCGAGAGAAATCAGCAGCAGAAAAGCGGGGATCAGCAGTAATTTGAGGATCAGCACGCGGGAGGCCTCCGGGGATGGAACGGCCAAGGTAACCGATTGCTGCATTGATCGACAATTTTTGTATACAAAGTCTGCGGGTGATATCCGCTATGCTCTGAAGATCAGGGTTTACCGGAGTCGATGCCGCGATGAGCAAACCATCGAAGTTGCTGCGTGGGTGCTGTGGCATCGGCTTGTGGGCGTTGTTACTCACGCCGACCTGGGCCAATTGGCAGGACGCCGTGCCCGGCGCGCAAATCATCGGCACCGGCGATTTCAGTGTGCTCGGCTTCGACGTCTACAACGCCCGGTTGTGGAGCGCGGCACGCCCGTTGTCCACCGAACAGCCCTTCGCCCTGGAGTTGATCTATCGGCGCAAGATCTCCCGCGATGATCTGGTGCAGGCCAGTGTCGATGAAATCAAACGCCTGGCAGGCTCGGGCGTCAGTCCCGCGCAACTGGCCAGGTGGCAAGGACAAATGCAGCAATCGTTCGTCGATGTGCAGGCCGGCACGCGGATTACGGGCGTGTATCTGCCGGGGCAGGGCGCGCGGTTTTTTGTCGGTCAGCAGTTGCAGCATGAAATCGATGATCCGCAATTTGCCCGGGCGTTTTTCGATATCTGGCTGGATCCGCGTACGCGCAATCCCGAACTGCGTGAGCAACTGTTGGGCATGAGCCGATAGAGTTTTTGTTCTTCAAGGCGCTGACTGAAACCTCTAAGCTGCGTCTTTCGAACTTGTTTCTGGATGTGTGCGTGAAATTCAGCTTACCCAAAATCGCCACCGCGCCGTTCTGCCCGCCGGAGGTGGCCGGCAGTGTCGCGGTGGATCCGAGCGCTTCGTTCTTCAAACGCGTGCTGCGTTTTGCCGGGCCTGGCTTGCTGGTGTCGATCGGCTACATGGACCCGGGCAACTGGGCGACCGCGATCGAGGCCGGTTCGCGTTTTGGTTACAGCCTGCTGTTCGTGGTGTTGCTCGCAAGTCTGGCAGGAATGGTCGTGCAGTGCCTGTGCTCGCGTCTGGGCATCGCCACCGGTCGCGATCTGGCGCAATTGTCCCGCGAGCGCTACAGCACCCCGACCGCACGCCTGCAATGGGTGCTGGCGGAAATCTCGATCATCGCCACTGATCTGGCCGAAGTGCTCGGCTGCGCCCTGGCGTTTCACTTGTTGCTTGGCTGTTCGCTGACCTTCGGCATTGCCCTGACCGCCTTCGACACGCTGCTGGTGCTGGCCTTGCAGAACCGTGGCTTCCGTCGGCTGGAGGCGATCATGCTGGTGCTGGTGGCGACCATCGGCGTGTGTTTCTTCGTTGAACTGGTGCTGATCAAACCCTACTGGCCGGATGTGTTCGCCGGTTTCAAACCGTCGCTCTCGGCGATCAGCGATGCCGCACCGCTGTATCTGGCGATCGGTATTCTCGGCGCGACGGTGATGCCGCATAACCTCTACCTGCACACTTCGATCGTGCAGACGCGGATGATCGGCAAGGACCTGGCCAGCAAGCAGGACGCGGTCAACCTGGCGCGCATCGACACTATCGGCTCGCTGGCGCTGGCGCTGCTGGTCAACGCGGCGATTCTGATTCTGGCGGCGGCTGCGTTTCACCAGTCCGGGCATACCGACGTGGTCGACATTCAGGACGCCTACCACCTGCTCGACCCGCTGGTCGGCGGCGCGCTGGCCAGTGTGCTGTTCGGCGTGGCGTTGCTGGCGTCGGGGCAGAGCTCGACGTTCACCGGGACCATCGCCGGACAGGTGATCATGGAGGGTTATCTGAACCTGCGGATTCCCTGCTGGCAGCGGCGGTTGATCACTCGCGGACTGGCACTGATCCCGGCGTTCATCGGCGTGTGGCTGATGGGGGATAACGCGGTGGGCAAGTTGCTGGTGTTGAGTCAGGTGGTGCTCAGCCTGCAACTGCCATTTGCGCTGTACCCGCTGATCCGCATGACCAGCGACAAGCAACTGATGGGGCCGTTTGTGAACCGGCTGCCGACCCGGGTGCTGGCGTGGGGCTTGTTTGCGGTGATCAGTGGCGCGAATGCCTGGTTGATTCTGCAGATGGTGGTGTGAGCCCTGGTTTTTCTGTTGCCTGAACTGGCCCCTTCGCGAGCAAGCCCGCTCCCACCCTGGAATGCATTCCCCTGTGGGAGCGGGCTTGCTCGCGAAGAGGGAGGTCCATTCAAAGAAGATTTTGAATGAGCAAAAAAACACCCGGTGCAACGCAAGTCGCACCGGGTTTTTTGTTGCCAGCGAGTAGCGGATGTCGTGGATCCGCCGCCCGCTGTGAACTCGGGGGTTAAGCGCGTTCCAGCGCCAGCGCCACACCCTGACCGCCGCCGATGCACAGGGTCGCCAGACCTTTTTTCGCATCACGCTTGATCATTTCGTGCAGCAGCGTCACCAGCACGCGGCAGCCCGATGCACCGATCGGGTGACCGAGGGCGATGGCGCCGCCGTTGACGTTGACCTTGTCCAGATCCCATTGCAGATCCTTGGCCACTGCCAGCGATTGCGCAGCGAAGGCTTCGTTGGCCTCGATCAGGTCCAGTTGGCCGATGTTCCAGCCCGCCTTGTCTAGGCAGCGACGGGTGGCCGAGACCGGGCCGATGCCCATGATCGCCGGGTCAACACCGGCGTTGGCATACGCGGCGATTTTTGCCAGCACCGGCAGGCCCAGGGCCTTGGCCTTTTCGGCGCTCATCAGGATGACTGCGGCGGCGCCATCGTTCAGCGAGGAAGCATTGCCGGCGGTGACGCTGCCGTCCTTCTTGAACGCCGGACGCAGTTTCGCCAGCGATTCGGCGGTGGTGTCGCCACGTGGTTGTTCGTCGACCTTGAACGCCACCGGATCACCTTTGCGCTGCGGGATCAGAATCGGGGTGATCTCATCGACAAAGCGCCCGGCTTCGATGGCAGCCGCAGCTTTGCGCTGCGAGGCGGCGGCGAAGGCGTCCTGCTGCTCGCGGCTGATCTCATATTTATCGACCAGATTCTCGGCAGTGATGCCCATGTGGTAATCGTTGAAAGCGTCCCACAGGCCATCGCTGATCATGGTGTCGACGATTTGCGCGTGACCCATGCGCAGACCGGTGCGTGCGCCCGGCATCACATAGTTGGACAGGCTCATGTTCTCCTGACCGCCGGCGATGATCACCTCGGCATCGCCGCAACGGATCGCTTGCGCGCCCAGGTGCAGGGCTTTCAGGCCCGAGCCGCAGACCTTGTTCAGGGTCATGGCCGGCACGGCGTGGGGCAGGCCGGCCTTGATCGCCGCCTGACGCGCCGGGTTCTGGCCGGCGCCAGCGGTCAGCACCTGGCCCATGATCACTTCATCGACCTGCGCACCGTCCAGACCGGTTTGTTCCAGCAACTGGCGAATTACCGCAGCGCCCAGATCCACGGCGGACACGCTGGCCAGCGAACCCTGGAAACTGCCGATCGCGGTGCGGGTGGCGGCAACAATTACGACGTCTTGCATTTTCGAATTCCTCACTGGGCAGCGAACTGCATTTCCGGTACGTGATCCGGGACGATCAGTTTACCAGCGGTTTTGGCGACGATTTCCTCGACGCTGACGCCAGGTGCGCGTTCCTTGAGGACAAAAGCGCCATTTTCGATTTCCAGATAGGCGAGGTCGGTCAGCACGCGCTTGATGCAGCCGGCGCCGGTCAGCGGCAGGCTGCACCTGGCCAACAGTTTGGACTCACCGTCCTTGGAGGCGTGGGTCATGATCACGATGATGTTGTCGGCGCCAGCCACCAGATCCATCGCGCCGCCCATGCCCTTGACCAGTTTGCCGGGAATCATCCACGAGGCGATGTTGCCTTCAACGTCGACTTCGAACGCGCCCAGCACGGTCAGGTCGACATGCCCGCCGCGGATCATCGCGAAGGATTCGGCGGAGTTGAAAATCGATGCGCCGATGCGCGCGGTCACGGTCTGTTTGCCGGCGTTGATCATGTCGGCATCGATGGTGTCTTCCGTCGGAAACGGGCCCATGCCGAGCAGGCCGTTTTCCGATTGCAGCATGACTTCCATGCCGTCGGGAATGTAGTTGGCGACCAGGGTCGGAATGCCGATGCCGAGGTTCACGTAGTAGCCGTCCTGCATTTCGCGGGCGACGCGCTGAGCCATTTGTTCGCGGGTAAGTGCCATGTTTTTATTCTCCGTCAGCCTGAATTATTTGCGGATGGTGCGCTGTTCGATGCGCTTTTCGAACGTGCCGCAAATGACCCGGTCGACGTAGATGCCGGGGGTGTGGATCTGCGACGGATCCAGCTCGCCGGGCTCGACGATTTCTTCGACTTCGACCACGGTGATCTTGCCGGCGGTGGCCGCCAGCGGGTTGAAGTTCTGCGCGGTGTGACGGTAGACGACGTTACCGAAATGGTCGGCTTTCCAGCCTTTGACGATGGCGAAGTCGCCGGTGATGGACTCTTCCATCAGGTACTTGCGCCCGTTGAATTCGCGCACTTCCTTGCCTTCGGCGACCGGGGTGCCGACGCCGGTGGCGGTAAAGAAGGCCGGGATGCCGGCGCCGCCTGCACGCATTTTCTCGGCGAGGGTGCCTTGCGGGGTCAGGATGACTTCGATGTCGCCCTTGAGAAGTTGCTCTTCGAACAGTTTGTTTTCGCCGACGTAGGAGGCGATGACTTTGCTGATCTGGCGGTCGGTCAGCAGCACACCGAGGCCGAAACCGTCGACGCCGCAGTTGTTGGAAACCACGGTGAGGTCGCGGGTGCCCTTGCGCTTGATCTCGGCGATCAGGTTTTCCGGAATGCCGCACAGGCCGAAGCCGCCGGCGATCACGGTCATGCCGTCTTCAAGACCGGCCAGAGCTTCCTCGTAGGAACTCACGCGCTTGTCGAAACCTGCCATATGCACCTCTTTTATTGTTTGTCGGGCGGCTGGCTAGCCGAATGACTGGAGTGTCTCGCTGGAGAATATATTTGTTAAGTTGATTTTTAAGGTTGATTGATTGATAAAGTTCAACAATTGATTGATTGCAGATACGGAAGCATAGCGCTCATGACCATCAAACAGATCCGTGCTTTCCTCGCTGTGGCTCAGAGCCTGAGCTTCGCCGTGGCCTGCGAGCGTCTGCACCTGTCGCAATCGGCGCTGAGCCTGACCATCAAGGCGCTGGAGGAGGGGCTGGGCGGGCGGTTGTTCAGTCGCAACACGCGCAATGTGGCGCTGACCGCCGAGGGCGAATCGCTGCTGCCGCTGGCCCGGCGTCTGATTGCCGACTGGGACAACGCCGAAGACGAAATGCGTCAGCGCTTCAGCCTGCAACGCGGGCGGGTGACGCTGGCGGCCATGCCGTCGTTTGCCGGCAACCTGCTGCCGCCGATCCTCAAGAGCTTTCGCGCGCGCTATCCGAACGTCAACGTCACAGTCAACGACGTGATCAACGAGCAAGTGCTGGAAATGGTTCGCGACCGGCAGGTGGAGCTGGGCGTGGCGTTCGAGCCGATGCAGAACACCTCGCTGACGTTTACCCCGCTGTACATTGATCGCTTCGTCGCAGTGGTGCCGCAGGATTCCGCGCTGGCCGGGCGCACAGAGATCGACTGGCAGACTCTGCTGCAGGAACCGTTCATCACCCTGCAACGGCCGTCGACGGTGCGGGTGATGCTCGAAGAGCACTTGCAGGCCCGGGGCATGAAACTGCCGGTGGAATTCGAGAGTCATCAACTGGCAACCGTCGGGCGCATGGTCGCCAGTGGCCTGGGGGTGAGTGCGGTGCCAGCGTTGTGCGCCGAGCAGATGCAGGAGCTGGGCGCCTGTTGCCTGACCTTGAATGATTCGGTGGAGCGGGCGATTGGTGTGCTCACGGAGCCGGGCAATGAGCTGTCGGCAGCGGCGCAGGCACTGTTCGACATCCTCAAAGCCGAACATTGATCCTGTGGGAGCGGGCTTGCTCGCGAAGGCGGGGTATCAGTCGAGGAAAGTCTTGGCTGAAAGGACGCTATCGCGAGCAGGCTCGCTCCTACAGGGGAATCATCGGTTCAGGTGGTCAGACGTTGCACCAGCAACGGCAGCAGCTGTTCGCATGACGCCTCGATCTTCAGATCCAGCAGATCATCGGCGCGGGTCTTGCCCAGATTGATCGCCAGCAACGGCCTGCTCCGATCGGCGATCACCCGGCACAGACGAAACGCCGAATACGCCATCAGCGACGAACCCACCACCAGCAATCCCGCAGCATTCTCTGCCGCCGCCATGGCTCGCGCCGCTGTCGGTTGCGCTACGTTCTCGCCGAAAAACACCACGTCCGGCTTCATCCGCTCACCGGCGCAATACGGGCACTGCGGTGTCTGGAAGCGTGCTTCGAAGGCCGGGTCGAGCAGGGTATCGCCGTCCGGCGCCTGCACCGCATCGACCCCGGCCAGATACGGATTCTGCTCGACCATCCGCTGCTGAATGTCGTCACGCGCGCTGCGCTGGCCGCAATCCAGGCACAACACACGGTGCAGGCTGCCATGCAGTTCGATCACGTCCTGACTGCCAGCCTGATCGTGCAGGGTGTCGACGTTCTGCGTGATCAAGGCGCTGACCAGACCCCGGCGCTGCAAATCGGCCAGTGCTTGATGCGCGGCATTGGGCCGCGCCTGACGCACCCGCGGCCAGCCAAGCATGGCCCGCGCCCAGTAGCGGCGACGGGATTCCGGGGCGGCGAGAAATTCCTGATACATCATCGGCTGCCGACCCCGTCGTACGCCCTCGCTGTCGCGGTAATCCGGGATGCCCGACGGCGTGCTGATGCCCGCGCCGGTCAGCACCACAAAGCCGCCATCGGCCATGGCCTGGTGCAGGGTGTCGAGGTGTTCGCGGGTCGGGCTGTCGAGCATGGTCAGCACTCCGGGGAGGACGATGCCCGCAGGTTAGCATTAACCGTGTGGCGAGGGAGCTTGCTCCCGCTGGACTGCGCAGCAGGCCTCTGTTTTCAGGGTCGCTACACAAACCGACGGGAGCAAGCTCCCTCGCCACCGGTGATAGCGGTGATTTATTTGCGCGCCTCCAGAATCAGATTGAACGGCGTCTGCGTCGCCCGGCGAAAATGCTTGAACCCGGCCTCGGTAAACACCTTGCGCAAGCGCATTTCACCGGCCTGCGCACCCAGCCCCAGGCCAACTTCCTGGGACAGCGAATTCGGCGTGCAGATAAAGGTCGAGGCCGCGTAAAACAGGCGTCCGACCGGGTTGATGTTGTCGTCCAGCGCATCATTGGCAAACGGCTCGACCAGCAGCACCGTGCCGTCCTTCTTCAATGATTTGAATGCATGCCGGGCCGCGCCGACCGGGTCGCCCATGTCGTGCAGGCAGTCGAAGTAACAGATCAGGTCATAGTCGTTGCCGGGGTAGCTTTTGGCGTCGTTCTGGAAGAATTTCGCCCGGCTGCTGACGCCGCCTTCTTCGGCGCGCTGGGTGGCGACGGTGATCGACGGCGCGTGATAATCGAAACCGACGAAGCGCGAGTTGGGATACGCCTGGGCCATGATCACCGTCGAGGCGCCGTGGCCGCAGCCGATGTCGGCGACTTTGGCGCCTTTTTCGAGTTTGGCGACCACGCCGTCCAGCGCCGGCAGCCATTCAGCGATCAAGTGACCTTTGTAGCCGGGGCGAAAGAAGCGTTCGGTGCCGCTGAACATGCACGGATGGTGATCGCCCCAGGGCAGGGCGCCATTGCCGCGCATGGCTTTGACCAGTTTGTCCTTGTCGTGGAAAAACGAGGCCACCACACCGAGCCCGCCGGCGACGTACACCGGCGAGTCTTCCACGGCCAGTGCCAGCGCCTGCTCTTCCGGCAACCGAAACTGGCCATCGTGATGCTCCATATAGCCGGACGCGACATGTGCGCTGAGCCATTCGCGTACCAGACGCGGGTTGCAGGTGGTTTTTTCGGCGAGGGCTTGCGGGGTGATCGGCTGACTGTCGGCCATCGCCCGGTACAGCCCGAGTTCTTCGCCAACGATGACGTTCGCCAGCATCGCGGCGCCGCCCATGTCGTTGACCAGTTTGCCCATGAAGGCGTTGAGTCGTGTTTCGTCCATCACGAGTGCTCCTGATACAGGATCACCGTCCGGTGGCAAAACGTTGTCGAGGCATGGGCCGCTGGGCGGTGGTCACAGAAGTGGGCAGGGCACAGCTGACGTCGTCCTGCAATCCCCCTCGACTGGGTAATGAAACAGTCTAGTCGGGCTGGGGCAAGATGCAGCGTTTGTGCTCCATGCAAATTCCAATGTGGGAGCGGCGGTACTAAGATTCGATTTGCTCGCGAACGCGGTGTGTCAGTCGATGCATCAGGGGCTGATACGCCGCTTTCGCGAGCAAGCCCGCTCCCACAGTTGATTAGTGTGGGGATCAGCGCAGGGGCAATTTCAACTCCGCGCACAGGCCTCCGCCCTCGCGGTTGCTCAGGGTCAGTGATCCGCCGAGGGCCATGGCCAGTTGCTGGGCGATGGCCAGGCCCAGGCCGGTGCCGCCGGTGCTGCGGTTGCGCGAGTTTTCCACCCGGTAGAACGGCTGCATGACCTGTTGCAACTCGGCTTCGGCAATGCCTGGCCCGCGATCGAGGATTTTGATGCAAAGACCGTCGTCGATATCGACCTGCAACTGCGCGGCACCGGCGAATTTCAGTGCGTTGTCGGTCAGGTTCACCAGCACCCGGCGCAGGGCCTGGGGACGGGTATCGATCACCGCCGCGCTCTTGCCGCTCAGCTGCACGTCCTTGCCCATGTCCTGATAGTCGAACACCAGGCTGTCGAGGAACGAGTCGAGATCGGTGCGCCGGCTTTCCTCGGTCGAGCCGTGGATGCTGCGGGCATACGCCACGCCTTCGCGCACCAGATGCTCCATCTCGCCGAGGTCGTTCCACAGTTTGTCTTTCTCGACCGAGTCGTCCATGAACTCTGCGCGCAATTTCATGCGGGTGATCGGGGTTTGCAGGTCATGGGAAATCGCCGCCAGCAGTTGCATGCGCTCTTTCAGGTATGCAGCGATGCGCGCCTGCATCGCGTTGAAGGCCCGTGCGGCGTAGGCCACTTCGGTCGGGCCTTGCTCGTCGAGCATCACTGGATGGGCGTTGGGATCGAGGGATTCCACGGCATTGGCGAGGCGGGCGAGGGGGCGTATGGCAATGCGCACCGCCAGCCAGGTGCAGGCGATCAGCAGCGCCAGTTGCCCGAGCAACACCCCCGGCAGCCACGGCGACAGCGGCGGCATGGCCGGGCGCACATCGATGGTCAGCGGGCTGCCGTCGCTGAGGCGCAAATGGGCCTGGAAGTGTTTTTTCTCCGCGGGAAAACGGCTGAAGGACAGCGGACGGGCGCCGCCGATCGCACTGCTGATCGAGGTCGCGGCCACCGGTACCTCCTCGGCGTCGAGCGGGGCGCCGGGATCGCCGTCGTTCAACCGATAATCGTAGTTGGTGCGAGCCAGTCTTGGCAGCCAGGCGGGGCGCTCCTGCGCGGGCAAGCGGTCGAGGATTGCAACCGACGTCGAAACGTCGTTTTGCATATTGCTGAGCATGGTGCTTCTGGCGCTTTGGAAACGCTCGTAATACTGCGCGCCAAACGACAGGGCCTGGGCCAGGATCAGCCCGATCAGAAAGATCAGCGACAACCGCGAAGCCAGGGTGCGTGGCCAATGCAGCTTGAGGCTCATGCCGAGGCCCCGAGGATTTCCACCGGTAGCGAAAAAACATAACCCTCGCTGCGCACGGTCTTGATGTAGGCCGGCTCACGCGCATCATCAAGCAGGCGCTGGCGCAAACGGCTGACCAGCAGATCAATCGAGCGATCAAACAGATCGGCTTCGCGGCCCTGGGTCAGGTTGAGCAATTGATCACGGCTGAGCACCCGTTGTGGATGATCGAGGAACACCCGCAGCAAACGGTATTCGGCACCACTGAGGGCGACCAGTGTGCCGTCATTGTCCAACAGATGCCGGGCCGAGGTGTCCAGTTGCCAACGGCCGAAGGCCAGCAGGCGACCGCTTTCGGTGACCACCAGATTCGGTGGCAGCATGCGCGTGCGCCGCAGCACCGCGTTGATCCGCGCCAGCAGTTCGCGGGCGGCGAACGGCTTGGTCAGGTAATCGTCGGCGCCCATTTCCAGGCCGATGATGCGGTCGGTTTCATCGTTGCGCGCCGTGAGCATCAGCACCGGCGTGGCCTTGTGCTTGCCCACGCGCAATTCGCGGCACAGCTGCAGGCCATCATCGCCGGGCATCATGATGTCGAGCACAATCAGGTCGACGGTGTTGGCTTCGAGAAAACTGCGCATCTGCCGGCCATCGGCGACCACGGTGGTGCGCAGTCCGTTCTTCTTCAGGTAATTGCCGACCAGCTCGCGGATCTCGCGGTCGTCGTCGACGATGAGGATGTGATCGACATGTTCCATCGGTGCAGAACCTCTATCAAAGGGCAATGCCGTGCAGTCTATCGAGCCTGCGCCGGCTTGCCTGCCCGGGTTTGTATTGCAGTGTATCTGGCGTAATGGCGGATACATACACATGCAAAAACGCGATTTTTTCAGGGTTTTGTATCGCTGTGTATCTCCGGGCGGCAGGGATACACAGTGATTGATAGCGGTCGTTTCCTGACACAGGCGCGATACCTCACGCGCTTCAAATAGGCTCCATCGAGGCCCGCACAGCTTGCCTCGGCTCAACCCATACAAGCCTTGAGGAAACCACCATGACGCACAAAACCGTTGTCGCCGCCTGCCTGTTCGCCGCCCTGAACATCTGCACCCTGTCGGCCCGGGCCGAAGCCGATGTCAGCCCGCACACCTACACCTACGGCACGCACCTGGACATCCAGAAAGTGCTGTCGATGACCGAGGACAACTCGGTGACCTGCGACATTATCGATGCGCGCATGACGTACCTGGATTCGGCCGGAAAAACCCAGGTGCTGGATTACCGCAAATTTGCCGATGGCTGTAACAACCAGAACTGAGTGCTCAGATGCATCGACAGTCACCGCCCGCGCATATCAATGGCTCACAGGTCGCGCACCATGAGCCATTGCTCGTTGTCCCAGGCGCGAAAGCGCTCCAGCACTGTCCAGCCGCGTTTGGCGTAGTAGTCCTGCTTGTTCTGTGTGTGCAGATAGAAACGTGCGAAACCGCGCTGTTTCGCCGCCTGGCTGATGCCATCGATCAACCGCTCTGCCAACCCCTGGCCACGAGCTTGCGGGCTGACAAACACGCACGCCAGCCAAGGGCCGAGATCCGGACGCAGGGCCAGATCCGCCCGGGCCAGCGCCGCACCGCCGAGCAGACGCTCGCCGTCCAGCGCAATCAGGCATGACCAGTCGCCATTGTTCTGGCCGGCAGCGAACTCGCGTTGCCATTCGGCCAAGGGTTGCTCGGCGTATTCGTAGGCGAACTGGCGGTGGATCCACTCGGCGTAAGTGTCGCTGTGCTGCGGGTGATCGACGAGCCATTCAAGACGCAGGGACATGATGGAAATCCATTCATGGAAGACGGGAAGGCATAAAAGCCGATTGCCCCACGCAATGGCAATCTCGGAGTGTCTCGAGGCCTTTACAAAAAACCGCCACTCATCGGCCCGGCCGTTGTTTTGCCGGCTCTTCGGACGATTGGCAGGGACGCCATCGACCCTCGGCGCGATAGTGGATGAGCAGGGCCACTGTCGGCCCTGTCACTGATAAAAAGAACGCGAGGTTGCCATGCCGAAATTCGTGATTGAACGCGAGATTCCAGGGGCCGGAAAGCTGTCGCCGCAAGAACTCCAAGCCGTATCGCAAACCTCCTGCCAGGTGTTGCGTGGACTCGGGCCAGAGGTGCAGTGGCTGCAGAGTTACGTCACCGCCGACAAAATCTATTGCGTCTACATCGCCCCTGACGAAGAGCAGGTGCGCGAGCACGCCAGGCTGGGTGGATTCCCGGCCAACAGCGTGGCGCGGGTGATGACGGTCATCGACCCGACCACGGCCGAATGAAGTCCTTCTACCTGCTGCGGAGCACGATTGATGAGTACTCCCATTGATCTGACGGGTCTGAAAGAGCGCCAGAAAGTCGCCTGGGCCAGCGGTGATTACGCGGTGATCGGCACCACCTTGCAGATCGTCGGCGAAAACCTCGCCGAGGCCTGCGACCTGCACTGCGATGAGGAGGTGCTGGATGTCGCGGCCGGTAACGGTAATGCGACTCTGGCGGCGGCGCGACGTGGTTGTCAGGTGACCTCGACCGACTATGTCGCGGCGCTGCTGGAGCGGGGACAGGATCGGGCGCGGGCCGAGCATCTGGATGTGATTTTTCAGGTCGCCGATGCCGAAGCGTTGCCGTTCGCCGACGAGAGTTACGACGCGGTGCTGTCGACCTTTGGCGTGATGTTTGCCCCGGATCAGGCCACTGCAGCTGCAGAACTGGCGCGGGTCTGCCGAAGGGGCGGGCGCATCGGTCTGGCGAACTGGACACCGGAAGGTTTCGTCGGCCAGATGTTCAAGGTGCTTGGTCGCCACGTCCCACCACCCCCCATAGCCCAGCCACCGTCGAACTGGGGCACTGAAGCGTGGTTGCACAGCCACTTCAATGAGCGCGAATTTCTGCTGCAGGTCACCCGCCGCACCTTCAACTTCCGCTATCGCTCGGCGGCGCATTTCATCGACATTTTCCGCCACTGGTACGGGCCGGTGCACAAGGCCTTCGCGGCATTGCCGCCGGAAAGCGGGCAGGCGCTGGAGAGTGATCTGGCGGATCTGCTGAACCGCTCGAACCGCGTGGGAGAGAAGTCGCTGGTGGTGCCGAGCGAGTATCTGGAGGTGGTCATTACCAAGCGCTGAATGTTCAGAACCATGCAAAACCCCTGTGGGAGCGGGCTTGCTCGCGTATGCGGTGGATCAGTAGACAGAATTATTGACTGGACAGACGCATTCGCGAGCAAGCCCGCTCCCACAGGTTTTAGGTGTGGCGATCAGGCCTATTTCAGGTGCGGCCGATCAAACCACTCCAGCGCCGTACGCCAGATGCAGATCCCCAGAAAGTACGCCGACGCCAGCAACCACAAACCCATCACCAGCGGATTGATCACCGGGTGATTAAGCACCAGCGACAGGCTGCACAGCAGCCAGATGGCCGTCACCGCGATGTTGATCGGCATGAACCGGCGTACCCGGAACGGGTGCAGGAACTTCATGCGGGTCACGGTCAGCAGCGCCAGACCGATGATGGTCAGAAAGGTGATCCACGGCCCCGGGTCGATGATGTACAGGCACAGGGCAACCACGTTCCACGCGGCGGGGAAACCGACGAAATAGTTGTCCTTGCTCTTCATGTTGACGTTGCAGAAACAGAACAGCGACGACACCAGAATCAGCGACACGCTCAGCAGCAGGGTGTAGTCGGGCAGGGGAATGTAGCGATAGATGAACAGCGCCGGAATGAACACGTAGGTCAGGTAGTCGATCACCAGATCGAGGATCGAGCCGTCGAAACTCGGCAGCACCGATTGCACATTGACCTTACGCGCCAACGCCCCGTCGAGACCGTCGACGATCAATGCCACGCCCAGCCACATCAGGCAGTGAGTCGGCTGGTTCTCCAGCAGGGCGAGGGTCGCCAGGAAGGCTGTGACCACGCCGGTCGCGGTAAAACCATGGGCGCCCCATGCTTTGAGCCTGGCGATGTGTACGGTCGATATCACAGGGGCGTTCTCCAGAAAAATGAAGCATGCCGGTTATCACCCTCGGGCAATGGGCGCCGGCAAACCAGGTCGGGGTTGCAGCTATCGACCGGTTTGGCCGGGATAAGGTTCACCACCTTTGAATCTTAGCTGCCCGCACAAAAAATACCTCGGCGAAATCTGCCAGCGTCAGCCAGACGGTGCTGGCGCGCCGGCGTCGGCGGTCTATTGTTGCCTGACGCATTTATTGCCAATGGCTGAGGACGAGATCATGAACACCAGTGATTTGCTCGAACAACTACTGCGGGGCCAGGCCTCGGTGGGACAACCAAGTGGCGCTTCGGCCGGCGCAGGTCTGGGCGGACTGGGCGGCTTGCTCGGTGGCCTGTTGGGCGGCGGCGCGAGTACAGGCGCCAGTGGCGCGCAGTCCGGTGGGCTGGGCGGTTTGGGTGGATTGCTGGGTGGTCTGCTTGGCGGCGGTGGCGGCGGTGGATTGGGCGGCGCGTTGGGCGGGGCACTCGGTGGCGGCGGTACACAAAGCCGTTCCAGCGGCACCAATTATGCGGCACTGGCCTCGCTGGGGATGATGGCGTTCCAGGCGTATCAGGCCTGGCAACGCAGTCAGGCGTCGGCGGCGCCACAACAGATTCCGCCAACCGCAAATCTGCTGGCCGGGCCCGAAGTCGAGGAGCACGGGCATGCTGTGCTGCGGGCGCTGATCGCGGCAGCCAAGGCTGATGGTGAGATCGATGACCGGGAACGGCAGATGATCGATGAAGAGATTGGCAAACACACCGACGATCCACAATTGCAGCAATGGTTTAACGCTGAAGTTGCCAAACCGCTGGATGCGAACGAAGTCGCGCAGGCGGCCAACGACGACCCGGCGACGGCCGCCGAAATGTACCTGGTCAGCGTGATCCTGGTGGACGATCAGCAAGACGCCGAACGCAACTACCTGGATGAACTGGCTGCCGCGCTGCAGATCGACCCGCAATTGCAGGTGCACCTGGAGGCTCAGGCCAAAGGTCAGGCCTGAAGCACCGTCAAAAATTGCGGTCTCGGGCAGCCCTTGCCGGGACCACGATGCTCCGTCCGTCAGGGCGATTTTCATGTCGATTGAATTTTTCTCCGTAGCGGTTGCTCTGCTGATGTAGAGGCGTGAAACAACGCCCTGACCGGCCAACCGAACGAGAACACTGACATGACTGCCCTGACCCCTCTGCAGGCGCCGAGCGCGCAGCAACAGCCCATCATTGCCGACGGCGATCTGCGGCGTATTTATGAGGCACTGCTGCTTGAGGATGCGCCTGATACCCTCGCGCAGGATTTTCTCGCCGAGCAGTTGCAGCGCGCCGCGCTGTTGCCCGAAGAACTTCCGCAGGATCCGTCGGCGTGGCAAGGCTGGGTCGCCGGGCACTGCACAGAAGTTGCCCGGCAGTACGCCGATTACCTGCAACAGCGCCAGTCCGGCGGACCGCGTCAGTTCTTCAGCAACAAGGCTCACGCGTTGTATTTTCTGCAAGCCGTGGCGCCGACCAAACTGGTGGATGGCGCGTGGCTGTACGGTTTGTTGGCGCAGTGGCGCGACCCGCGTTTCGACGGGTTGCTGTGTACCTATCTGGAAGAACTGGGCGACGGCAATCCGGCGCAAAACCACGTAGTGATCTACCGCAAACTGCTCGCTGAGCACGGTTTGCAGGACGCCAGCGCCATCGCCGATGAACGCTACCTGCAAGGTGCGCTGCAACTGGCACTCGGTGCCTGTGGCGAAAGCTTTCTGCCGGAGGTGATCGGTTACAACCTCGGCTACGAACAACTGCCGCTGCACTTGCTGATCAGTGCCTATGAACTCAGCGAGTTGGGCATTGATCCGTACTACTTCACCCTGCATGTGACCATCGATAACGCCAGCACCGGCCATGCGCAAAAAGCCGTGCAGTCGGTGCTCGACCTGCTACCACTGGAAGCCGATCGCGGCGAATTCCTGCGCCGGGTATCGCTAGGCTATCGACTCAACGACCTGGGGCAGGGCAGCCGCGCGATCATCGAAGGTTTTGACCTGGAGCAGGAAGTGCTGGCGATGCTAGAGCGCAAGCGCCCGTTCGGTCAGCACATGCATTCCGACTACTGCCGTTTCGAAGGCAAAACGGTCAATCAGTGGCTGGCCACTCCCCAACAGCTACCGGGTTTCCTGCAGGCAATGCAGGACAAAGGCTGGATCAAACGCAATGAAGATCCGCAAGCCAGCCGTTTCTGGCAGTTGATCGACGGCGACGGTGCGGCGATGTTCGGCGTGTTCAGTCCGTATGAAAAGCAGCTGCTGCACGACTGGATTGCCGGTGACTGGACCCCATCCGACCAACGCAAAGCGCCACGACGCAGCCATCAGGTCGCCACCCCGGACGCCGCCGTGCCCGAACACGATCCCGATGTGCAGCGCCTGACATCTGCGCTGCAAGGTCAGGACGGTCACGCGCAAATGGCCACGCTGATCCCATGGTTGGCACCGGCCCGCCATGCCCACCCGGCGGGGCTTCTGGCGACGCGTCGCTTCATCGAACTCAAATCCAGTCTGCGTTAAGGAAATCCCCATGAATCAGGAAGAACAACTGTCCGCCAACGACCTGACGCTGCTACAACTCGGCCGGCGCTTGCAGGCTGACGGCTACCGTTTCGTCACGCCGACGCCCTTGACCCATCAGCGCGTAAACCAGCGTGACGAAGGGCAGGTCGCCGATACCCTGCGCGACGTGTTCGGCTGGTCGCGTCCGTTCGAACCTGGCTTGCTGTCCGCCGATGAACAGCGGCAGTTGCAGGATGCGCAAGTGATTGACGTCTACGACGGCCGCCTGAAAAGCCGGGTGCGCTGGTCGAGTCTGGATGACTTGTTGTTCGTGCATTCCGGCTTTCCCACCGATGCCGCCGATTCGGTGTTTTTCGGCCCGGACACCTATCGTTTCGCACAGCTGATTCACGCGCATCTGCAGCAGAGCTTCGCGCCGATTCAGCGCGCGGTAGACATCGGCTGCGGTGCTGGCGTCGGCGCAATCCTGATTGCCCGCGCACGGCGAGAAGCGCAGGTGCTGGCGGTCGACATCAATCCCGCCGCGCTGCGCCTGACCGCGATCAACGCAGCATTGGCCGAGGTCGCCAATGTCGAGGTGCAGGCCAGTGATGTACTGCAGGGCACCGAAGGCAACTTCGACCTGATCGTCGCCAACCCGCCGTACATGGCTGACCCGGCCGGGCGTGCTTATCGGCATGGCGGTGGCTCGCTCGGCGCCGGATTGTCGCTGCGTATCGTCGAGCAGGCGCTCAATCGGCTGGCACCCGGTGGCTCCTTGTTGCTGTACACCGGCGTGGCGATGGTCGATGGCGGCGATCCGTTTTTCGACACCGTGGTGCCGCGCCTGGATTCGACGCGATTCGGCTGGACCTATCGCGAGCTGGATCCCGACGTGTTCGGTGAAGAGTTGTTGAACCCCGGTTACCAGCGCGTGGACCGGATCGCCGTGGTCGCGCTGACCGTGACCCGCATTGGCTGACACAAGGCAGGTGCGCCATGAACAGGAATCTCGACGACTACAATCGTATGCGCGACTTTTCCGCGACGTCGGAACCCGCCGCGGTCAAACGCCGTGGCCGCAGCAAGGCCAGTGAACATGCGCTGCAGTTCTGCATCCAGAAGCACGACGCTTCGCACCTGCATTATGACTTTCGCCTCGAACTCGATGGCGCGCTGAAGAGCTGGGCGGTGCCCAAGGGGCCGTCACTCGATCCCAAGGTCAAGCGTCTGGCGGTACACGTCGAAGACCATCCGCTGGATTACGCGACGTTCGAGGGCAGCATTCCCGAAGGGCATTACGGCGCCGGAGATGTAATTGTCTGGGATCGCGGTGTATGGATTCCGCAGGAGGATCCGGCCAAGGCCTATGCCAAGGGTAAACTCAAGTTCGAGCTGCAAGGCGAAAAGCTCTCCGGGATCTGGAACCTGGTGCGCACGCACATGCCGGGCAAGAAGGAAAACTGGTTTCTGATCAAACATCAGGACAGTGCGGCGCGCCCGCAGGACGATTACGATGTGCTCAGCGCCGAGCCGGACAGCGTGCTCAGCGAACGCACCCTGATCAGCAAACCCAAGCTCGCCGCCGAACAAGTCAAACCCGTGAAAAAGACCCCGGCGAAACCGCGCAAAGCGGCATCCGGGACACTCACTGGTGCGCGCAAGGCCAAACTGCCGGCGCAACTCAAGCCGGAATTGGCGACCCTGGTCGACAGCGCACCCGAAGGGCAGTGGAGCTACGAGATCAAGTTCGACGGCTACCGGATCCTGGCGCGCATCGATCACGACCAGGTGCAACTCTTCACCCGCAACGGTCACGACTGGACGCACAAACTGCCGCAACAGGCGCAAGCCCTCGCTGAGCTGGGGCTGGAATCGGCATGGCTGGACGGCGAAGTGGTGGTCACCAACGAGCAGGGTGTGCCGGACTTTCAGGCGCTGCAAAACGCCTTCGAAGCCGGGCGCAGCGGCAGCATCATGTACTACCTGTTCGACATGCCCTACCTCAACGGCGTTGACCTGCGCGAAGTGCCGGTCGAGGAGCGCCGCGCGGCGTTGTCCACGGTACTCGGCGGGTATGAGCAGCCGTTGCTGCGCTTCTCCGAGGCCTTCGATGAAACGGCAGACGCACTTCTCAACAGCGCCTGTCAGATGCAGATGGAGGGGCTGATCGGCAAACGCCTCGGCTCGCCTTACGTTTCGCGGCGCAGCAGTGACTGGATCAAGCTCAAGTGCAAGCATCGGCAGGAATTCGTGGTCGTCGGCTATACCGATCCGAAAGGTGCGCGCAGTGCCTTCGGCGCGTTATTGCTGGGCCTGCATGATCGCGACAGCGGCGAGTTGCGCTACGCCGGCAAGGTCGGCACTGGGTTCAACGAGACCACACTGAAAAGCATCCTGGCCCAGCTCAAGCCGTTGCAGGTCAAGAAGGCTGCGGTGGTTAATCCGCCGAGCGGCTTCGAGGCCAAAGGCGTGCACTGGCTCAAACCGAATCTGTTGGCAGAAGTGGCGTTCGCCGAAATGACCAAGGATGGCTCGGTACGCCACGCCGTGTTCCATGGTCTGCGCAATGACAAACCGGCCAAGTCGATTACCGAGGAGCGCGCGAAACCCGTGAAGACTTCAGCGAAACCCACCCCGTCGAAAAAAGCTGCCTCGTCGAAGAAAGCTGCAGAATCAAAGAAAGCTACGGAGCCGAAGAAAGCCGAAGCGGCGCCGTCCCAGCTGGGCCTCGCCAGCGGCAAAGTGCGCATCACCCACCCCGACCGGGTGATCGATGCGGTCAGCGGCACCACCAAGATGCAATTGGCCGAGTATTACGCCAGCGTCGCCGAGTGGATTCTGCCGCAGCTCAAGGATCGCCCGGTTGCGCTGGTGCGGGCGCCGGACGGCATTGCCGGCGAACTGTTCTTTCAGAAAAACGCCGAGCGCCTGGCGATCCCCGGCATTACCACCCTGGACAAGGACGTCACCGGGCAACCGGTGATGCTGATCAACAACGCCGAAGCCTTGATCGGCGCAGTGCAGATGAGCACGGTCGAGTTGCACACTTGGAACGCCACCACCGTCGATCTGGAAAAGCCTGACCGGTTTGTTCTCGACCTCGATCCAGACCCTGCGCTGCCGTGGAAAAGCATGGTCGAAGCCACGGCGCTCACCCTGACCGTACTGGATGAACTGGGGCTCAAGGCGTTTCTCAAGACCAGCGGCGGCAAGGGCATTCACCTGGTGGTGCCTTTGACCCGCAAGCATGGCTGGGACGAGGTCAAGGATTTCAGCCATGCGATCGTCAGTCACATGGCGAATTTGTTGCCGGAACGCTTTTCCGCAGTGTCCGGGCCGAAAAATCGTGTCGGGCGGATCTTCATCGACTACCTGCGCAACGGTCTGGGCGCCACCACCATTTGTGCCTACGCCGCGCGAACCCGCGAGGGACTGCCGGTGTCGGTACCGCTGTTTCGCGAAGAAGTGGGGGAGATCAAGGGTGGCAATCAGTGGAATATCAGCAATGTCCATGAGCGTCTGAACGAAGTCGGCGATGAGCCGTGGGCCGACCTGAAGAAAACCCGCCAGAGCATCACCGCCGAGATGCGCAAGCGGGTTGGCATGAAAAAATGATCAGGTGTCGCGCAGCAAGTCGTGAGCGTTGAGCAGTTCGAAGGCGATTTCGGGGTGGTTGTTCAGACCTCGGCGAATGGCCGCCGGGATTGACTTGCGGGTCTTGCGGCATAGTCCCGGCAGCGCCTCGATCTGAATCTCGATGCCGAGCATGCTGCGTACCTCATGAAACCCCGGAGCGACTTCCACACGCAGGCCCAACTGTTCGTGCATGCGCTGTTGCAGATGCCGCAAGTCCGCAAGGTCTTTAAGTTGTTCCAAGCGGGAGAGGAGGATTTTTTCCTGCTCGCGGGTCAGGCGCAGAATGCGCAGATCCGTGCCCGGCGTTTCCAGCAACGCGTCGCGCCCGCAATCGCAGGCGCCGGGCGGGCAGGGTGAGCGCAAAGGCGCAGGAGGCGCAAGAATCGTCATGGCCTCCATCATAGAGGCCGTCAGACGGTTTTGCCTATGCGCCCTCAGCTGCCGTCCATCGGCCGCTGCATCCCTGGCAACTACTGATTCAGGCCTTCGTAATGCACCAGAATCGCGTTGGCGAGGTCTTCATCGCTGGCATTGAGGCCGGGGTTGTCGTGCCGCACCTGTTGCAGTACCGACTCAAGATAAACCCCACGGATGGCCCCGCCGCTGGCGACGAACGCTGACAGGTCGTCGCGCGCCGGGATCACCATTTTGTGATCCTTGAAGGTCGAGTACAGCGACGCGGAAACGCCCGCCGAGGTGGCGACGTCTCCGGCATCGACACGGGCCAGCGCCGAGCCGACAGGGAGGCAGAGCAGGAGAGAAGAAATGAGCACTAACTTGCGCATGACGATGTTCCTCCACAAGCGCGAAGCAAAAAGGAAGGACTACATAATCTCAGAGGTGCGACCTTTGCCGGAGTTCCGTTCGAACACGCGGATACTTGCTGAAACGCTCTGAAGCGGCACATCTGCACAAATAAGCTTAACTGAAATCCTGAAAGGCGCATTCCGGCGCGCCTCAGGGGAGGAACCCACCGTGTCGATCAAATTGCGTTTGCTGTTGCTGATTGCAACCAGTCTGTTGACGGCGCTGATCGTGAGTCTGGTCAGCTATGTGGGGAATACGCGCATGTCCGCAGCGGTGAACGACAACGCGGTGAGCATGACCGCGCTGCGCAATCACATGGAAGCCGACATGATGCACGACGCGCTGCGGGCCGACGTGTATTCGGCGATGCTCGTGGGCCTGGGCAAAAGTACCGGCACGGCCGCAGAGGTGCGGGACTCGATCAACGAGCACGCCACGCATTTTCGCGAAGTGCTGGATGAAAACCTCAAATTGCCGGTCAACCCGACGATCAAGTCTGCGCTGGAACACATAAAACCCAGCCTGGACACCTACATTGCAGCGGCCGAGCGCATTGTCGGCCTGGCATTGGACAACCCGGACAGCGCGCAACGGGAGCTGGGCACGTTCAATGCGGCCTTCAGTCAGCTCGAAGAGCAGATGGCGGCCCTCAGCGAGCTGATCGAAAGCAACACCCGTGACACCAGCCAGGCCACTGAAAGCGCTATTCGCAACGCCAACATCGCCCTCGGCGCAGTATTGCTGGCCAGCCTGCTGCTGTTATTGGCGCAAGGGCGCTGGGTGACCCGCAGCATCATGGGGCCGCTGAAATCCGCTAACCAGATCGCGCAAAGCATTGCCCACGGCAACCTCAGCGAACTGATCAGCGAGCCGACCGGCAAGGACGAGGCCAGTACGCTGATCCGCAGTCTGGCGACCATGCAGCGCGACCTGCGCAATATGATCGACGTCGTTCGGCGCAACGCCCATGGGGTCAGCGGCATGAGCGAGCAACTGAGCCACGGCTGCCATCAGGTCGCTGACAGCAGTCAGCAGCAAAGTGCCGCCGCCGGCACTATGGCCGCCGCCGCGAGCCAGATGACCGCCAGCATCGAGGAAATCACCCGTCATGCCGAGCGCGCGCTGGGCATGGCCAATCAGGCCGAGTCGCTGGCCAAGAGCGGCGGGCAGGTGATCCATCAGGTGGTCAGCGACATGGACGACATCGCCCGCTCGGCGCAACAGTCGGCGCAGGTGATCCGTACGCTGGATCAGGAATCCGAAGGCATCTTCAACATCATTCAGGTGATCAAGAGCATCGCCGACCAGACCAACCTGCTGGCACTCAACGCCGCCATCGAGGCAGCGCGGGCCGGCGAGCAGGGCAGGGGCTTTGCCGTGGTTGCCGACGAAGTGCGCAGCCTGGCGGCACGCACCAGTGCCTCAACCCAGGAAATCGCCGCGATGGTTGCACGGATCCAAAACAGCACCCGGGAGGCGGTCAGCAGCATGGAGGCCGGCGTGGCCCAAGTCGACAAGGGCATGGCGGTCACGGCTGAAGTCGAACGGGCGATTCGCGAAATCCTCGACGCCACCCTCAGCACCACGCAACTGGTCAACGACATCACTCGCACCATCGGCGAGCAAAGCCAGGCCAGCAACGAAATCGCCCATCAGGTGGAGATGATCGCGGGCATGTCGGAGGGCAACAGCAAAGTGATCGGGCAGACGGCCAATACCACCGATGAACTGTCGAGTCTGGCGGGGGCGTTGGCGTTGTCGGTGGATCGGTTTCGGTTGTAACGCCGCCATCGCGAGCAGCCCATTCCTTGTAGGAGCGAGCCTGCTCGCGATGGGGCCAACCCAGCCACCACAGGTTTCGGGATCATGTTCAGCCCATACCGGCCGATAACGCCCACAGCGGAAAAAGACTCTCAAGTCGGGAACAGACGCGCGGGTTTGCCCTGACGTGATATTCTTCGCGCCAACTTGGTTTGACCTTATTCGGTTTGCCTGCCTTTGGGGCGGGCTGACGGAATCCCTGTCGCTCAAGTAGCTGAAGCCAATAATGATAAGAAGTCAGTTCAGAAGGGACATTAACTGAGGTCGATGCGGTACGTCGGCCTTGTGTGCCCACCCGTCAAAATTGAAGTGTGCCGGAATCTGCGACGCGAGCCTGAGCGTCATCAAAGCGGATCGCATACAGATAACAGCGGCGGGCGGAAGGCGTTTTATCATAGGTGCAACGGATGTTTAAGAAAGTGAACACAGCCTTGCTCGGGCTGGCTTTGGCGATGGGGATGTCGTCCGCCAATGCTGCAGAAGCAAAGAAAGTCGACGTTCTGCTGATCGGCGGCGGCATCATGAGCACCACCCTGGGTGTGTGGATCAATGAGCTGGAGCCAAGCTGGTCGATGGAAATGGTCGAGCGCCTCGATGGCGTCGCCCTGGAAAGCTCCAACGGCTGGAACAACGCCGGTACTGGTCACTCCGCCCTGGCTGAGCTGAACTACACCCCGGAAGACGACAAAGGCAACGTGACGATCCCGAAAGCGGTCGAGATCAACGAAGCGTTCCAGGTGTCCCGTCAGTTCTGGGCCTGGCAGGTTCAGCAAGGCGTTCTGAAGAACCCTCGCTCGTTCATCAACACCACGCCGCACATGAGCTTCGTGTGGGGCGATGACAACATCAAGTTCCTGAAAAAGCGCTACGAAGCCCTGCAAGCGAGCCCGCTGTTCGCCGGCATGCAGTACTCCGAAGACCCGGCTGTGATCAAGAAGTGGGTCCCGCTGATGATGGAAGGGCGTGACCCGAACCAGAAAATCGCGGCCACCTGGAGCCCGCTGGGTACCGACATGAACTTCGGCGAAATCACCCGCCAGTTCGCCGGTTACCTGCAGACCAAGCCTAACTTCGACCTGAAGCTGTCGAGTGAAGTCGAAGACATCACCAAGAACGCCGACGGCACCTGGCGCGTCAGCTACAAAAACCTGAAAGACGGCACCAAGACCGAAACCGACGCCAAGTTCGTGTTCATCGGCGCTGGTGGCGGCGCTCTGCACCTGCTGCAGAAGTCGGGCATTCCTGAAGCCAAGGAATACGCTGGCTTCCCGGTCGGCGGCTCGTTCCTGGTGACCGATAACCCGGCCATCGCCGAGCAGCACCTGGCCAAGGCCTACGGTAAAGCTTCGGTTGGCGCACCGCCGATGTCGGTTCCGCACCTGGACACCCGTGTTCTGGACGGCAAGCGCGTCATCCTGTTTGGCCCATTCGCGACCTTCAGCACCAAGTTCCTCAAAGAAGGCTCGTACCTGGACCTGCTGACCAGCACCACCACCCACAACATCTGGCCAATGACCAAGGTCGGCATCAAGGAATACCCGCTGGTCGAGTACCTGGCCGGTCAACTGATGCTGTCGGATGAAGACCGTCTGAACGCGCTGAAGGAATACTTCCCGAACGCCAAAGCCGAAGACTGGCGCCTGTGGCAAGCCGGCCAGCGCGTGCAAATCATCAAGCGTGATGAAGCCGCTGGCGGCGTGCTGAAACTGGGCACCGAAATCGTTGCTGCACAAGACGGCTCCATCGCCGGCCTGCTGGGCGCATCGCCAGGCGCGTCGACCGCTGCACCGATCATGCTGAGCGTGCTGCAGAAAGTCTTCAAAGACAAAGTCGCCACCCCTGAGTGGCAGGCCAAGCTGCACCAGATCGTGCCAAGCTACGGCACTCAGCTGAACAGCGATCCGGCCAAAGTGGCACAAGAGTGGGCGTACACCGCCAAGATCCTCGAACTGCCAACCCCTCCGGTGATCGGTCAGGCTGCTGCTCCGGCTGCACCTGCAGCTGAAAAAGCTGAAGCACCGAAGGAAAATGCTGCACGTGACATGGCTCTGTAACTAGACGCCAGATACGCAAAAGCCCACTGAACCGGTAACGGTCAGTGGGCTTTTTTTGTGGCGCCTGATCCTACTTTGGTTTCGCGCTTGCCAGATACGCACCAAGCCGCCGCCCCATCTCTTCGCCGAGAGCCTGCAACCCGCTCAACGGCCGCACCATCACCTCGAACTCGACAATTTTCCCGCTCTCATCAAAGCGAATCATGTCGATCCCCTTCAACTCCTTGGTCCCGACCTTGGCGCTGAACTCCAAAACGACATTCAAACCATCGGCAGTCGCCAGTTCACGGTGGTATTTGAAATCTTCAAACACGTCGAACACGGTGTTGAGGATCATCGTCACCACTGGCGCGCCGGGGTAGGGCGAGTGGGCCATGGGCGAGCGGAACACGGCATTGGCATCGAGCAGTTCGGGCAAGGCCTTGAGATTGCCGGTGCGGATCATCTCGTGCCAGTGCTTTAGGGATTCGGCGGCGTTGGGGTGCAGGTTCAGTTCGGACATTGACCACTCCTGGAATTGTTGTTGTTCTTCGCGCGACGGCAATCACTCTAGTTCAAAGCGGTGGATCTCGAACCGTTGTGTGCCGATCTGAATACCAGATCATGTCCGGAGCGGATCAGATGGGCATCTGATCCGTATTTTTCTGTTGGATCTGCCTCTGTAACCGGCTCAGTCTGGCGCTCAGAATAGCCCGGCAATTCGGTCACCCGCGGCAGCCCTTCATCCCGAAGCGCCCGGTGCACCGCAAGCTCAACATTAAGGAGAGCAGCATGAACAAGATGGCGATTTTCCTCGGTGGGTTTCTGACGTTGACCATTCTGATCGGAATGCTTGCGACGATTTCTCCGGTCTGAACCCCGGTCGTTTTACTCCAGACTCCAGCGCCCTTTTTTATCGAAGGGCGCAACTGTTTCTACTGCGCTGTAACTTCTCGCATCACACCGAACTGGACTGAACCGGGAGGCGGCGCAAGCGATTGAGGGTGTCTGTACCAGCCTCTACGAGCAAGCCCGCTCCCACATGGATTTGTGAACAACACAGATCCAGTGTGGGAGCGGGCTTGCTCGCGAAGAGGCCAGTAGCGTCACTGAAAAGCTCTCAAGCGAATCAAGGCGCGCCAAACGCCATCGTCCAGTAAACCCCCTCATCACTGCGCGCCTCACTGGCGAACCCGGCACCGACCT
Source organism: Pseudomonas sp. YL2 (assembly GCF_023063025.1). Taxonomy (NCBI): domain Bacteria; kingdom Pseudomonadati; phylum Pseudomonadota; class Gammaproteobacteria; order Pseudomonadales; family Pseudomonadaceae; genus Pseudomonas; species Pseudomonas sp. YL2. The sequence goes on along the minus strand of NZ_JAJSLU010000012.1, from coordinate 111,105 downwards.
GAGTGAACATCGGGTTCATCAGGTTGGCGCAATGGCCGGGGCTGGCCAGCCATCCGGCCATCGCCTTGCCCGGTGAACTCTGGCCGGCGGCGATATTCTCGCCGATCTGCCGACCTCGATAACCCGCCGCCCGCGCGCGATCTGCCGGCATATCGCCGTCCGGGTCGCGGTGGGCGAAATAGTTGCCGTACGCCATGGCTTTGCTGTGCCCTTGTGCGGCGGCGCCCAGCGCCGGGTTCCAGCTCAGGGGGCGGGCGGCGGCAAAGCGTTGGCGCCCGCACATCCGGGGGCGTGCCCGAGCGGCGTTGACTTCGGCGAGCAAGGCCTTGCCGACGCTGCGGTTGTCGCCGACACGACTGTCGAGCACCGGTTGCGCCAGCACCACTTGCCATTCACCACGGGAGCGGCTGACGCCGATGTCGGCGTACTGATCGTCGAGCAGTGCGCTGCAGTGGCTGTCTTGTAACTGCTCAAAGGCTTCCTCGGCATCCCCGGCCCCAATGATGCGGATACTGCGTACCGCCACCGCCGAATACCCCGAAGATTTCAATCTCTCGCGCAAGCCACCGCCATAGCCATAGCCGATCGGCAACGCCAGATTCGATTTCAGCGCCAGTGGCGCCAGGCGCTGGGCCGGGCGGCGGTCGCAGCGTTGCGGATGGGCGCGATAGTCGTTGATCGCGGCCACGAGTTGCCGCTCTTCGCTGGCGTGGGAGGTCTCGGTGAACAGTGGGGCAAGGATCAGCAGGCACAGCGAAACGAAGCGTGATGAGCGAACGACATGGCGCATGGGACGGCAGACTCAGGGAAAAGGACAGTGCTGAAGTGGGCAGCCGCGGAATACGGCGCCACTAGGACTGGGCTTTTTGCACTTGGTTCATGCTGGCCATCTGGCTTTTTTGGTGGGTGATGAAGGGGAGGGCGATCCTTGGATTTTGTGTTGTTCGCACTGGCGCCTTCGCGAGCAAGCCCGCTCCCACAGGGGATTGCATTATCAAGGTGGGAGCGAGCCTGCTCGCGAAGGGGCCAGTTCAGCCAACGCAATAATCGGCTATCAGCGATTGAGCACTTCCTGCATCCACTGCAGATACTGCACCCGCTCGGAAATCGAGTTGTGCCCCGAATCCGGCACCACCCGCAGCGTCGCCACGCCTGTGGGGAAATGCGCCAGCAGCCGCTGCGTGCTGTCACGTGGAATCACTTCGTCATCGCTGGCCGCCAGCAGCAGGGTCGGCACTTGAATGTGTGCGGCGTAGCGGCCCGACTCGAAGCGATCCTTGAGCAACCATCTGACCGGAAACCACGGGTATTGGCGGACGGCAATTTCTTCGAGGCTATTGTACGGCGTCACCAGAATCAATCTGGTCGCCGGACGCTGACTCGCCAGCCGCACCGCCACCCCCGATCCCAGGCTGCGGCCGATCACGGCAATCTGCGGATGGCTGGCGTACACCTGATCAAACAGCGCCAGCGCATCTTCGGCAATCGCTTCTTCCGAAGGTGAGCCGCCGCTGCCACCGAAGCCCCGGTAGTTCAGCAAAAACACCGCGTAGTCGGGAAAAGCCTCGCTGAACGACGGCAGATTGCGCGACACATCTTCGGCATTGCCGCCAAAGTAGATCAGCGCTTTTGGCCCGGCATGCGCGCGCGTGGTCACCCACACATCGGCCTCCGGCATCGCCAGTTTAAGCCGCGAATCTTCCGTAGTCACGGCGTTGTCAGGCTGGGGGAAATAGATCAGCGAGCGCTGAAAAATGAACAGCGCTCCGCACAGCAACAGATAGAGGGCGATGAGCAAGGCGACGAGTGACATCAGTTTTCTGGACATTCGGCTAACTTTAACGGGGCGCGGGTGTTCGCAGTCGCAGTGTAGTCCAGCGAATCGGGCCGGCAGCCGTCGCACACAACGTGCAACAGATTCACGCAGCAGGGGAACCCGCATGAGCCACACTGAGGGTTGTTCCCGGCGCCGCTTGCTCACGCTGGCTGCCGGGGTTTCGGCGGTCCTGACCTTTGACCGGGCGTTGGCCACTGCCATCACGCCGACTGCCACTTCGCCGAGCCAGGCAGGAGACCAGACCATGCAGACCCGCGCCATCCCTTCCAGCTCCGAGCTGTTGCCCATAGTGGGCGTGGGCACTTATCGCGGCTTTGACGTTGCCCCCGGCGATCCGGCTTATAAGCTATTGCCAGCAGTGCTCGACGAGCTGTTCAAAAAGGGTGGCACGTTGATCGACAGCTCGCCGATGTACGGCCGCGCCGAGCAAACCACTGGCGAGCTGCTATCGATTCACGAACCGCGTTCACCCGCGTTTCTGGCGACAAAGGTCTGGACCCGAGGGCGCAAGGAAGGTATCGCGCAGATGGAGGAATCCTTCCGTCTGCTGCGCACCGAACGCATCGACCTGATGCAGATCCACAATCTGCTGGACTGGCAGAGCCATCTGCCAATCCTGCGCGAATGGAAAGAACAGGGGCGCATTCGCTACATCGGCATCACCCATTACACGCCGTCGGCCTACGATGAAGTCGAAGCAGTGCTCAAGGCCGAACAACTGGATTTTTTGCAAATCAACTACGCCCTCGATGACCGTGGCGTGGAGAAACGCATTCTGCCGCTGTGCCGTGAACGCGGGGTGGCGGTGATCTGCAATCGGCCTTTTGGCGGCGGCGGGTTGCTCGCCCGTCTCAAGGCCAAGCCGTTGCCGGCCTGGGTCTCGGACGTGCAGGTCAACAGCTGGCCGCAACTGGCGTTGAAGTTTTTGCTGTCGCACCCGGCGGTGACTTGCGTGATTCCCGGCACCGGCAATCCGCGCTACATGGCCGACAACGCTGGCGCCGGATTCGGGCCGATGCTCACCGATGCGCAGCGGCATCAGTTGATTGCGCTGCTGGGGTAGGCGGTCAACCGCGATACCGCAACGCCTCCACCAACAGCGCAAACGCCGGCGCAGCCTGCCGTCGGCTCGGGTAGTACAGGTGGTAACCGGCAAACGTCGGGCACCAGTCTGCCAGCACTTGCACCAGACGCCCGTCGGCCAGATACGGCGCGACGATATTTTCCGGAATGTAGCTGAGGCCGAAACCGTCGACTGCGGCGTCGAGTAGCGGGTAGACGCCATTCAGTGTGACTTGCCCGGATACCCGCACCTTGAGGCTTTCGTCACCCTTCTCGAATTCCCAGGTGTACAGCCCGCCGTTGGTGGGCAGACGCAGGTTGTTGCAGGCGTGGTCAGTCAAGTCTCTTGGTGTTTGCGGGCGTGCACGGTTGGCGAAATAGGCCGGCGAGCCGACCACCGCCATGCGCATGTCCGGGCCGATGCGGGTGGCGATCATGCCTTGGGCCACGTCTTCGCCCAGCCGAATGCCGGCGTCGAAGCCTTGTCCGGCGATGTCGACGAAACCGTAATCGCAGATCACCTCGACGGCGATGTCCGGGTATTGGGGCAGGAATTCCTTGAGCACTGGTCGCAACAGCCAGTTCAGCGAATGGTCGGTGGCGCTGATGCGGATCCGGCCGGCCGGGGTTTCGCGCAGGTTGCTCAGGGCCGCCAGTTCCTGTTCGATCTCTTCGAAGCGCGGGCCGATGGTCTGCAGCAAATGTTCGCCGGCCTCGGTCGGGGAGACGCTGCGCGTGGTGCGGGTCAGCAGGCGCAGGCCGAGACGCGCTTCAAGGGCGCGGATGGTATGGCTGAGCGCCGATTGCGAGACGCCGAGTCTGGCCGCGGCTTTGGTGAAACTGCGCTCGCGGGCCACGGCAAGGAAGGCGAGCAGGTCACTGGCGTTTTCTCGAAGCATTGATGAGTGTCCTGCATAAGTTTTTTCGAATTCTAGTCGATTATCTGAACAGTCCGGCTCGGTAAAGTGCGGCTATTGATCACCGGAGACCATCGCCATGAACCCGATTGCCGCTTCTGCACTGACCCTGTCCTTACTGGCGGGTGAGGCCCAGGCCAACGAATCCCCGCGTGTCATTGTCACCCCCAACGGCTCGCAACCCTCGGCCCAAGGCCCGGCAGACTGGTTCACCGGCGCTGTGCGTGTTGACGCGCCGTTCAAGGGCAGCGATGCCGCGCGTGTCAGCGGCGCCACGGTGACCTTCGAACCCGGTGCACGCACGGCGTGGCATACCCATCCGTTGGGTCAGACGCTGATCGTCACCGCCGGTTCAGGTTTTGTTCAAGAGTGGGGTCAGCCGGTTCGACAGATCCGTCCCGGCGATACGGTGTGGATCGCGCCGCAGGTGAAGCACTGGCATGGCGCCGCGCCGACCACGGCGATGACGCACATTGCGATTGCCGAAGTGCTGGACGGTGAAGTGGTGGAGTGGATGGAGCAGGTGAGTGCTGAGCAGTATTTGCGATCCGAGTGACGCGGTTCCCTCACCCCAGCCCTCTCCCGGAGGGAGAGGGGGCCGATTGGGGGATGTCTGTGAGCACTACGCTGAGTCCATAATCGACACGACCTCTCATATCGGCGCATCCCATAAGACAACTCGGTCAGTCCCCTCTCCCTTTGGGAGAGGGTTAGGGTGAGGGGCTTTTCCAGGTTGCTCAGGTCATCTCCGGCAACGAATCGAGGATCTTGTCCAGCGTAATCGGATACTCACGCACCCGCGCCCCGGTGGCGTTGTAGATCGCATTCGCTACCGCCGCGCTCACGCCGCAAATCCCCAGTTCCCCCACACCCTTGGCTTTCATCGGCGATGAAATCGGATCGGTTTCGTCGAGGAAAATCACTTCCTGATGCGGGATGTCGGCATGCACCGGCACCTCGTATCCGGCCAGATCGTGATTGACGAAAAAGCCCAGCCGCTTGTCCACCGCCAGCTCTTCCATCAACGCCGCGCCGACGCCCATGGTCATCGCGCCGATCACCTGGCTGCGCGCGGCTTTCGGGTTGAGAATCCGTCCCGCCGCGCAGACGGCGAGCATGCGCCGCACGCGGACTTCGCCGGTCGCTGCATCCACCGCAACCTCCACGAAATGCGCGCCGAAAGTCGATTGCTGATACTGCTTGGCGAGGTCGGCGAACTCGATGCTGTCCTCGGCCTCGACCACGCCATCTTTTGCCGCATCACGCAGCGAGAGGGCCTTGCCGCCGGCGCGCACCTGACCGTCGGCGAACTCGACGTCACCGCTCATGCCCAGCTTCGTCGCCACCGCTTCACGCAGTTTCATGCACGCGGCATACACCCCGGCAGTCGAGCAGTTGCCGCCGAACTGGCCACCGGAGCCGGACGATACCGGGAAGGTCGAATCCCCCAGATGCACGCTGACGTCCGCCAGGTCCACGCCCATCATCTCGGCCGCGGTCTGGGCGATGATGGTGTAGCTGCCGGTGCCGATGTCGGTCATGTCGGTTTCCACCGTGACCTTGCCGTCGCGCTCCAGCCGCACCCGGGCGCCGGACTTCAGCAGCAGGTTGTTGCGAAACGCCGCAGCGACGCCCATGCCGATCAGCCAGCGACCTTCGCGACGGCTGCCGGGAGTAGCATTGCGCTGGTTCCAGCCGAATTTCTCGGCACCGGTCTGCAAGCATTCGATCAGGCGTCGCTGGGAAAACGGACGCTCGGTTTTTACCGGATCAACCTGGGTGTCATTAAGGATGCGGAACTGCACCGGGTCGAGCTTGAGCTGCTCGGCCATTTCGTCCATGGCGATTTCCAGCGCCATCAGCCCCGGTGCTTCACCCGGCGCGCGCATGGAATTGCCTTCGGGCAGATCCAGCGGCGCCCGGCGCATGGTCACCCGGCGGTTTTCTCCGGCATAGAGCAACTGGCTCGGCTGCGCGGCGACTTCGACCTTGCCGTCCTTGAGGTTGCCCGACCAGCCTTCGTGGGCGATGGCGCTGAGCTTGCCGTCCGCCGTGGCACCCATCCGAATGCGTTGGATCGTGGCCGGGCGGTGGGTGGTGTTGTTGGCCATTTGCGGGCGGGCGAGGGCGACTTTCACCGGGCGGTTGGCCAGGCGCGCACCGAGGGCGGCGAGGATTGCGTCGGCACGAATGAACAGTTTGCCGCCGAAGCCGCCGCCAATGTACGGCGAGATCAGGCGCACGTTTTCCTTGGGCAGGCCAAGCGTCGTGGCGACGTCGCCGACGCTCCAGGCGATCATCTGATTGGAGGTCCACAAGGTCAGATGATCACCTTCCCATGCGGCCAGGGTCGCGTGCGGCTCCATCATCGCGTGGGACTGATCGGGAGTGGTGTAGGTCTGGTCGAACTGCACCGGCGCGGCGGCGAAGGCCTTGTCGAAATCGCCGTGGGTGACGTCGGGCAACTCGTCGTCTTCGACGCCTTGGTCAAGCACGTTGGCCAGTTCGAACTCGCCCTTGGCCGCGACGTAATCGACCTTGACCAATTGCGCCGCAGCGCGAGCCTGTTCGAAGGTCTCGGCGACCACCAGCGCCACGGCCTGGTGATAGTGCTGCACCTCGGGCCCGGCGAGCAGCGGCGCCGAGTTGTATTGGCCTTTGCCGAGCTTGCCGGCATTGGCGGCGGTGACGATCGCCAGCACGCCGGGCGCCGCTTGTGCAGCGTCGAGATCGATGTGGCTGATGCGGCCCTTGGCGATGGCCGAGCCGACCATGAAACCGTAAGCCTGATTCGCCACGGCCTCGTGCTGCTCGTAGGCATATGGCGCCTGACCGCTGGTTTTCAGCGGGCCTTCGATGCGGTCGGTGGGTTTGCCGACGACCTTGAGTTGGTCGATCGGGTTGGTGGTGGCGGGCGTGTCGAACTTCATGCTTGATCCCTCGCTTGCGCCAACACCGAGCCGAGCGTGCGCTCGACCAGGGTCAGTTTGAATTGGTTGTCGTGGGTTGGCGTGGCACCGTCGAGCAAGCGTTCGCTGACGGCTTTTGCGCCTTTGGGCAGCAACGCGTCGGCGGCTTCCACCCGCCACGGTTTCGGCGCAATACCGCCGACCGCCACACGGCCGCTGCCGTCCTTTTGCAGGATCAGACCGACCGACACCAGCGCGAAAGCGTACGACGAGCGATCACGCACCTTGTGATAAATGTGCGTGCCGCCAACCGGGGCCGGCAGGGTTACCGAAGTGATGAACTCGCCGGGCGTGAGGCTGGTTTCGATGTTCGGCGTGTTGCCTGGCAGTTGATGGAAATCGGCGATGGCGATGCTGCGTGTGCTGCCGTCCGGCTTCACCGTTTCAACCTGCGCATCGAGGGCGCGCATGGCAATCGCCATGTCACTCGGGTGGGTCGCGATGCAGGCGTCGCTGACGCCGATCAGCCCCAATTGGCGACTGACCCCGCCAATCGCCGCGCAGCCACTGCCGGGCTGGCGTTTGTTGCAGGCCTGATTGACGTCGTAGAAGTACGGGCAGCGGGTGCGTTGCAGCAGGTTGCCGGCGGTGCTCGCCATGTTGCGCAACTGGCCCGAGGCGCCGGCGAGCAGGGCGCGGGAGAGCAACGCGTAATCCTTGCGCACGCGGCTGTCAGCGGCCAGATCGGTGTTGCGCACCAGCGCGCCGATGCGCAATCCGCCTTCAGGTGTAGCTTCGATCTGATCGAGACCCAAGTGGTTGACGTCGATCAGGTGCAACGGGGTTTCGATGTCGAGTTTCATCAGGTCCAGTAGGTTGGTGCCACCGGCGATGAACTTCGCGCCTTCGACCTGCGCCGCCAGCGTTGCGGCTGCGGCGGGGGAATCGGCGCGGCTGTAATTGAACGCTCTCATGCTGGCACCTGCGCGACTTCAGTGATGGCTTCGATGATGTTCGAGTAGGCGCCGCAGCGGCAGATGTTGCCGCTCATGCGTTCCTGGAATTCGCTGGCGATCAGTTGCGGGGCTTCGGTCAGGCTCGGGCTGACGTGGCTGGGAATGCCCTCGCGGATTTCCTTGAGCACTGCCACTGCCGAGCAGATCTGCCCCGGCGTGCAATAGCCGCACTGGTAGCCATCGTGCTTGATGAACGCGGCCTGCATCGGGTGCAGGTTGTCGGGCATGCCCAGGCCTTCGATGGTGGTGATCTCGCTGCCTTCATGCATCACCGCAAGCGTCAGGCAGGAGTTGATCCGGCGGCCGTCGGCGATGACGGTGCAGGCACCGCACTGGCCGTGGTCGCAGCCTTTTTTGCTGCCGGTCAGGTGCAGGTGCTCGCGCAGGGCGTCGAGCAGGGTGGTGCGGTTGTCCACCTCAAGGGCTTGGGGTTTACCGTTGACGTTGATCGTCAGTTTGGCCATGGCGGGTTGCTCCAGACTGGCCGCGTAGGCCTTGAGGCTAATGAAGGGGGGCATTGCAAACGCGGTGGCGGTCACCGCGCCGAGGATCAGGAATCTTCGTCGGGAAATCGTCATGCTTCGATTCCTCTCTGGCTTAATCAGGACGGCAGGGATTGAAGGGCCCAAACGGGCGCGCCGGCATGTTTACCGGTCTCGTTCTTGGAATGACCTGCGCGGAGGGGAAAAGGTTTTTGCGGATTTGCGCTATAGAGTTATGCGCATGGCTCATCAATCTTCTGATCGACATAGCCAAATTTGGGGGGCATGCCTATCAATGTGGAAGGGGAGCTTGCTCCCGAAGGCGTCGGAACAGTTCGTCTATGAGTTGAATGACACACCGCTTTCGCGAGCAAGCCCGCTCCCACATTGGGAATGCATTCCAATGTGGGAATGGGTTTGTGCCCACGGAGAATGCAATCCTGGTGGGGAAATAGCTTGTTCCCACAGGGCAATGCAGTCCAAATGTGGGAGCGGGCTTGCTCGCGAAGAGGCCCCTACAAGCGACATCAATGCCCGCCAACCACCATGTGCGTAAACGGCGCCACATACGCCTGCAATGTCACCAGCCCGCCCACCAGGATGGCCAGCACGATCGAGTGGAAGAACACGTAGCGCAGAATCTCGCCTTCATGCCCATACCAGCGGGTGGCGGTGGAGGCGACCACGATCGATTGCGCATCGACCATTTTGCCCATCACCCCGCCGGAGCTATTGGCTGCGGCCATCAGTACCGGGCTGATGCCGAGCTGTTCCGAGGTCACCCGTTGCAGTCCGCCGAACAGCACGTTCGAGGCCGTGTCCGAACCGGTCAACGCGACGCCGAGCCAGCCGAGCAGAGTGCCGAACATCGGGTAGAACACCCCGGTCGCGGCAAACGCCAGACCCATGGTGGCGTCCAGTCCGGAATAACGCGTGAGGAACCCCAGCGCCAGCATCGCCGCAATGGTGATCAGCGAAAAGCGCACCACCCACAACGTGCGCAGGTATTGCTTGATCAGTTGCGGGATCGAATAGCCCATCAGCAGCCCGCCGACAATAGCCGCCAGCAGGATGCCGCTGCCGGTGGCAGTGAACCAGGTGAACTTGTAGATCGCCTCTTCGGCTTTCGGCGCCGGCACCACCGGCGGGACTTTCTGCACTTGCAGGTGCAGGGTGGTAAAGGTCAGCGCCGGGGAGAAAATCGGGTTGGCCTCATTCAGCGGTTTGCCTTGCGCATCGAGTTTGACCGAATGGGTTACCGGGTCCAGCGCCGGGCGCACGTCGAAGATGTTCTTGAAGCCCTGGGTGCCCCAGGCGAACACGAATACGGTGAGGATGATCCACGGCATCCACGCACGCATCACCGCCGGGCGCGCCTGATCGCTGAAAGCGCCGCTGGCGGTGACTTTTTCTTCCTCGACCCGGGAGTTGTCGACCCGCCCGGACAGGGCGGCCGAGGTGTACACCGTCGCCGGTTTCCAGACCCGCAGAAACAGGGTCAGGCAGGCCATGGAAATCAGCGCGGCGATCACGTCCACCAGCATCGGCCCGTGGTAGTTCGACACGAGGAATTGCGGCACCGCGAAGCTGACCCCGGCCACCAGAATCGCCGGCCAGATCTCCAGCATCTTGCGCCACCCGGCAAACGCCCAGATCAGCCAGAACGGCACCAGCACCGAGAAAAACGGCAGTTGCCGACCGACCATCATCGACAGCTCCATCTCGTCCAGCCCGGTGACCTTGGCCAGGGTGATGATCGGCGTGCCGAGGGCGCCGAACGCCACCGGTGCGGTGTTGGCAATCAGCGCCAGCCCCGAGGCGGCCAACGGCGAAAAACCGAGGCCGATCAGAATCGCCCCGGTCACCGCCACCGGCGTGCCGAACCCGGCCGCGCCTTCGAAAAACGCGCCGAAGCAGAACGCGATCAGCAGCAGCTGCAAACGCCGGTCATCGGTGATGCGTGCGAGGGAATCCTGCAGCACTTTGAACGAGCCGTTCTCGGTGGTCAGGCGGTGCAGAAAAATGATGTTGAGCACGATCCAGCCGATCGGCAGTAAACCATTGGCCGCGCCGAACAACGCCGCCGAACCGGCCATGCTCGCCGGCATGCCGAAGGCGAAGATCGAAATCAATAATGCCGAAGCCAGGGCGAGCAGGGCGGCGAGGTGCGCCTTGACGTGAAAGAACGCCAGCGCCGCGAGCATCACCACCACCGGCACCGCGGCCATGAGCGTGGAGATCAGCGGGTTGCCGAACGGGTCGTAGATTTGCTGCCAGACCATGATCCACCTCTGCTTGTTGTTATCGAGGCGCAGATCCATTGCGTGGGAGTCGGTAAGCAGCAGTATAGGTGGCATTTCGCCGCTGCCCGGATGCAGGCGGCGGGCCGATCAACGGTCGTGCCCGGTCAGTGAATCAAAGTCCTTTTGACCGGTCGTATCAGCGGCTGCGCGCACTGCGTCCTGAAGGCGCGGGCAGTGACAGCCGTTCCGTCGTCAAGACCTTGGTTTTAGGGAAGTGTTGAATGAAGCGCGCTACAACGATGCTGCTGACCGTGACCGCCGCCGTATTGCTGGCAGGCTGTGTGGCGGACTTTGATGATGACCACCGCCACGGGCGGCATTACGACCGCGATCACGGGCGTTATTACGACCATGACCGGCGTTGGGATGACCGTGATGACGGGCGCCGCGACGGACGCCGTTACTACCGTGATCGTGATGATGACTGAGTGAATGCCAAGAGGGCGTTCCCGCAACGGGAACGCCCTCGTCGATTAAAAATGAGCGCTCGCCCGGACGCTGGAATGCGCAGGCGCGGTGGCCTCGAGATCCAGCAAATGGGTGGCGAGTATGTCGCTCAGAAAGCGGAACTGATCGTTGATGCCGACCACTTCATTGCTGAAATGATTGCTCGCGGCGGGCATCAGCACATCATCGAAATCTTCGTTGAACAGCAGCGCCTGGGTCTTGCGCGAGACGACTTGCTGGTCGTAGTAGTTGCTGCCGAACACCGGGAAGCTCACGGAGAGGGTGATGGTGCGAATCATGATGGGTACTCCTCGTTGCGTCTCGGATGGGTGAATCGTGCCTTCGCCGGGCGGCGGGCGGAAGGCAAACGTGGCGATGGTGAATATCGACGGCGTTGATGGTTGATGCTTCCCCCTGTGGGAGCGGGCTTGCTCGCGAAAGCGGTGGGTCAGCCATGAAGATGTTGGCTGTGCCGGCCCCTTCGCGAGCAAGCCCGCTCCCACAGGGGGAACGCATTTCAAAGTGAGAGCGCCCGTCCGGCCACAAACGACAAATGGCCCAATACCCGCACCTATACTCAAATCTGTTTCCTCCATTCAAGGACTCCACCACCGTGAACCTGCGTGCGCTGAGCCTCGCCGCACTGTGTCTGCTGGCTGGCTGCGCCTCCTCGGCGCGGGACCCGGTGGCGCCGCGAGCGGTGGTGGTATCGCCGGCGACCTGGCAGCAGATCGATCGCGACATCGTCAGCGCCTCGCAGCAATCCACCGAGCAAGTCAAAGTATTTGCCCGTGGCTCAATGGAACATTGGCGCACTCGCGTCTATCAGCAAACTGAAGAAAATTTCATTCCGTGGTTCAGCAGCTATTGGACTCAGGAATGGCTGTCGATGAAGGTCAGTTGGTACACCATCAGTGCCGGCGGCGAGCAGGACGCTTCGGCCAAGCGCCTGGCGAGCTATCTGCTTGAGCAATATCAGGAAAGAGTGCTGGCACCGGTGGCGGTGGAGATCGATCCGGATGCGATCCTCGGGCAGGCCACGGCGTTCTACGCGCAACTGATGGCCCAGCAGATGCCGCTCATCGCCCAGCGTTACGGTGTGCCGGTGGCCCAGCTCAACGGGCGTCTGCAGAAGGTCCCGGCGATTGCCCTCGGGCCGCCGCCGGCGCGTGATGCGTCGCTGTATCAAATCATCAGCACCGAGCCGCTGAACACCTTGCCGGCGTATGCCGCGCTGATCGACAAGATCCACACCGAAGGCGGCAGCAAGGGCATCGCTTCGACCGACGCCGGCATGGCCCCCGTGGCCAAACGCGCCAGCCAGCGGATGGAGGCGGAAATGGCTCCACGCGGTGCCGCCAGCGCCGTGGCGGCTGCGGCGGGCAAGTTGGTCGGCGGGGTGATCTCGATCGGCGTGGCGGGCATCCGCGCGATCATCCAGGCCAACGACCGGCCCGACAGCGAAGCGCTGATTCGCAGCAGCCTGGGCAGCACCTTCGACAAGACCTGGGCGAAACTGCTGCAAAACCCGACCACCGGAGTCATGGCCGGAACCCTGCATATCGCCGGGCAGGTCGAGGGCAGCCTTGGCGGGGGCGAACAACCGTCGGTCGGGCAGGGCGTGAATCGTGTCGAATGGCAGCCGCCGCAATCGACTACCCGGCAGATCGAACCCACCGTGCAAGGAGAGTGATCATGGCTTACATCGATATTTTTGTAGCACCCGTGCCGAATGCCAATCGCGAACAGTACAAAAAACACTGTGAGATCGCCGCGAAACTGTTCAAGGAATACGGAGCGAAGGAGGTGGTTCAGTGCTGGGGCGATGACGTGCCGGAAGGCAAAGTCACGTCATTCCCGATGGCGGTGAAACTCAAGGACGGCGAGACGGTGTCGTCCGGCTGGCTGATTTGGCCCGACAAGGCCACCCGCGATGCCGGTATGGCAAAGATGATGGAAGACCCGCGCATGCAACCGGACGTCAATCCAATGGGGTTTGATGGGCAGCGGATGATCTTTGGGGGCTTCAAGAACATTCTTGAAGCCTGAAGACCAACGCAAATCCATTGTGGGAGCGGGCTTGCTCGCGAAGGGGCCGGCACAGCCGATATCTTCATGGCTGACCCACCGCTTTCGCGAGCAAGCCCGCTCCCACCCCGGAGTTGTGGTGTGCCCACGATTGTCGTCATCCTGCGAAACCCTGTGGGAGCGGGCTTGCTCGCGAAGGGGCCGGCACTGCCAATTTCTTCGTGGCTGACCCACCGCTTTCGCGAGCAAGCCCGCTCCCACAATGGCCTGTGATCACTCTGGAGAGGGGGTGATCCGGCAGCCTTTGCGGTTGCGAATCTGCTCGTCCGTGGGCCGTTCGCGGACGAATTCGAAACGCGGTTCACCTTCGCTGTAATGCACCAGCCAGCCCCATTCCAGCTCGGTTTCATCCTGCCCGGGGCTGGGTGGCCGGGCCCACCACGGTTCTTTGCTGAGGATCTCGCGCATGGCGACCTCCGGTTCGATGGCAATCCTTGAACTATAGCCGGGCGTCGCCAGTCGTCAGAGAAGCCTGTGTAGAATCGGCTGATCGACGAGCGAAGGAGTTGGCCCATGACCGATGATGCGCGCAGGGATGAACCGTTCAAGCGACTGTTTTTTGCCCTCGACTGCCCGCCACCGCAACGCAAGGCCATTGCCCAGTGGCGCGGCGAGCTGGGGTTGCGCACCGGCAAAGCGGTGCCGGCGGATAACTTTCACCTGACGCTGCTGTTTCTCGGTGCCGTACCGCTGGCGCAGATCCATGAAGTCTGCGAAGCCGCTGGCAAGGTGCGCACGCCGGGTGAGCCATTGAAGATTGCGCTGGATCGTCTGCAGGTCTGGCATCGGGCGGGGATTCTGTCTCTGGCGCCGGAACACGCGCCGCCGGCGCTGTTGCGCCTGGTGTATGCGCTGGAGCAGGCGATGCTGCCGTTCGGCTTCGAAGAATCACCACGCGAGTTTCGCCCGCACCTGACCCTGGCCCGTGACTATCGAACAGAGGCGCCGGAGGCCACTACGCCGCCGGAGTTTTTCCTGCGCGCCGAGCGCTTTGCCTTGTTCGAATCGCGCAAGGGTCGCTATCGAATCCTGCAGGATTGGCCATTGAATTGAGCGCAGAAAAAAAGGCGCCCGAGGGCGCCTGAAATTCACCTGAGCCGAGGGAGCCAGGTGAGGCCGTTCATTGCAGGGTGCAGCGGTGGTAAGGCGCTGCGTGAACGGGAAACCGTAAACTTTCAAGCTGACACCTATCTCCTGTGGGAGTGGGCTTGCTCACGAAGGCGTCAGGTCAGTCAATTCATCTGTGCCTGACACTGCGCTTTCGCGAGCAAGCCCGCTCCCACAGGGGTATTTGGTTACTTACCGAGCTTCACCCGGGTCCAGCCGCGGGTCATGATCCGCTGCGTGGCAATCGGCTGATCCGGCACCGCATACAACGTCGCCATTACCGCCTGCGACGGATACGAACCCGGATCGTTGCGGATCGCTTCGTCCACCAGTGGCGTCGCCGCCGAGTTGGCGTTGCTGTAGCCGTTGCTGTTGGTGATCTCGGCGATGATGTCCGGGCGCATCAGGAAGTTCATGAACAGGTAGGCGTTCTCGACGTTCGCCGCATCGCGCGGGATCGCGACCATGTCGTAGAAGCTGCCGGCGCCTTCCTTTGGAATGCTGTAATCGATCTGCACTTTGTTGCCGGCTTCTACCGCGCGGGCCTTGGCCTGCAGCACGTCACCGGAGTAACCGACCGCCACGCAAATATTGCCGTTGGCCAGGTCCGAGATGTACTTCGAAGAATGGAAGTACGCCACGTACGGGCGGATCTTCATGAACAGTGCTTCGGCTTCGAGGATGTGCGCCTTGTCCTTGTCGTTCACCGGGTAGCCCAGATAGTGCAGGGCGGCCGGGATCATTTCGGTCGGCGAGTCGAGGAAACTGATGCCACAGGCTTTCAGCTTCTCGGCGTTTTCCGGCTTGAACAGCAAGTCCCAGGAGTTGGTCGGGGCCTTGGCGCCGAGCACTTCCTTGACCTTGTCCGGGTTGAAACCGATGCCGATCGAGCCCCACATGTACGGGAACGCGTGAGCGTTGTCCGGATCACTGGCAGAGGCGTTTTTCAGCAGCACCGGGTTGAGGTTCTTCCAGTTCGACAGCTTCGATTTGTCCAGCGGCTGATAGACCCCGGCCTTGATCTGCTTGGCCAGGAAACTGTTGGACGGCACGACGATGTCGTAACCGGATTTGCCCGCCAGCAAACGCGCCTCGAGGGTCTCGTTGCTGTCGAACACGTCGTAGGTCACCTGGATGCCGGTCTCGTCTTCGAACTTCTTGACGGTGTCCGGCGCGATGTAATCGGACCAGTTGTAAACACGCAGCACCTTGTCGTTGGCCTGGACGCCCGTGGCGATTGCGCCCATTAAGGACAGTGTCAGCAGAGTCCTGCCAAACATTTTCATCGGTGAAACTCCATTCTTTTTATTCAAAAACACAAACCGGGTGTACGTAAAACCTGTGGCGAGGGAGCTTGCTCCCGCTGGGCTGCGAAGCAGCCCCAAAAATCTTGTGAGCGCTGCGCACTCAAGCGGGAGCAAGCTCCCTCGCCACAGTTGTTCATCACAGTTGTTCATCGGTGTTGCTTAGGCGGTGGCTGCGCGCTGAGGCTGCCACGCCTCATTCGCCGTCTGATCCATCGCTTCCTGAATCGCCTTCTTGCGGTTGGATTCTGCCTTGCGGCCGAAGTACCAGACCAGGAAGGTCACCAGCGACACCGCGAGCAGAATCAGGCTGGCCACGGCGTTGATCTCAGGCTTCACGCCCAGGCGCACCGCCGAGAACACTTCCATCGGCAGCGTGGTCGAGCCCGGGCCGGAAACGAAGCTCGCCAGCACCAGGTCATCCAGCGACAGGGCGAACGACATCATCCCGCCCGCTGCCAGCGACGGCGCGATCATTGGAATGGTGATCAGGAAAAACACCTTGAACGGCTTGGCCCCCAGATCCATCGCGGCTTCTTCGATCGACAGATCCAGCTCCCGCAGGCGGGCGGAGACTACCACCGCCACATAGGCGGCACAAAACGTGGTGTGGGCGATCCAGATCGTGACGATGCCACGCTCCTGCGGCCAGCCGATCAACTGCGCCATCGCCACGAACAGCAGCAACAGCGACAGACCGGTGATCACCTCAGGCATCACCAGTGGCGCCGTCACCAGACCGCCAAACAGCGTGCGACCCTTGAAGCGCGTCACTCGCGTCAGGACGAAGGCGGCGAGGGTGCCCAGTGCGACGGCGGCAATCGCGGTGTAGCAGGCGATTTCCAGCGAGCGCACCACCGAGCCCATCAGTTGCGTGTTGTCGAGCAGGCCGACGTACCATTTCACTGACCAGCCTCCCCATACCGTCACCAGTTTCGAGGCGTTGAACGAGTAGATCACCAGAATCAGCATCGGCAGATAAATGAACATCAGGCCGAAGATCAACATGAACTTGGAAAAACCGAAGCGTTTCATCCCCGTGCCTCCATCTCTTTGGCCTGGCTGCGGTTGAACAGCAGAATCGGCACAATCAGGATCAACAGCATCACCACCGCCAGCGCAGACGCCACCGGCCAGTCGCGGTTATTGAAGAACTCTTGCCATAGCACACGACCGATCATCAGCGTCTCCGGGCCACCCAGCAGTTCCGGAATCACGAACTCGCCGACCACTGGAATGAACACCAGCATGCAGCCGGCGATGATGCCGTTCTTGGCCAGCGGCACGGTGATTTTCCAGAAGTTGTTGAAGTTGCTCGAACCTAGATCCGACGCGGCTTCCAGCAGGCTGCCATCGTGCTTCACCAGGTTGGCGTACAACGGCAGCACCATGAATGGCAGGTACGCATACACCACGCCGATATACACCGCGGTGTTGGTGTTGAGGATCTCGATCGGGTGATCGGTGAGCCCGGTCCACATCAGAAACGCGTTGAGCAGACCGTTGTTGCTGAGGATGCCCATCCACGCATAAACGCGGATCAGGATCGCGGTCCAGGTCGGCATCATGATCAACAGCAGCAGGACGTTTTGCGCTTCCTTGCTCGCCTTGGTGATTGCGTAGGCCATCGGGAAACCGATCACCAGGCACATCAGCGTGCTCAGCGCTGCGACTTTCAGCGAACCGAGGTAGGCCGACAGGTACAGCTCGTCTTCGCCGAGCATGGTGTAGTTGCCGATGTTGAGCATCAGCTGGAATTTCTGTTCGGCGTAGGTGTAGATCTCCGAGTACGGCGGGATCGACAGCGCGGCTTCCGAGAAGCTGATCTTCATCACCAGGAAGAACGGCAGCATGAAGAACAGGAACAGCCAGATGAACGGGATGCCGATGACGAACTTTCGCCCGCTGGGCACCAGGCGCAGGAATTGCTGATTGAAGGTTCTCATGAGCGCAGTACCACGCCGCTGTCGTCTTCCCACCAGACGTAGACCTTGTCGTCCCAGGTCGGCCGCGCGCCACGGCGTTCGGCGTTGGCCATGAACGACTGGACGATTTTGCCGCCCGGCAGCTCGACGTAGAACACCGAGTGGCCGCCGAGGTAGGCGATGTCATGCACCTTGCCTTCGGACCAGTTGTAGCGGACTTCGGGTTTGATGGTGCTGACGAGCATTTTTTCCGGGCGGATTGCGTAGGTGATCGACTTGTCCTGCACCGACGTGCTGACGCCGTGGCCGACGTAGATCTTCTGCTGCAGGTCCGGGCTGTGGATGATCGCGTGACCTTCAAGGTCTTCCACCACGGTGCCGTCGAAGGCGTTCACGTTACCGATGAATTCGCAGACCATGCGGCTGACCGGCGCTTCATAGATGTCGACCGGGCTGCCGATCTGGGCGATCCAGCCCAGATGCATGATCGCGATGCGCTCGGCCATGGTCATGGCTTCTTCCTGGTCGTGGGTCACCATCACGCAGGTCACGCCGACGCGCTCGATGATCTCCACCAGTTCCAGTTGCATCTGCGAGCGCAGCTTTTTATCCAGCGCGCCCATCGGCTCGTCGAGCAGCAACAGCTTTGGACGTTTAGCGAGGGAGCGGGCAAGGGCGACGCGCTGGCGCTGACCGCCGGACAACTGATGGGGTTTGCGTTTGGCGTATTGGGTCATGTGCACCAGGCGCAGCATCTCTTCGACACGGGCATCGATTTCGCTGGCCGGCAAACGGTCCTGCTTGAGGCCGAAGGCGATGTTCTGCGCCACAGTCATGTGCGGGAACAGCGCGTAGGACTGGAACATCATGTTGATCGGCCGCTCGTACGGCGGCATGTCGGTGATGTCCACACCGTCGAGCAGAATCCGCCCTTCAGTCGGCCGCTCGAAACCGGCGAGCATGCGCAGCAGGGTCGATTTGCCCGAGCCGGAGCCACCGAGCAGGGCAAAGATTTCGCCCTGATGGATCTCCAGGGACACATCGTCCACGGCCGTGGTTTCGTCGAACTTCTTGGTGACACGATCGACTTTCACCAGAACCTTTTTCGGTTGCTGGTGGCCTTCAAGTGCCTTCCGGTAAGTGCTGGAGGCGTTTGCCATGTGAAACTCCCAACAGGTTTCGTTCGCTCGGCCAACGTGGCCGGGCTTAAGTGGATTGCAAGCCTGTAAGCGCAATTTCAGTCATTACATATCCCCCTGTAGGAGTGAGCCTGCTCGCGATGAGGCCATCTCAGTCGACATCTCTGTTGACTGGTCTTCTGCTATCGCGAGCAGGCTCACTCCTACAGGGGAATTGCGCATGCCTGACTGACCTTGCGCTGCCGAGGGCTTGGTCGGCGCCGCCGTCCTGGCTGCCTGGGTCGTACTTGTTGTTATTACGGTTTGTTGTTTTCACGGATGACGGATGCGCACACGCGCAACCGCCGACCCCGTGGGGGCAGTAAACAGTTTTGAAATCCTGGGTTGAGTCAGCGCTGGTTGCGTCGCGCTGCCCGTTGCCGGCAGGCCTCGCCGAATGCCTGGAAAATCTTCAGGTAGTTCGGGTTGTCCAGCACCTGCCATTCCGGGTGCCATTGCACGCCGAGGGCGAAGGTCGGGCTGTGCTCGACCGAGATCGCCTCGATCAGGCCATCCGGCGCCACCGCTTCGGCACGCAGGCCGGGCGCGAGGCGGTCGATGCCCTGGCTGTGAATCGAGTTGACCTGGAACTCGCCCGGCAACGCCAGCGCTTCGAACACACCGCCCGCCAGCACGCTCACGGCATGCGCCGGTGCGTATTGCACGGCCACGTCCGGGCTGTCGGCTTCACGGTGATCGAGCATGCCCGGCAGTTCGTGCACCTTTTGGTGCAGGCTGCCACCGAAGGCCACGTTCATTTCCTGGAAGCCACGGCAAATGCCGAGCACCGGAACGCCCGCCGCAATAGCTGCACGCAATAAAGGAAGGGTGGTGGCGTCCCGCGCCGGATCGTGATCCGTACCGGGTTCGCTGGCCGGGCCTTGATAGTGGAAGGGCTCCACGTTCGAGGGTGAGCCGGTCAGCAACAGACCGTCGAGTTGACCGAGCAGGTCTTCGATTTCAGTCAGTTTGCCAAGGGAAGGAATGACCACTGGAAGACCCCGAGCGCCAACGCTGACGGCACGTACGTACTTGTCGCCGCTGATGTGATAGGGGTGCAGGCCAATCTGTTTGACGCACGCAGTAACGCCGATCAATGGCTTGAATGCCATTTTTATTCACCTCGAAGTTTGACACTTGAACGAGCTTTTCCGGAGCTTAGCCTCGTTGATTTTAATTAACAACTGCCATGTAAAAAATTCTAAACGCCGTTCATCCAATCTTCATGATTCCAGGCCTTGCGGCGCCTGCATTGGCACGTGAGTGTTAAAAAAAGCCCGAAAAATAAACGCTGAGCGGCCAGGTGTTCGCTATTGACTTCACTTTGCCTTTCGGATTGACTGGCTCGGCGAAACAGCGGTGAACATAATAATTAACAGCTAAATAGGTGCATCATGTCGGTCCCTCTGCGTGCCGTTCAACTCAACGAAGCAAACGCATTCCTTAAGAAACATCCTGAGGTTTTGTACGTCGACCTTCTGATTGCAGACATGAACGGTGTGGTGCGCGGCAAGCGCATCGAGCGCACCAGTCTTCACAAGGTTTACGAGAAAGGCATCAACCTGCCGGCCTCGCTCTTCGCTCTCGATATCAATGGCTCCACGGTGGAAAGCACCGGCCTGGGCCTGGACATCGGCGACGCCGACCGCATCTGCTACCCGATCCCTGGCACCCTGAGCATCGAGCCGTGGCAGAAGCGCCCAACCGCACAACTGCTGATGACCATGCACGAGATCGAGGGCGAGCCGTTCTTCGCCGACCCGCGTGAAGTGCTGGCCAATGTGGTGCGCAAATTCGACGAACTGGGGCTGACCATCTGCGCCGCGTTCGAACTCGAGTTCTACCTGATCGACCAGGACAACGTGAACGGCCGTCCACAGTCGCCACGTTCGCCGGTGTCCGGCAAGCGCCCGGTGTCGACTCAGGTGTATCTGATCGACGATCTCGACGAATACGTCGACTGCCTCCAGGACATTCTGGAAGGCGCGAAAGAGCAGGGCATTCCGGCTGACGCCATCGTCAAGGAAAGCGCCCCGGCGCAATTCGAAGTCAACCTGCATCACGTCTCCGACCCGATCAAGGCCTGCGACTACGCGGTGTTGCTCAAGCGTCTGGTGAAGAACATCGCCTATGACCACGAGATGGACACCACCTTCATGGCCAAGCCGTATCCGGGCCAGGCGGGCAACGGTCTGCACGTTCACATTTCGATCCTGGACAAAGAAGGCAACAACATCTTCGCCAGCGAGGATCCCGAGCAGAACGCCGCGCTGCGCCACGCGATCGGCGGTGTGCTGGAGACCCTGCCTGCGCAAATGGCGTTCCTGTGCCCGAACGTCAACTCGTACCGCCGCTTCGGCGCGCAGTTCTACGTGCCGAACTCGCCGAGCTGGGGCATCGACAACCGCACCGTTGCGGTACGTGTACCGACCGGTTCGGCTGACGCCGTGCGCATCGAACATCGCGTGGCCGGTGCCGACGCCAACCCGTACCTGCTGATGGCTTCGGTACTGGCCGGCATTCACCACGGCCTGACCAACCAGATCGAGCCGGGCGCGCCGGTTGAAGGCAATAGCTACGAGCAGAACGAACAAAGCCTGCCGAACAATCTGCGCGACGCATTGCGTGAGCTGGACGACAGCGAAGTCATGGCCAAGTACATCGACCCGATGTACATCGACGTGTTCGTCGCGTGCAAGGAAAGCGAGCTGGCCGAGTTCGAGAACTCGATTTCCGACCTTGAGTACAACTGGTATCTGCATACGGTGTGATTTGCAGACCAACACCGACCCAATGTGGGAGCGGGCTTGCTCGCGAAAGCGGAGTATCTCGCAATGAAGACGTTGGATGTAACGACGCCTTCGCGAGCAAGCCCGCTCCCACAGGGGATTCGGCTACCCAATTCGATTGACGGGTGTTCGCCCGTCATCCACCCCTTGTCGAGCCACAACCATGACAACCACACGCAACGACTGGGAACAACGCTTCCAGTCCCTGACCATCGAATCCCGCGCGTTCATCAACGGTGAATATCGCCCGGCGATCAGCGGCGCTACCTTCGAATGCCTGAGCCCCGTCGACGGCCGTTTTCTCGCCTCCGTGGCCAGCACCGATGAAGCCGACGCCAACCTCGCCGTCGAAGTCGCGCGCCAATCGTTCAACTCCGGCGTGTGGGCCAACAAAGCCCCGGCCGAGCGCAAACGCATCCTGATCCGCTTCGCCGATCTGATCCTGCAACACCAGGAAGAACTGGCGCTGCTGGAAACCCTCGACATGGGTAAACCGATCAGCGACTCGATGAGCATCGACATTCCGGCGACCGCCAACGCGATCCGCTGGAGCGCCGAGGCCATCGACAAGATCTACGACGAAGTTGCCGCCACCCCGCACGATCAACTCGGCCTGGTGACCCGCGAGCCATCCGGCGTAGTCGCCGCGATCGTGCCGTGGAACTTCCCGCTGATCATGGCCAGCTGGAAGTTCGCCCCGGCGCTGGCGGCGGGTAACTCGTTCATTCTCAAGCCTTCGGAAAAGTCGCCACTGACCGCGATCCGCATCGCCCAGCTCGCGCTGGACGCGGGCATTCCGAAAGGCGTGTTCAACGTCCTGCCGGGCTTCGGCCACACCGTCGGCAAGGCGCTGGCGCTGCACATGGACGTCGACGTGCTGGCCTTCACCGGCTCCACGGCGATTGCCAAGCAACTGATGATTTATGCCGGCCAGAGCAACATGAAACGCGTCTGGCTCGAAGCCGGTGGCAAGAGCCCGAACGTGGTGTTTGCCGACGCTCCGGACTTGCGCGCGGCCGCCCAGGCTGCGGCCGGTGCGATCGCCTTCAACCAGGGCGAAGTGTGCACCGCCGGTTCGCGTTTGCTGGTCGAGCGTTCGATCCGCGAGCAATTCATCCCGCTGCTGGTGGAAGCGCTGCAAGCGTGGAAGCCGGGGCACGCCCTCGACCCGGCGACCACCGTCGGTGCCGTTGTGGATCAGCGTCAACTGGACAACGTACTGCGCTACATCAGCATCGGCCGTGAGCAGGGCGCCGAGCTGATTGCCGGCGGCCAGCGCACCCTCGAAGAAACCGGTGGCCTCTACGTGCAACCGGCGATCTTCGACGGCGTGACCAATGCGATGACCATCGCCCGCGAAGAAATCTTTGGCCCGGTGCTGTCGCTGATCACCTTCGACACCGTTGAAGAAGCGCTGCAAATCGCCAACGACAGTATCTTCGGCCTCGCCGCCGGTGTCTGGACCAGCAACCTGAGCAAGGCGCACACCTTCGCCCGTGGCCTGCGGGCCGGCAGCGTCTGGGTCAACCAGTACGACGGCGGCGACATGACCGCACCGTTCGGTGGCTTCAAACAGTCGGGCAACGGTCGCGACAAATCGCTGCACGCGTTCGACAAGTACACCGAGCTGAAAGCGACCTGGATCAAGCTCTGATTTTCTACAGCGGTGGTCGCCCTTGATGGGCGACCCTCGGAGAACAATAAAATGAAACAACAACACGTCAACAGCTACTACGCCGCCACGCGCAACGAAGTGATCGACTTCCCGACCCTTGAAGAGTCGGTCGAGTGCGATGTCTGCATCATTGGCGCCGGCTACACCGGCCTGTCCTCGGCGCTGTTTCTGAGCGAGGCCGGTTATAAAGTCACGGTGCTGGAAGCGGCGAAAGTCGGCTACGGCGCCAGTGGGCGCAATGGCGGGCAACTGGTCAACTCCTACAGCCGCGACGTCGATGTGATCGAAGAACGCTACGGCGACAAGACGGCGGAAATCCTCGGCAGTATGATCTTCGAGGGCGCCGACATCATCCGTTCGCGGATCAAGGACTACGACATCCAATGCGACTACCGCCCGGGCGGCATTTTCGCAGCGATGAACAAGAAACAACTCAACGGTCTGGCCGAGCAGAAGCGCAGTTGGGAACGCTACGGCAACAAGAACCTGAAGATGCTCGACGCCGCTGACATTCGTCGCGAAATCGGCTCCGACGCCTACGTTGGCGGCCTGCTGGATCTGCAGGGCGGTCACGTTCATCCGCTGAATCTGGCCCTCGGTGAAGCAGCGGCCATCGTGCGCCTGGGCGGCAAGATCTACGAGCAATCGGCTGCCGTGGAAATCAAATACGGCGAGCCGAACGTGGTGCGCACCGCCAAAGGCCAGGTGCGCGCCAAGTACCTGCTGATCGCCGGCAACGCCTACCTGTCGCAAGGTCTGGACAACCGCGTGACCGCGAAAAGCATGCCGTGCGGCTCGCAGATTGTCGTCACCGAACCTCTGACCGAGAAGCAGGCGCGCAGCCTGATTACCAACAACTATTGCGTCGAAGACTGCAACTACCTGCTGGATTACTACCGTCTCACGGCCGACAACCGTCTGCTGTACGGCGGCGGTGTGGTCTACGGCGCGCGGGAACCGGACGACATCGAACAACTGATCCGGCCGAAGATCCTCAAGACCTTCCCGCAGCTCAAGGACGTGAAAATCGACTACCGCTGGACCGGCAACTTCCTGCTGACCATGTCACGCATGCCGCAATTCGGCCGCATCGAGAAAAACGCCTATTACATGCAAGGCTACAGCGGCCACGGCGTCACCTGCTCGCACCTGGCCGGCAAACTGATCTCGGAAATGATCCGTGGCGACGCCGAACGCTTCGACGCCTTCGCCTCCCTGCCACACATGCCCATGATCGGCGGCCGCACCTTCTCCGCCCCATTGACCGCCCTCGGCGCCGTCTACTACTCGCTGCGCGACCGTTTCGGCATCTAGTTACCTCCCCGGCGGCGGTCCCCAAGACCCCGCCGGTTTTTTACCTTAAACACCAAGGTGCCCACTGTAGGAGTGAGCCTGCTCGCGATGGCGCCAGTACAGGCACCATCACTCCCACAGAAACACTGCAAACCCTGTGGGAGCTGGCTTGCCAGCGATGACTCCCTGACAACCGCCACAAAGCCAACTGATACAAAAGAGATCCAACTGTGGGAGCGAGCCTGCTCGCGAAGAGGCCATATCAACCAACATCGTTGTCGACTGACACACCGCTTTCGCGAGCAGGCTCGCTCCCACAGTGACTGTATTAACAAGGCAAGAGGGACTTTTGCCCCACCGTCCATCGAACCTGCTGAGCAACACCGGCAAACGTGATTTAATAGCCGCCTTTCACGGTTCCGGGACACGGGAGCAACGTGATCCGCGCGCCTTGCGCGGCACCCGCCACCCACCCCCATTACCCTTAAGTACTACTCACATAAGGCTGTCATGGATACGGGTTCTCGACTCAAACTAGTACGCGAAAGCTACAAACTCTCCCAGCGCGAGCTGGCCCGGCGTAGCGGCGTGACCAATGCCACCATCTCCCTGATCGAACAGAATCGCGTCAGTCCTTCCGTCAGCTCGCTGAAAAAGCTGCTCGAAGGCATCCCGATGTCCCTGGCCGACTTCTTCACCTTCGACCAGCCCCCGCGCGAACACCAATACGTCTTCCGCGCCAACGAACAACCCGACCTCGGCCGCCACGGTCTGCGCCTGCTGCTGATCGGCGCCTCGGTGCCGAGCCGTCAGATGCGCTTGCTGCGTGAGCAATACGCTCCGGGCGCGAGCTCCGGGGAAGAGCCGATCGTGCATGCGGAAGGCGAGGAGTGTGGGCTGGTGACGCGTGGAACGGTGGAGTTGACCGTTGATGGGCAGGTGAGCGTGTTGAATGCGGGGGATGGGTATTACTTTCCGACGACGTTGCCGCATAAATTCCGGAATATCGGGGCGGATGAGGCGGAGATTATCAGTGCGAATACGCCGGCGAACTTCTGATCGCTGTTTGGATTAGGTGTACGTTGTAAATGAATCCGACCCTGTGGCGAGGGAGCTTGCTCCCGCTCGGCGACGCAGTCGGCGTAATTCGCGGCGTGCGGTATGTCTGGAAGAAACGGACTATCCGGTTTTGGGGCCGCTTGGCAGCCCAGCGGGAGCAAGCTCCCTCGCCACATGAAGTGTTTTCCTACGAAGTTTTCAGATATCGAAATTGCGCGAGTCTTTCAGGGAATAACCATTCGTCCGACACACCGCACCTTCGCCACAGACCTTCTTCCAATGCTGTAACTCACCCAGCAAAGGAAGAGCCACTATGCTGAACCATAAAATTGCGGTGTTAACCCTCGCGGCGTTGCTGTCCGGCAGCTCGCTGTATGCGATCGCGGCCAGCGATACGCCCACCCCAACGGCCAACGACGGCAACAGCCAGACTCGCGACCCGGCGTCTCCTGCCACCAACGCCGATCCGGATGCCAATTCGCTGCCTAAAGGTGGTGATGGTGGCAAGACCGACAATGGGCCGGTGCCTTCTGCCTCCAAGCCCAGCCCTGCGGGTCAACCGTCCGGTAGCAGCAGTGGGGGTAACGGCGGTGGTTAACGGATGTCGCGCACTAAAAAGCCCGGTCTTTAGAGCCGGGCTTTTCTTTGCCTGTCGCAAACACAGATATCAAACGCTTACTTTGCCTTCCATTGGCCCCCACCATTCTCACAATCAATTCGCGCCTGAGCCAAATGCTCCACGTCGTAATAATACGTGGTCACTTGGGCGTTATCGGGGATGTTCAGCGCCTTGGCGTTTTTGTCTTTGCTGGTGGAGTGAGGGTTGGCCAGGGATTCCTGGGTGATCGTGGCGATACACGTAGCCTGATAGTGGTCGGCACAGTGCTCGACCTTGGTTTTCGTACTGCTGAGCATGTCTTTGCTTTCGTTGCTGCACGACCAGTCGATGGAGCTGACGGGCATGCCTTCGTATTCGTAGCAGCTGTGGGTTTCCACCGCTGGCACCGAAGCGCTGGAGGATTGGGTCTGAACGTCGCAGCCTTCGGCCATGACGCAGGTGGGGATGACGGCGAAGGTGGCGATCAGAAGCAGGAGGCGAATGTTCATCGGGGTTTCCTCTTCAGGGGCGCCGGGTCTGATCGAAGCTTTTTGGCGCTTTAAAGTTTCGAGGCGACGTGGAGAAGGGAGGTTCCATCGGGTTTTTGATTTGCTCCCGTGGCACACACTGCGAAACAATCGGAAACATTCAGCGCCCAAGGATTGGAGCATTGCCCATGATCGAAATCGGCAGCCGCAATAACGCGCTCCCTTCGCAACATCCCTTTCACGACATCTATCTGTTTCACATTGACCCTGCAAAGCCAGACTCGCCTTTCTGTTTCGAGCAGTCGATGTCTGGCGGGCACATGGAACACGGCGGTGCGCGGTGGTTGGCGCTGAATGAGTTGGACGCTTGGCCGGGCGAGTGGCGTGAACACCTGAGAAAAGCTGATTGTGCGTGGGTTGCCGAGTTGATCGATGCCCATCCAAAAGCCGATCAGTCCACCGTGGTCTCGCTGATTCTTCAACGTCATTCCGGGCCAGCGAAGCCAGTTGGACGATTGAAGGCAATCGGCGGCTGGCTCAAACGCAATTTTCACGTCGGCGGCCGCTACGGCGTTTACCCCACGGAGACTCCCATGACCCAGACACTCGAACGCGCCATCGCCCTCGCTGCCACCGCGCATGCCGGGCAGTTGGACAAGGGCGGTGCGCCGTACATTCTGCATCCGCTGAAAGTCATGTTGCGCATGAGTTCGCTGGAAGAGCGCATCGTCGCCGTGTTGCACGACGTGGTCGAGGATTGCGGCATCAGCCTCGATGATTTGCGCAAGGAAGGTTTCAGTGAAGAGGTGCTGAGCGCTATCGAATCCGTGACCAAAATGCCGGGCGAATCCTATGAGGATTTTGTCGAGCGTGCGGCGCAGAACCCGATCGGTCGGGTGGTCAAGCTGGCGGATCTGGAAGAGAACAGCGACCTGTCGCGCATTGCCTCGCCGAGTTGGGAGGATCTGGAACGGGTCGAGAAGTATCGGCGGGCGATTGGGCGGTTGCGCACGTAAAAACGAATACTCCCCTGTAGGAGCCTGCTGCAGCTCCTACAGGGGATTGATGTCGGGTCAGTTGAATAGCCAGGAAGGCGAAGAATATGAAATCGATTCTGTGTTTGTTGATCGCTGCCGCCATTGGCGCTGCATTGCAGGTCAGCGGTGTTCCTCATGGCCTCTTGCTGGGGGCGATCCTCGTCACCGCATTGGTCACCACGCGCACCGGTTTTGCCCCCGCAACCCCTTATGGTCTGGGCTACATCCAGGTCACACTGGGCATTGCCACCGGGTTGATGTTCGAGGCATGGGACAGCGCGACGGCGTCGGCGATGTTGCCAAGCCTCGGCGTTCTGCTGCTATGCCTGACCGTACAGATCGCCCTCGCCGGATGGTGGCTGACTCGCGGCGCGGGATGGAATCGCACCGACGCGCTACTGGCGGTGTACCCCGGTGCATTGGCGGCGGTGTTCGATTTGCTCGAGTCGGAAAAGGCTTCGAGCAAAGTCATCATCGTGCACCTGATGCGCTTGTTGCTGATCACGGTGCTGGTGAGCTTTTTGATTCCCGGGCAGGCCTCGGTAGCTGTGGTTGAAAGCGCTCCGTTGAGCACGGGCATGGCGTTGACCGTGCTGGCGCTGATCGGCTTGAGCATCGTCATCGGGCGACTGCTGCTGGTGATCGGCGTGCCGGCGCCGTTCATGTTGACGGCGATTCTGCTGACGGCGGTGTTTGTGAAATCGGGATGGCTGCATGGCTTTCACATGCCGGACTGGAGCCTGAACCTGGCGGCGCTGATTCTGGGCGTGCGGATCGGTTCGCGCTTTCAGGGCCTCGGCCTTGCGGAATTGGGCCGCCATGGGCGTACGGCGCTGGTGTCGGTGGGGCTGATGATTGTGGTCGCGGCGGCATTTGCCGAAGTGGCCGCGCGCTGGCTGAACAGTGATCCGTTGTCGCTGTGGCTGGCGTACATGCCTGGGGCGATCGAGACGATTGCGATTGTCGCGTTTGCCGGCGGGCTGAATGTGGTGTTCATCCTCACTCACCACTTGGCGCGGATGGTGCTGCTGCACTTTGCGCCGGCGTTGTTGGTGCAGGTGCGGCGAGTACGGGAACAAAGCTGATTACGCGTTGACGCCGGACCGGTGCGCGACCAGCACATGCATCATCAACGTGCCGTACAGCGTCACCAGAATGAACAACCCCATACGCACCGCAAATGCGCTGTAGACGTCCTTGCCCGCCGCGCTGTCCTCAACGGATTGGCCGAGCAGGATAATCATGGTGATCAGGGTGTTGAGCCAGAACCCCGGCGTCAGTTGCGTCGGGTGCAACCGATAGAGTTTGCGCGCCACCAACAGCCCGAACAGCAGCATCCACAGAAAGAACATCCACAGGTGTACGAACAGGCTCAACGTACACCAGAACAGCACCGCCAGCAGTCCGCCGAGCAAGGTCGAGCCGAGCAGTTCGCGCCCGGCATGGTGGGTGCGGGTGGTGGTGCTTTGCTGGCCGAGGCTGACGGCTTTGAGGATGATCGGCAGGTAGCTGGCGGGGTCGATCAGCACCAGCAGGAAGGTCGGCAGCACGATCAATGTTGCGCGTAACGCTACGCGGGGCACGTCTTCGGCGGGCAGGGCGGGGGCGGGCGGTGGCGCGGGGGTGTTGGCCGGTTCCGGGAACAGGACGTGGCTCAGGTCGACGATGACCACGGCCAGCAACAGGCCTTTGACCAGCGCACCGATCACCGCCATCGCCAGTTCGAATGAGGCGAAGCCGGCGGCAGAGATCATGGTCATGCCGATCACCAGGAACGTCATGATCAGCACGTTGCCGCCGCGCAAGCCGTAGGTGAACACCAGAAACAGCCCAACACCGATCAGCAGCACGCCGCACACCGGGTAATACCGCAGCAACGGCACCAGCAACAGTCCGAGGCTGGTGGTAAGCGCGGCGACCAAAGTCAGTACCAGCGACATTTTGACTGGCAATGGCCGGGGCATGCTGGCGAGCAGCAACACCGCGAGCACTGGCGACAGAAACGATAGCGGCAAGGCGAAACCGTAACTGGCAGCGGTGCACAGCGCCGTGCCGAACGCCAGACGCAATGCCCGTTGCGCCGGCACGCTGCGCTCAGTAGGCATACGACAGCCAGCTCATTAACCAGACAAACACCCGCCCGAGTGGGTTGAGCAGATTGCCCTCGGTGGGGAAGGCCATGACTTCCGCCTGCCCACCGGCGCGGATCGCGCGACTGTCGATCAGACGCTTTTTCGCTTCGTCGCTGAACTCGATGATCACCGGAAAACGTTGCGCCGGGCGCAGCCAGTCGCGGCTGTTCTGAATGCTTGGCAAGGTGCCGGGCGCAGGCGTCTGGCCGACGCTCACGCCATAGCCGACGCTACGCACGCGACCGTCGAGGACTTCGCCGGGCAGCGCGTCGAGGACGATCGCCACCGGGGTGCCGGGTTGCACGCGGCCGAGGTTGTTCTCGGTGAGGTCGGCGCTGACCCACACGTCCTGGATCGTGATCAGTGTCATCACCGGGCTGCCGGCAGCGGCGAACTGGCCGACATCGGTGCGCAGGTCGGTGATCAGTCCCGCCGAGCGTGCGCCGATGCGGGTGTTGGCCAAATCAAGTTCAGCCTTGGCCAGCGTGGCGGCGGCGCTGAGCAGTTTGGCGTTGGTGTCGGTGTTGCCGCCTTCCTGCTCCTGGGCGCGCAGCACTTCGGCCCGGGCGGCGGCGACCTGGCTGACGGCGGCCTCGTGGTTGGCTCGGGACACTTCCAGAAGCCGAACCGAAATCGTGCCGGGATCCTCTTTGTACAAGCCTTCAAGCCGGCGATTGTCCTGGCGCGCCTTGAGTTCATCGGCTTGGGCTGCACGCAGCGACGCCTGGGCCGAAGCGATGCCTGCGGTGCTGGCGCCAACTGTGCGACGGGTGTTTTCCAGATCGGCGCGGGCGCGGTCGACGGCAATCTGCAGCGGCTGTGGATCGAGTTCGAAGAGGATGTCGCCAGCCTTCACGTCCTGATTGTTGCGCACGTTGACCTTGATCACCCGCCCCGCGACTTCCGCCGCCACCGGAATCACGAATGCGCCGACCCGCGCCTGCTGGGTGTAGGGCGTGTAGCGGTCGGCCAGCAGGTACCACGCCAGGCTCAAAATGATCAACAGCAGCACCCAGCGGATGCCTTTTTTCGCCGGGTCAGGTTGAACCGAAGCGGGGGCGGGCGCGGGAGGCGCGGCGTCAGTCATGGCGGCTTACCTGCGGTGGAAGGGGATACGCCGGTGGGGCGGGCGGGGCGGTGAGCAAGTCGCCCCAGTGGGTGCGCTGCTGCATCTGTTGTCGGGTGGGCTCATCGACTTGGGGTGCATTGCTTTGCCAGCCGCCACCGAGGGCCTTGTACAGGGCGATCAGGTTGCTCACCGCGTCGCTGCGGCTGACCAGATAGTTGTCTTGCAACTCCAGCAGCGCACGCTGAGCGTCCAGCACCCGTTGAAAGTCCGAATAGCCTTCGCGGTATTGCGTGTTGGCCAACACCAGCGAACGCCGCGCCGCGCCTTCGGCCTCGCGCAAAATACGTTCGCGCTGCAACGCTTTGCTCAGCCCGCTGGCGGCATCGTCGGCCTCGCGCGCGGCCTGGCGCACTTTGTCGCGGTAGGCTTCGATCAGTTGCTGCAGACGCGCGTCCTGCACGCGGATGTTGTTGCGGATCCGCCCGTAATCGAAGAGGTTCCAGCGCAGGCTCGGGCCGCCGATCAGGTCGAGGCTGCGCGGGGTGGCGCTGAGGGTGTCGGTGGACCAGACGATGCTGCCGAGCAAGGTCAGCGACGGGTACAGATCGGTTTCGGCGACCCCGACCAACGCCGATTGCGCAGCCACGTTCAGTTCTGCAGCCCGCACATCGGGGCGGCGCAGCAACAGATTGGCCGGGACGTCTTGCAACACCGCGCGATCGACCAGCGGAATCAACCCCGTTTGCTCAGCCAGCAGCGCCGCGCCACCGGGCGGCTGACCGACCAGCACCGCCAGCGCGTTGCGCGTGCGCAGCACCTGATCTTCGAATGCCGGAATGCTGCTCAACGTGCCCAGGTACTGGGTTTTCGCCTGTTGCAGATCGAGTTCGGCGGTCTGGCCGCTGTTGAACAGTTTTTCGGTGATCTCGAAATTGCGTTTCTGCTGGGCGGCGTTTTCCCGGGCGACCCGCATCCGCGCTTCGGTGGTGCGCAACAGAAAATAGGTGTCGGCGACCTGCGCGCGCAGCAACACCAGAGCGTCTTCGTAATTGGCCTGGGCGGCGAAGTAACTGGCGTCGGACGACTCGATGGCGCGGCTGAAACGGCCCCAGAAATCCAGCTCCCAGCCGACATCGAACGCTGCGCTGTGTTGCCAGAATTGGCGGTTCTGCGGGTTGTTGCCACCGGACTGATGACGGTCGACGTAAAGGCTGTCGACGCCAAACTGCTGCAGTTGCGGATAGCGGGCGCTTTCGGCGATACCCAGTTGTGCACGGGCTTCGAGCACCCGCAGCCCGGCGATTTTCAGGCTGCTGTTGTGCGCATCGGCTTCGGCGATCAGGCGGTCGAGCACCGGGTCGGCGAACACTTGCCACCACTGGCGCAGGTCCGGTTGGTCGTCGCGTTCACTGGCCTGCTCCAGCGCGGCGCTGTTCCATTGCTTGCTCCAGGCCTCGCCCGGCGGCTGGAAATCCGACCCCAGACGTACGCAACCGCTCAAACTCAAGGCGCCGAGCAACAACCAGTGGCCGGGCCGCGTCAGCAGGGCGGTGGTTGCAGGCATTGCGCGTGTCCCGGGTCGCAAATATCACTGGAGCATAGACGGCAGATGGCAGGTTGATCGGGCGTTTCTGCTGCTACGCTTTTCAAGCGCTCCTCAACCCCCCGCGCCCTCGATCAAAAGGTACGAAACCATGGACACCTCACAGGATTCGGTTGTACCGAGCACCCCTGCCACCTGGCGCTTCAAGGCCGGTGTAGCAATCATTTGCGTGATGCTCGGCTCGTGGCTGATGGTGCCATTGGCGGCTAGCCTTGATGTCCCCGGCTCGAAAGTCGCGGCGCTGACCGGGGTGCTGTTTATCAGCAACAAGGTGCTGTTGCTGTTGGTGATCGCGGTGATGGGCAAGGCCGGGTTTGCCGAACTCAAGCGCAAGATCGGCAGCTACGTGTCGGGGATCATTCCGACCCCGGTCGATCAGGTCGGGCCGATGCGGCACCGGATCGGTGTGGTGATGTTCTGGCTGCCGTTGGTGACGGCGTTTCTGGAACCGTATTTCGATAACTTCTGGCCGGGATTGCGCCCCAATCTTTGGCAGCTGCAACTGCTTGGCGACCTGATGTTCATCGGCAGTTTCTTTGTGCTCGGCGGCAACTTCTGGGACAAGGCGCATGCGCTGTTCGTGCGCACGGCGCGGGTGGTGTCTGTCTAAAAGGCAAAAGATCGCAGCCTTCGGCAGCTCCTACAGGGAAAACCTGATTCCTGTGTAGGAGCTGCCGAAGGCTGCGATCTTTTCCAGGCATCAACGCAAATGCGCGGCGAAGCCTTCCTCACCCGGGGCGATATCATCCTTGAGCGTCAACGCCGGAATCTCATAATCCCCGGCATTCTGCTGCCGATAAGCAAGCGGCCGCGTACTCCACAACTCATCCAGACGCGTGCCCAGTGCCTCGCAGGTCTCAGCAAACCGCGCTTGATCCATGCGGCTGGCGCGGTACACCAGGAAGGGCGGCACCACGTCGAAACCGGGGTAGAACAGCACGCCGTGCTGAATCGGAAACAGCAAATCATCAATCGGCCCGTTGATCCCGCGCGGGCTGTAGTGAGAATCCCAGCCTCCGGTGGTGACCAGCAGCATCGCGCGTTTGCCTTTCATCTTGCCTTCGCCGTAGCGCTCGCCCCAGCGCGCATCGGAGTGTTCGCCGACACCGTAGGCAAACCCGTAGGCATACACGCGCTCGACCCAGCCTTTGAGAATCGCCGGCATGGTGAACCACCACAGCGGGAACTGCAGGATCAGCGCGTCGGCCCACAATAGTTTTTCCTGCTCGCGGGCGATGTCGGCCGACTGCCGGCCCTGTTGGTAAGCCAGTTTTGAATCAATCGAGGCATGGAATGGCCGGCTTTCATCGCGACCGGGGGCATCATCGGCGTCGATCGTGGTTTTCCAGTTCATCGCATACAGGTCGGAGACCTGCACGGTGTGGCCGGCGGCTTGCAGGCGCTGGACGGTGAAGTCCCTGAGCGAGCCGTTGAGCGAAGTGGGTTCGGGGTGGGCGTAGACCAGTAGCACATTCATGTGGCAACTCCTTGGTTGAATGCAGGCAGGATCAATCCTTGATCGGTATATTGGAAATGAATGTCTGATATATCAGGTATAGCCATGAATAATTTACGACGTCTGGATATCAACTTGCTGTTGACCCTAGACGTGTTGTTGGCAGAACACAACGTAACCCGCGCCGCAGAGCGCTTGAGCCTGTCGCAGCCGTCGGTGAGCGTGCACCTGGCCAAGCTGCGCGAGATCTTCGGCGACCCGCTGTTGCTGCCCGGGCCACGGGGCATGCGCCCGACGGCGCGGGCCGATGAATTGCGCGAGCCGTTGCGCGAGGCACTGGAAGCACTGGAACGCGCGGTGGCGCCGGCCAGCGCCTTCGATCCGGCGCAGGCCCGCCACATCTGGAAAGTTGCGGCGACGGATTACGGCGAATCGACGGTGGTGCTGCCAGCGCTCAGCGGTTTGCGCACTCAGGCGCCGGGCACGCGGCTGGCGGTGCTCGATCTGGTGCCGGCGCAGTTGGCCAGGCAGGCGGAGCAGGGCGTGTTTGACCTGGCGCTGCACATCGCCGAAGAGGCGCCGCTGGATCTGCATCAACGGGTGCTGTTCACCGAGCATTACGTGTTGGCCGGTCGCGTCGGGCATCCGGGGTTGAAGCGTAAGCCGACTCGCGAACAGTTCTGTGCGCTGGAACACGTGATGGTGTCGCGCGAGGGCGGGGGCTTTTTCGGGGTGACCGACAAGGCGCTGGCCGAGGTCGGCCTGGCGCGCAAAGTGGTGCTGTCGGTGCCGCATTTTCTGATGGTGATGTCGGTGCTGGCGAGTACCGATCTGGTGGCGATGCTGCCGTCACGTTTGGTTCGCGACAACCCGGCGTTGCAGGTAGTCGATGCGCCGTTGCCGGTGCCGGGCTACGAAATGGCGATGTTCTGGGGCGAGCGCGCGCATCGCGATCCGGCACACAAATGGTTGCGTGAGCATCTGGCGGCGTCGGTGTGACGGATCAGGCGTGGCCCAAGGCAATCGCAAAAGACACCACGATCATGCACGCAAACGCAAAATTGAGATTCATCAGCTGTTCATCCTGAGCCTTTTTAAAGTGAGGCCATTCTGAACAGACTGAATGCAAAGAAAAAATTCGGCATGTTGATTCCAATGATCGAAACAATTGATACCGGCCGGTTTGTGTTTGCCCAAGGCTTTCGCTAGTCTCGGCAAAACCTGCAACTACAAGCATAAACAGGCAAAACCATGCACAATCATTCGGTCACCGAACTGCCATCCCTGCGCCGGCAGAAAATCCTCCTGATCCTCGAACGCGACGGCAAGGTCATGGCCTCCGAGTTGAGCCAGCACTTCGCTGTGTCCGAAGACACCATCCGCCGCGACTTGGCCGAACTGGACCACGCCGGACTGGTGCAGCGCGTGCATGGCGGGGCGCTGCCAAGGCCCAAGGACAGCGGCAAGGATTACTTCACCCGGCTGGATGAGACTGATGAGGTGAAAGTGCGTCTGGCGCAGTTGGCGGCACAAAAGGTCGAGGATGGGCAGATTGTGCTGTTCGATTCCGGTTCGACCGCGTTGCAGGTGGCGCGCTCGTTGCGCGCGGATATCCAGATCACTGCGGTGACCGCCGCGCCGATGACAGCGATTGCCTTGTCCGAATACAAGGGCGTGAAGGTTATTCTGGCCGGTGGGCAACTGAACCCGCGCACGATGTCGGCCAGCGGGCACGAGGCGGTGCGCATGCTGGCCGGGATCAAGGCGGATCTGGCGTTTACCGGGGTCTGTGCGATTCACCCGGAGGTGGGCGTCACCTCGCTGCATTTTGATGAAGTGCCGGTGAAGCAGGCGCTGCTCGACAGCGCGGCGCGGGTGATTGCGGTGACCACGGCGGACAAGCTCGGCGCGGTGGAGCCGTTTGTGGTGGCGTCGTGCACGCGCCTGCATACGCTGATAACCGAGCGGCACCTGGCGTCGGGCAGTGTCGAGGATTATCGGCGGTTGGGGATTGTGGTGGAGCAGTTGCCGGACTGAGATTTGTAGTGAGGCTGCTGGCCTCTTCGCGAACAAGCGCGCTCCCACATTTGGAGTGCATTTCAATGGGGGGGCAGTTGCCGGACTGAGATATGTAGTGAGGCTGCTGGCCTCTTCGCGAGCAAGCCCGCTCCCACATTTGGAATGCATTTCAATGGGGGGGCAGTTGCCGGAGTGAGATTTGTAGTGAGGCTGCTGGCGCCTTCGCGAGCAAGCCCGCTCGCACATTTGGAATGCATTTCAATGGTGGAGCAGTTGCCGGAGTGAGATTTGTAGTGAGGCTGCTGGCCTCTTCGCGAGCAGCCTCGCTCCCACATTTGGAATGCAATCAACCTGTGGGAGCGGGCTTGCTCGCGAAGGGGCCAGTGCGATCAACGTAACTTTTCAAGCATCTGGTAATACCACATCCCCGCCGCCAACAATGGATTGCCCAGCAAATCCCCCATCGGTACCCGGATGTGTTGGCACTGCGCAAAGGTCTCGAACTGCTCCATCTGCCCGGTGATCGCGCGGCTCATGATTTCGCCCATGATGTGCGTCGTCGCGATGCCGTGTCCCGAATAGCCCTGGCAATACCAGACGTTTTCCGAGAGCTTGCCCAGTTGCGGGATGCGGTTGATCACGATGCCCATCGCGCAGCTCCACTGGTAGTCGATCTGCACCCCTTTGAGCGCCGGGAACGTCTGCTCGATGCACGGGCGCAGCTCGGCGGCGATGTCCCGTGAATCCTTGCCGCTGTAGTTGGCGCCGCCGCCGAACAGCAGGCGCCCGTCGGCCGTGAGGCGGTAGTAGTCGAGGACGAAACGGCAGTCGTACACCGCGAGGTCTTCGGGGTTGATCTGCCGCGCCAGATCACCCAGCGGCGCGGTGGTGACGATGCCGCCCATGGCCGGGAAAATCTTGCCCTTGAGCTGACCCGGTTCGAGCTTGTGATAGACGTCGCCGGCGAGCATCACTTGATTGGCGTCGATCTGGCCGTGGGCGGTGCGCACCCCTGAGGTTTTGCCGTGAATGATTTCCAGCACCTCACTGTTCTCGAAGATCAAGGCACCGAGACTTTCCGCCGCCCGCGCTTCGCCGATGCACAGGTTGAGCGGGTGCAGGTGCATGTTGCGGGTGTTCTTGATAGCGCCGTGGTAGAGGTCGCTTTGCAGCAGGTCGCGCACCTGGCTGTGGTCGAGCAGACTGACTTCATTACCCAGGCCGCGGCGCACGGCTTCGTCGTAATCCTGGCGCAAACCGTCCATGTGGCTTGGCTTGTAGGCGGCGTGCAGATGGCCGTGTTTGAGGTCGCACTGGATGCCGTACTTCTCGACCCGCTGCCGGATGATTTCATGCCCGCGCCAGCGCAGGTGCCAGATGAAATCGTCGACTTCATCGCCGAGCTTCGGGCGCATCTGTTTGCGCATCGCGCCGTCGCCGGAGAGGCTGCCGGTGACTTGTCCGCCATTGCGTCCGGTGGCGCCCCAGCCGATCTTGTGGCTCTCGACGATGGCGACTTTCAGGCCTTTTTCGGCGAGTTCGACGGCGGTGGCGACGCCAGTGAAACCGCCGCCGATGATCACCACATCAACCTGGTGCCGGCCCTGCAGGGTCGGGTAGTCGGTGTCCTGGTTGAGGGTGGCGGTGTAGTAGGAATTGCAGCGTTGGCTCATGTCGGTGTCCACACAAATTCTTCGGTTGTACGCGGTACCCTGTAGGAGTGAGCCTGCTCGCGATGAGGCCATGTCAGACACATTATTGCTGAATGACACACCGCTATCGCGAGCAGGCTCACTCCTACAGGGGTTAGTGGTGAGGCTTCAGGCTTCGGTCAGGTACCAACGCCAATCCTGCTCACCCACCTCGGCCATGAACTGCCGGTACTCGGCACGCTTCACCGCCAGATACACCCCGAGAAACTCCTGGCCCAGGGCATCCCGTGCCCACGCGGAGTTTTCCAGCGCTTGCAGCGACGTCAGCCAGTCGGTCGGCAGCAGTTCCTTGGCCTGCGCATAGCCGTTGCCCTCGACCGGCGCACCAGGATCGAGGTTCTCGCGAATGCCACGATGGATCCCGGCAAGGATCGCTGCCGCCGCCAGATACGGGTTGGCGTCGGCGCCGCAGATGCGGTGTTCGATATGCCGGGTATTGGCCGGGCCGCCCGGTACGCGCAGGCTGACGGTGCGGTTGTCGACGCCCCAGGTCGGCGCCAATGGCGCATAGCTGTTGGCCTGAAAGCGGCGGTAGGAGTTGGCATTGGGGCAGAACAGCAGCAGCGTATCGAGCAGCGAGGCGAGCATGCCGCCAATCGAGGTGCGCAGCAGCGGAGTGCCGGCCGGATCCTCGGCGGCGAACAGATTGCGCCCCTCGCCATCAGCAAGGCTGACGTGCATGTGCATCCCGGTGCCAGCCAGATCATCGAACGGCTTGGCCATGAATGTCGCCTGCATGCCGTGGTTGTGTGCCACGGCTTTGACCAGGCGTTTGTAACGCACCGCCTGATCCATCGCGAGCAACGCGTCGCCGTGTTCAAGGGTGATTTCCACTTGGCCCGGGGCGTATTCCGAGATCGCTGTGCGCGCCGGAATGCCGTGCAGTTTGCAGGCGCTGTAGAGGTCGGCGAGGAACGGTTCGATCTGCTCCAGTTCGCGCAAACCGTAGACCTGGGTGTGTCGCGGTCGGCCACCGTCGGCATCCAGCGCCGGTTGCGGGCGACCGTTGTGATCACGTTTGGCGTCGAGCAGATAGAACTCCAGCTCGCACGCCATCACCGGGTGATAACCCTCGGCCTTGAGGCCGTCGATGACTTTGATCAGCAGGTGCCGTGGGTCGGCGATGCTCGCCGGCATGCCCTCGGTCGGGTGCATGCTGACCTGCACCGCTGCCGTCGAAATCTGCCGCCACGGCAGGCACACCAGACTGCCTTCGAGCGGGTAGGCGCGGCAGTCGATGTCGCCGACGTCCCACACCAGACCTGAGTTTTCCACGTCTTCGCCCTGCACGGTCAGGCCGAGAATGGTGCTGGGCAGCGGGCGACCGCTTTCGTATACAGCGAGCAGTTCTTCGCGGTGCAGCAGCTTGCCGCGCGGCACGCCGTTGGCGTCGAGGATGAACAGCTCGATCATGTCGATATCGGGGTTCTGTTCAAGGAACAGGCGTGCGTCTTCGATGGCTGCGAATTTCATGGTCAATCACTCACGATGGCGCCGCATGGGCGCGCAGGATCGGGCCGGACGCAGCTATGGCGTCCCGGCAGGAATAAAATGGAGATCAGTCAGACGTGACGTAGAACCTGTGGCGAGGGAGCTTGCTCCCGCTGAGGCGCGAAGCGGCTCTCGCTTTTTGATTCAAAGGCAGGGGACTGCTACGCAGTCCAGCGGGAGCAAGCTCCCTCGCCACAATGGATCTTTACTGACTGACAGAAATCAGCAGGCGATATCCGGCGGGCGTGCGGAGTGACGCAGCTTGGAACGGCGCAGGGCCATGGGGAGATTGACGATGCGATTCATGCGCGGCCCCTGTGACAGAGGGCGCACACAGCGGAGACGTTCAACCTTTCTGGTTGTTGTGGTGACGTGCTCATAACGCGTGTTTCCGTTGGCGGAAAACGTCGGTGGCGGGGCAGGCCCGCCGACCGGTGTGCCCGGATAGTAAGGGGGAATTCGCGGGCGTGTAAACGGGAGATTCGCAGGCCAGGGTTCAGCGCATCAGATGAAAGCCCAGCCCGGCGAGGGCGCAAACGATCAACACTTCGATCACCCCGCGTTTGAAAATGAACAGCGCCAACGCGGCCAGCAGCGCCAGCCCGATCGAAAACAGATCCGCATGCCCGGCAAAACCGTTCGGCCAGAACACGTGATAAGCGAAGAAACACGCCAGGTTCAGAATCACCCCGACCACTGCCGCAGTGATCGCGGTCAGCGGTGCAGTGAACTTCAGTTCGTTGTGCGTTGATTCCACCAACGGCCCGCCAGCGAGGATGAACAGGAACGAGGGCAGGAAGGTGAACCAGGTCACCAGCGTCGCCGCCAGTGCGCCAGCGGCGAATGCATGTTCCGCACCGAACGTCGGTTGCACATAACCGCCGATGAAACCGACAAACGCTACCACCATGATCAGCGGCCCGGGCGTGGTTTCGCCGAGGGCGAGGCCGTCGATCATCTGCGTCGGCGTCAGCCAGCCGTAGTGCCCGACCGCGCCCTGATAGACGTAGGGCAACACCGCGTAAGCGCCGCCGAAGGTCAGCAATGCGGCCTTGGTGAAGAACCAGCCCATTTGCGTGAACGTGCCGTCCCAGCCGAACAGCGCGGTCAGCAGGCCCATCGGTAAACACCACAGCGCTGCGCCAACCAGCAGCAGACGCCACAGTTTCGGCAGGCTGAATCGCGCATGGTCGGGTGTCGGCGTGTCGTCATCGATCAGCGCCGGGCCGAAGGATTTGGCACTGCCGCGCTGCCCGCCATTGTCGAAGCGCTGCGGCGCCAGGCGTCCGCCGAAATAGCCGAGCAACGCCGCGCCGAGGACGATCAGCGGGAACGGCAGATTGAAGGCAAATATCGCCACGAATGACGCCCCGGCGATCGCCCACAGCCAACTGTTTTTCAGTGCCCGCGAACCGATGCGATGCGCCGCGTGCAAGACGATCGCGGTCACCGCCGGTTTGATTCCGTAGAAGATCCCCGCCACCACCGGTACATCGCCGAACGCGATGTACACCCACGACAGCGCAATCAGGATGAACAGCGACGGCAGCACGAACAGCGCCCCGGCGATCACCCCGCCCCAGGTGCGATGCAACAGCCAGCCAATATAGGTCGCCAGTTGCTGGGCCTCGGGGCCGGGCAGCAACATGCAGTAGTTGAGCGCGTGCAGAAAGCGCCGCTCGGAGATCCAGCGCCTGCGCTCGACCAGTTCCTGATGCATGATCGCGATCTGCCCGGCCGGGCCGCCGAAACCGATGCAGCCGAGCTTGAGCCAGAAGCGCCAGGCCTGGCGCCGCGTGACGGGAGCGGGTTTGGGCAAATCTTCAGGTGAGGTGTTCAAACGCGGCTCCTGCGGTAGATGCTGTCGGAGCCGCTATCTAATCAGGCTTTTATGAAAAAGTGCTATCGGTAAGCTGAACCTGTGGCGAGGGAGCTTGCTCCCGCCGGGCTGCGAAGCAGTCCCGCTTTTTTGAGGCCGCTTAGCGCCCCAGCGGGACGGTGCGATGATTCGCCAGGCTCCCTCGCAGGATCAGGCATGCGCCAGACTCCAGCGCAGCGCCGCATTCTGATCACTCTCCCGCGCCTCGACCCAATGCGAACCTTGCGCTGTGCTCTCGCGCTTCCAGAACGGCGCACGGGTCTTGAGCACATCCATGATGAACGCGCAGGCTTCGAACGCCATGTGCCGGTGCTTGCTGCTGACGCCAACAAACACGATCGGCTCGCTGACCGCCAGCGCGCCGACCCGATGCACAATCTCCACACCCAGCAGCGGCCAGCGCTCGCGTGCCTCGTCGGCGATCCGTTCGAGGGCTTTTTCGGTCATGCCCGGATAGTGCTCGAGGAACAGCTCGCTCACGCTCTGGCCAATGTTCAGATCGCGCACATAGCCGATGAAATTCACCACCGCGCCGACCCGTGGATTGCGCGCATGCAAGTCGGCGGTCAACTGGCCGACATCGAAACTTTTGTACTGGACTCGAACCGTCATGCTCAGCCCCCGGTGACCGGTGGGAAAAACGCGATCTCGTCGAAGTCTTCGATCGCCGCGCTCGGTTGGCACAGCTCTTGGTTCAACGCACACATCAGGTTGCCGGCGCCAAGCACTTCGCGCCATTCCTCACCGCGGGCCATGAGCATCTGCCGTACGTCCTCGATGCAGGTCAGGTCGTCGCTCAGGGGGATTTTTTCCCCGCCCAGATTGAGGCGATCACGGTAGCTGGCGAAGTAGTTGATCAGGATCATTGCGCGTCCTCCCATTGAAAATGCCCGGAGCGTCCGCCCTGTTTGCTGAGCAGGCGGATGTCGCCGATGACCATGGCCCGGTCCACCGCTTTGCACATGTCGTAGATGGTCAGCGCCGCGACACTGGCGGCGGTCAGGGCCTCGAGTTCAACGCCGGTCTGGCCGGTCAGGCGGCAGGTGCTGGTGATCTGCACGCGGTCCGGTTCGCAGGCCTTGAGTTCAACGTGAATCGAGCTGAGCAACAGCGCGTGACACAGCGGGATCAGTTCGTGGGTGCGTTTGGCCGCCTGGATTCCGGCGATGCGCGCCACGGCGAAAACGTCGCCCTTGGGGTGTCCGTTGGCCTGGATCATCTGCAGCGTTTCCGGGCGCATCTGCACCCAGGCCTGCGCCGTGGCTTCGCGGCGAGTCGCGGCTTTGTCGCTGACGTCGACCATGTTGGCGCGGCCCTGATCGTCGAGGTGGGTGAGGGTGTTGCTCATGGCATAAGCTCCTGGATCGGGCTGTAGATTCGGGGGGCGTTGCGGTGCGGCACGTGGATCAGATTGAGCCGATGCTTGAGCGCCCAACGCACCGTCAACGCGGTGGGGGCGGACAGGCTGACAAGGGTGCCAAGTCGGGCGCGCACGGCTTTGTGGATCAGCTCCAGGCTGCAACGGCTGGTGACCACCACGAAGCCCTGGCGCGCATCGACGTCAGCGATTTGCATCGCGCCGATCAGCTTGTCGAGGGCGTTGTGCCGGCCAATGTCTTCGCGGCACAACAGCGCCTCACCGCTGGCATCGAAGTACAGCGCCGCGTGCAGGGCGCCGCTGCTGCGGGCCAGTTGCTGAGCCTGTTCGATGCGTTGGCGGATACCGTCGAAATGCGCGGCCGGCGGCAGCGCGCAGGGTTGCAGAATCTGCAGTTGCGGCAACGCCTGCTCCAGCGCCTCGACGCCACAGATGCCGCAGCCGCTGGTGCCAGCCATCTGCCGACGATGATCTTTCAGCGCCCAGAACGCGCGACTGGATATCTGCACCTCGGCCTGACAGGCCTGATCGAAATGGCTCAGGCGGATGTCGTAGATCTCGTCGACGCTGTCGATGATCGCGTTGCTCAGGCTGAAGCCCCGGATGAAGTCTTCGAGGTTGCCGGGCGAGACCATCATCACCGCCTGGCTCAGGCCGTTGAAGGTGATCGCCAGGGCGATCTCCGCGGCCAGGGCGACGTGCGAGAGCGGGGCGTGCGGCAGGTATTCGCGAAACGCCACCTGTGACGGTTGCGGTGCGGGGGCGTTGGGTTCGGTGTTGGATTCGGTGTTGGATTCGACGTGGCAGAGCATCTTGAAAAGTCCCGAAGCGCTGAAGTGGGTTCAGGCTACGGGGGTGTTAAAAGTGCGTCCAATCGCTTGTTCTGATCTGGTGATCGGGCTGGTCGATGACCGATTCACCTCGGGGTTTGTGTTGGTCGGGCGGGCCTCTTCGCGAGCAAGCCCGCTCCCACAATTGAAATGCATTCAACCTGTGGGAGCGGGCTTGCTCGCGAAGGCGGTCTGACAGCCAGCATCAATGTCTGGAGATGTCACTCAAACCTCCGGCACCTCAACCCCGAACAACTTGCGCGCCTCGGCAAAACACTTCTCGGCAATCGCCGAACGCGGCTCGGTCTTGCGCATTACCAGCCCCAGTGGCGCCAGCACGCTGGCATCCGGCAGTTGCATGAACGACAGGTGTTCGATCGGCTCTTCCAGTCCGCTGTCCAGCGGCATGATCGAGCAGCAGAAGCCCTGGTGAATCGCCTGCAGCAACTGGTACGTCGAATCGCTTTCCATGATCGGCTGCGGATTAAGCCCGCGGCTGCGAAAGCTCAGGTCGATGGATTTGCGGTAATGCATGCCGGTGGTGATCATCCCCAGCGGCAGTTCGGCGGCGTCTTCCCAGCTCATTTGCGAACCTTCGAAATGGAAGTGGCGGTTGTCGTAAAGCAGTCCGACACGGGTTTCGCCGATCTCGAAAAAATCGAAATAGTTCGGGTTGACGTGGTCGAGGTAGCACACACCCAGGTCCAGTTGATTGTTGCCAAGGCCGGCGATGATCTCGTCGGAACTGCCCGACGACAGACTGAATTTCAGCTCGGGATACGTCCCGGACAAGCTCTGGATGTAATTGACCGGGTTGAAGTTGCTCAGGGGCACCAGACCCAGGCGCAGGCTACCGACCAGTTGCCCGCGGCACGCCGCCGCTTCGGCGAACAGACCGTCATGCGCGGCCAGCAGGGTGCGCGCCCAGGCCAGTACCCGTTCGCCGGCCTGGGTGAAACCCTCGAAGCGCTGACCGCGATTGACCAGCACCAGATCCAGCTCATCTTCCAGATTGCGCAGACGCATCGACAGGGTCGGCTGGGTGATGTGGCAGCGGGCGGCGGCCTGGCCGAAGTGTCGGGTTTCGTCCAGTGCGATCAGGAACTTGAGTTGTTTGATGTCCACGCAGGCACCTGCTCGTTGAGAAATTGAATGGAGTATTGACGCAGATGCGCGCAGCGCACGAAAAACGCGAGGTGTGACGATCTCACCTGCCTGTATCTGCGTCCAATCGGAAGAATTGAAAAGCCTATCGATCAGCTCTATCGCCCATGGTTTCAAAGGCGTTGGCCGAGGTCAACGGCGCCGA
The DNA here is from genome assembly GCF_023063025.1 of Pseudomonas sp. YL2. Classification (NCBI taxonomy): domain Bacteria; kingdom Pseudomonadati; phylum Pseudomonadota; class Gammaproteobacteria; order Pseudomonadales; family Pseudomonadaceae; genus Pseudomonas; species Pseudomonas sp. YL2. The sequence goes on along the minus strand of NZ_JAJSLU010000012.1, from coordinate 66,713 downwards.
TAGAGCAGCTCGATAATGTGGTTGGCCAGAGTGATTAGACAGTACTCATAAGTGGCACTTAGGCTGCTTGGCAATCTGATTGACTACTGCCGGAGATTCCCATGAGTGCGAAAGCGGATGCCCTGTTTGTCCCCCTGAACATAGCCGTACTGACCGTCAGCGATACTCGCGATTATGCGAGCGACACGTCCGGCCAATTGCTGGTCAGCCGCTTGCTGGAGGCCGGTCATACCTTGAGCGAACGCAATCTGCTCAAGGATGACCTGTACAAGATCCGCGCCCAGGTCGCGCAGTGGATTGCCGACGACAGCATTCAGGTGGTGCTGATCACCGGCGGCACTGGTTTCACCGGGCGCGACAGCACGCCGGAAGCGGTGGCCTGTCTGCTCGACAAGCAGATCGACGGGTTTGGCGAGTTGTTCCGCGCCATTTCGATTCTCGACATCGGCACCTCGACCGTGCAAAGCCGAGCGCTGGCCGGGCTGTCCAACGGCACGCTGGTGTGCTGCCTGCCGGGTTCGACCGGTGCCTGTCGCACAGCGTGGGAAGGTATCCTCGCCGAGCAACTGGATAACCGCCACCGCCCGTGCAACTTTGTGCCGCACCTCAAATCAGTCGCTGCCTGTGGGCCGCGCGGATGAGCAAGGCAGGGTTGATGCCGGTCGAGGACGCCCTCGACCAATTGCTCGGCATGGCCAATGAGCAACGTCTGGCCGATAGCGAAATTCTGCCGCTCGACGAGGCACGTGGGCGGGTGCTGGCCAGTGATCTGGTCGCCTCGCTCGACTTGCCGCCATGGCCGAATAGCGCCATGGACGGTTATGCCTTGAACCTGGCCGATCTGCATCGTCAGCCGCTGAAGGTGTCGCAGAAGGTCTACGCCGGTCTGGCACCGGACGCGCTATTGCCCGGCACCTGCGCGCGGATCTTTACCGGCGCACCGTTGCCACCTGGTGCTACCTGCGTCGAGATGCAGGAGAACGTCGAAGTGCTGGAGGACGGCCGCGTGCGTTTTTTGCAGCCTTTGAAGGCGGGGCAGAACATTCGCGCGCAGGGTCAGGAAAACCGCGTCGGCGACATCCTGCTGCGTGCCGGCAAACGCCTCGGGCCGTTCGAACTGGCGGTCGCCGCCGGGCAAGGGCTGGCACAGTTGCACGTGGTGCGACGCCCGCGCGTGGCGCTGCTGTCGACCGGTGACGAACTGGTCGAGCCGGGCCTGCCGCTGCGTCCCGGCAGCATCTACAACAGCAATCGTGTGCTGCTCGGCCACTGGCTGAAGGAACTGGGCTGCGAGGTGATCGACGCCGGGATCCTCCCGGATCGTCCGGCGCAGACGCGGCTCAAGCTTGAGCAACTGCAAGTGGCGGCTGACCTGATCCTGACCACCGGCGGGGTGTCTGCCGGCGATGCCGATTGCCTTGGGCAGGTGCTGCGCGAGGACGGCAAACCGCTGCTGTGGAAGCTGGCGATCAAGCCTGGCAAACCGTTGACGGTGGGGCATTTCGGCAGCGTGCCGGTGATTGGCCTGCCGGGCAATCCGACCTCGGCGCTGGTGACCTTCGGCCTGCTGGCGCGGCCGTACCTGCTGCGCATTCAGGGCGTGGAAGAGGTCATGCCGTTGAGCTTCACAGTGAATGCCGGGTTCGCCTGGAACAAGGCTGGCAGTCGTCGAGAGTACTTGCGGGTGCGGCTGGAGGCGGGGCGCGCGGTGTTGTATCCGAACCAGAGTTCCGGCGTTTTGCTCGGAGCGACCTGGGCCGATGGGCTGGTGGAAGTGCCGGAAAACAGCACCCACGGCATTGGCGATCCGCTGCGTTTCATTCCCTTCAGCGAACTCTTCTGATCCCGACACAAATCAGAACTGTGGGAGCGAGCCTGCTCGCGAAGGCGGCGTGTCATACAACATCAATGTTGACTGACAGGCACTCTTCGCGAGCAGGCTCGCTCCCACATTTGGATGTGTGATGATCAGCCATTCTGCGGGGTGTACCTGGAACCTGTAGGAGTGAGCGCGCTCCGGCCAACAGATCACCCGCCGGCAGCATCACCGGCGGGGGGGCGCGTCCCCCCAGCTGGGTGCGGCCGGCACGGTGGGGGGGGC